>NZ_JAVLBC010000134.1:0-8896 GCF_031581305.1 Halomonas sp.
CTGATGGGGATCGGCTTCATCAGCTATTCGGGAGGGGAGGGGCATGCCAGCGCTCTGCTACGGGCCAACTTTCCCGACTTCCGCTCCATGAGCCACTTTCCGCGGCAGGGTTTCACCAACGAGGTGAGCATGGTGCTGGATGCCGTGGCACGCGGGCTCGGTTTCACCGTGGTCTCGCGGGTGGTGCTGGAGACGTCGCCCTGGCAGCGCCAGGTCAAGGAGCTCACCCTGCCCCAGCCGGTCCACGAGACCCTGCATCTGGTCATGCGTGCCGGCGAGCAGATGCCGCGTCGCTACGTGCGGCTGCTCGAAGGCTATCGCGAGCAGCGCCATCACGAACGCTTCGGTTTCGGCGAGGGGCCGGAACGCCACGAGGCCTGACGGCAGCAGGCCCCGCCATGGCGGGGCCTGTGTCTTGCCGCGGGGCACGCGGGCGATGGGCGTCGTCAGTCGCGTCGTTCAGTCACGATACTCGTCGATGCTCGGGCAGGAGCAGATCAGCTGCCGGTCACCGAAGACATTGTCGACCCGGTTGACCGCCGGCCAGACCTTGGCTGCCTTGACCGCCTCGGAGGGGAAGGCGCCGAGCTCTCGGTCATAGGGGCGCGCCCAGCCGTCGTCCATCAGGTCGGCCATGGTGTGCGGGGCATTGACCAGGGGGTTGTCGTCCGCCGGCCAGTCGCCGCGCTGCACGGAGGCGATCTCCTCTCTGATGGCGATCATGGCGTCGCAGAAGCGGTCGATCTCGTAGCGCGACTCCGACTCGGTGGGCTCGATCATCAGCGTGCCGGGCACCGGGAAGGACATGGTCGGGGCGTGGAAGCCGTAGTCCATCAGGCGCTTGGCGATGTCCTCCTCGCTGATGCCGGACTGGGCCTTGAGCGGGCGGATGTCGATGATGCACTCGTGGGCCACGGTACCGTTCCGGCCCTTGTAGAGCACCGGGTAGTGCCCCTCGAGCCGCCGGGCGATGTAGTTGGCGTTGAGGATCGCCAGCTCGGTGGCTTCGCGCAGGCCGCGGGCCCCCATCATCTTGATGTAGGCCCAGGAGATCGGCAGGATCGACGCCGAGCCATAGGGCGCGGCCGAGACGGCCCCACAGCTTGCCTCGACGCCGTCCAGCGGGGTCACCACGTGGTTGGCGACGAAGGGCGCCAGGTGGGCCTTGACGCCGATGGGACCCATGCCCGGCCCGCCGCCGCCGTGGGGAATGCAGAAGGTCTTGTGCAGGTTGAGGTGGCTGACGTCGCCGCCGAAGTCGCCAGGGCGGGTCAGGCCCACCTGGGCGTTCATGTTGGCGCCGTCGATGTACACCTGGCCGCCGTGCGCATGCACGAGGTCGCACACTTCGCGCACGCTCTCCTCGAAGACGCCGTGGGTGGAGGGGTAGGTGATCATGATCGCCGAGAGAGCGTCACGGTGCTGGTCGGCCTTGGCGCGCAGGTCGTCGAGGTCGATGTTGCCGTCGCTGTCGCACTCCACCACCACGACCTTCATCCGCGCCATGGCGGCAGAGGCCGGGTTGGTGCCATGGGCCGAGCTGGGGATCAGGCAGACGTCGCGGTGCCCCTCGCCCTCGGCGGCCTGGTAGCGCCGGATCGCCACCAGGCCGGCGTACTCGCCCTGAGCGCCGGAATTGGGCTGCATGGAGATGTGGTCGTAGCCGGTGACTTCCACCAGGAAGTCGGCCAGCTCGTCGATCATCTGCCGGTAGCCGGCCACCTGGTCGCGGGGCGCGAAGGGGTGGATGCGCGCGAACTCCGGCCAGGTGATGGGAATCATCTCGCTGGTGGCATTGAGCTTCATGGTGCACGAGCCCAGCGGGATCATGGCGTGGGCCAGCGACAGGTCCTTGTTCTCCAGGCGCTTGAGGTAGCGCAGCATCTCCGTCTCGCTGTGGTAGCGGCGGAAGGTCGGGTGGGTCAGGAAGTCCGACTCGCGACGACAGGTCGCCGGGATGCCGGTGAGCCCCTCGGCCACCACCCGGTCGTCGAGCTCGCGCACCGAGAGGCCGTGCTCCTCGCCGAGCAGCACGTCGAACAGCACGTCCACATCGTGGGCGGTGGTGGTCTCGTCGAGGCTCAGGCCCACGTCGCCGCCCGCGAAGTAACGCAGGTTGAGGCCTTGGTTCATGGCCCGGCCATGGAGCTTGCCGGCATCCACACCGGTCAGGCGCAGGGTATCGAACCAGCTGTCGTGGGCCAGGACGACCCCCTTGGCCTTCAGACCTTCGGCGAGGATCGTGGTCAGGCGGTGGATGCGCGTGGCGATGGTGGTGAGCCCTTCGGCGCCGTGATAGACGGCGTAGAAGCCGGCGATGTTGGCCAGCAGTGCCTGGGCGGTGCAGATGTTGGAGGTGGCCTTCTCGCGGCGAATGTGCTGCTCGCGGGTCTGCATGGCCATGCGCAGCGCCGTGTTGCCGCGGCTGTCCCGGGAAACGCCGATGATGCGGCCGGGGATCGCGCGCTTGAGCTTGTCCGTCGTGGCGAAGAAGGCGGCATGAGGGCCGCCATAGCCCATGGGCACGCCGAAGCGCTGCGAGGAGCCCACCACCATGTCCGCGCCAAGGGCTCCCGGCTCCTTGAGCAGCACCAGGCCCATGATGTCGGCGACCACGCAGGTCATCACGCCATGTTCGCGGGCCGCGGCGAGCAGCGGCGCCAGATCGCGGACACGGCCGCTATTGCCCGGGTACTGCAGCAGAGCACCGAAGACCTCATGCTCGGCGAGCTCCTCGGCCGGCGCCACCACCAGCTCGAAACCGAACCAGGCGGCGCGGGTGCGCACCACGTCGAGGGTCTGGGGGAAGACATCCTCGGCGACGAAGAAGGTGTCGCTCTTGGCCTTCTTGTTGGCGCGCCTGCACAGCGCCATGGCCTCGGCGCAGGCCGTCGCCTCGTCGAGCAGCGAGGCGTTAGCCAGCTCCATGCCGGTGAGGTCCATGACCATCTGCTGGAAGTTGAGCAGGCCTTCCAGGCGGCCCTGGGAGATCTCCGGCTGGTAGGGGGTGTAGGCGGTGTACCAGCCTGGGTTCTCCAGCACGTTTCGCTGTATCACCGTCGGCAGGTGAGTGTCGTAGTAGCCTTGGCCGATGTAGCTCTTGACGACTCGGTTCTGGCGGGCCAGGCGCTGCAGGTAATCCAGGGCCTCGGCCTCGCTCTTCGGTGGGTCCAGGTCCAGCTCACGTCCCAGCCGGATGCCGGCGGGAACGGTGGCCTCGATCAGCGAAGGCAGGCTATCCATGCCGAGGGTGGTGAGCATACCGTCCACATCGGCACCGGCCGGTCCATTGTGGCGCTGAAGGAAGGCATCGTGAGCGGCCAGATCGGCCAGACGGCGGTTGTCGAAAGCCATGGAACACCCTGTGTACGTGACGGGGCCTCGCCCCGAGGATCATCGAAATGGGCCGGCCTCGTCAGGGACGAGGCCGGGAATGTCGCCAGACATCAGCGGCCGGTATTAGCTGGCCGGTCCTGAGGCGGGCGCGGGGGGTGAGGATCACTCTTCGGCCGCAGCGACTGCCTGGTAGGCATCGGCATCGAGCAGGTCGTCGACAACGCTGGCGTCCTCGAGGCGAACCTTCATGATCCAGCCATCCTCGTAGGGCGACTCGTTGACGGTCTCGGGGCCATCCTCAAGGGCCTCGTTGACCGCGAGGATCTCGCCGGCCACCGGCGCGTAGAGGTCGGAGGCGGCCTTGACCGACTCGATGACGCCGAACTCGTCGCCCACGGCCAGTGTGCGGCCCACCTCGGGAAGTTCGACGAAGACCACGTCGCCCAGTGCCTCCTGGGCATGGTCGGTGATGCCGATGGTCACGGTGCCGTCGCCATTGTCGAGGACCCATTCATGGCTTTCGGCATAGCGCAGGTTGGCGGGGATAGAGCTCATCGTGATTTCCTATACGAAAAAGGTTTTCAGATTCGCGAATGCTAACGCCATTGTCGGCATTTGGCGAGTCCTCCCGGTGGGTCGGTTCGGCATCTGGCGCTCTTCGACCCGTTCACAGGTTGGTCTGCCCGAGCCGGTTCGTCCAGTGCCAGCCCCGGCGCGCGGCGTCCTCCTCTTGCCTGTTATCGATGTCGACAGTAGGCTTGCCGCGTTTCCGATCGGAAACAGGCGGCGACACCGTCCGCGGTGCCGCTGTGATGTCTCCCCCGGTTCATCGGGCTGGTGCATCAGTGGCTGGATCCGCTATCGTGAAGGCATTCGTCCTGTTGATCTTTCGTCGAACCCTGGCCTGTCCATGCCATTTTGTCTTTCTGTGGGTCAGGCGACTCCGTGGTGGATGGCGGGTCACAACAAGCGTGAACAAGGGAGACTCCCGTGGAAGCATTAATGACATTCTTAAGCTCGGTGGAAGGTATCGTATGGGGCGTTCCCATGCTGATCCTCCTGCTGGGTGTCGGCATCTACTTGCAGGCCGGCCTGAAGCTGATGCCGATTCGCAAGCTTGGCACCGGCTTCAAGCTGATGTGGCAGGGGCGTGATCGCAAGCGGGCGCCGGGTGAGAAGAAGACAAAGGAAGAAGAGGGTGAGATCTCGCCCTTCAATGCCCTGATGACAGCGCTGTCTGCCACCATCGGGACCGGCAACATTGCCGGCGTGGCGACCGCCATCTTCCTGGGTGGCCCGGGGGCGGTGTTCTGGATGTGGATCACGGCGCTGGTGGGCATGGCGACGAAGTTCGCCGAGGCGGTGCTGGCGGTTCGCTACCGCGAGACCGATAGTACCGGTTACCACGTCGGCGGGCCGATGTTCTACATCAAGAACGGTCTGGGCAAGAAATGGCTGTGGCTGGGCGGTGCCTTCGCCTTCTTCGGGGCTGTGGCGGCCTTTGGCATCGGCAACACCGTGCAGTCCAACTCGGTGGCCGAAGGGCTGAGCGAGTCGCTGGGTATGCCTCACTGGCTCACCGGCTTCATCCTGATGGTACTGGCCGGCGCCGTGATTCTGGGTGGCATCAAGCGTATCGCCAGGGTGGCTGGCAAGCTGGTGCCGATAATGGGGATCGCCTATGTGCTGGCGGGTATCCTGGTGTTGATTCTCAACGCCGGCCAGATCGGCGAGGCGTTCAGCATGATCTTCTACCATGCCTTCAATCCCATTGCCGCGGCAGGGGGCTTTGCCGGTGCCGGGGTGGCCATGGCGATTCAGTTTGGTGTGGCGCGCGGCATCTTTTCCAATGAGGCCGGCCTGGGGAGCGCGCCCATTGCCCACGCCGCGGCGCAGACCAAGGACCCGATTAAGCAGGGCTTGATCGCCATGCTGGGCACCTTCATCGACACCATCATCGTCTGCACCATCACCGCCCTGGTCATTCTCACCAGCGTTGAGTGGAGCGGCGGTGAAACCGGTGCGCGCTTGACGGCGGTTTCCTTCGACCTGGCGCTGCCGGGTATCGGTGAGTACGTGGTGACCTTCGCCCTTGCGGTTTTTGCCTTTACCACCATCCTGGGCTGGTCCTTCTACGGCGAGAAGTGCTTCCAGTTCCTGTTCGGTACCCGCTCGATCATGCTCTACCGCGTGCTGTTCATCATCGCGATCCCGCTCGGGGCTATGGCGAACCTGGATCTTGTCTGGGTGCTGGCGAGCGTCTTCAATGCCATGATGGCCATTCCCAACCTGATCGCCCTGGCGCTGCTGTCACCGGTGGTCTTCAAGCTGGCCCGTGACTACTTCGACGGCAAGAAGATCCTGCCGGGCGAGGAGCTGGACCACGACAAATCCTGAGAGTGAGTCACGCCGGAGAGGTGTCCCCGAGGGCACCTCTCTTGCGTTGGACCCAAGCCATGAGTGAGTAAGACATGAGTGAACTCAAGCATACCCCCCTGCACGACCTGCACGTGGAGCTGGGGGCCAAGATGGTGCCCTTTGCCGGCTACGACATGCCGGTACAGTACCCGCTGGGGGTCAAGCGAGAGCACGAGCATACCCGTCGTGCCTGCGGGCTCTTCGATGTTTCCCACATGGGGCAGATCCTGCTGCACGGGCCGCGGCCGGCCGAGGCGCTGGAGACTCTGGTGCCGGCGGACATCGTCGGCCTGCCCGAAGGCATGCAGCGCTATGCGCTGTTCACGGCTGAAGAAGGGGGGATCCTCGATGACCTGATGGTGGTCAATGCCGGCGATCACCTCTATCTGGTGGTCAACGCCGCGTGTCGGGAACAGGATATCGCCCACCTGCACCGTGGCATGCTCGATCATGAGGTTGAGGTGGTCGACCGCGGCCTGCTGGCGCTGCAAGGGCCGGCGGCGGCCGATGTGATGCAGCGACTCTGTCCCCAAGCCTGCGAGATGGTCTTTATGCAGCATGGCCGTTTCATCATCGAGGGCATTGAGGTCTGGGTCAGTCGTAGTGGCTACACGGGAGAGGACGGCTTCGAGATGTCAGTGGCTGCCGACGACACCGAGAACCTGGCGCGCCGGCTGCTGGCGGAAGAGGACGTCGAGGCGATCGGCCTGGGTGCCCGTGACTCGCTGCGTCTCGAGGCTGGCTTGTGCCTCTATGGCCACGATATCGATACCCAAACGACGCCGGTAGAGGCGGGGCTGATCTGGGCTATCGGCAAGCCGCGCCGTCGCGGCGGCGATCGTGCCGGCGGCTTTCCCGGGGCTGACTTGATCCTCCATCAGGTGGAGTCGAAGGATCACCGCCGCAAGCGGGTGGGGCTGCTCGGTGAGGGCCGTGCCCCAGTGCGTGAGGGGGCCGAGCTCTACGATACCGAGGGTAAGTATCTGGGCCGGGTGACCTCGGGAGGTTTCGGTCCCAGCGTCGGCCAGCCGGTGGCGATGGGCTATGTGGCCATCGAAGCCAGCGAGGTTGGTACCACCGTTTATGCCGAGGTGCGCGGCAAGCGGCTGCCGATGACGGTGAGCAAGATGCCCTTCGTCACTCCCGGCTACTATCGGGGCTAAGGCCCGGCGGATTTTTTATACCGTTATCTATCTTCAGGCATCCATCAACGGCCATCCCGAGCGGGGTGGCCGTTCTGTCATGAAGGACAAGCATCAAGCGCTGCAGCGTGTCAGGCAGGCGACGCCGTCGGGTTCACCAGGCGAAAGGTGAGGCTGATGCGCAGCCCGGGCAGCCGGCGAGGCAACAGGGCGTGTTGCAGCCTATCCTGCACGCCGGCCCCCATCACCAGCAGGCTGTCATGGGGCAGCCAGACATTGAAGGCCTCATTCGAACGGTCCTTCCAGCGAAAGCGCAGCGGCCGTTCGCTCCCCAGGCTTACCGCGGCGATCAGCGGGTCCGGGCCAAGCTCGGGCTCGTCGTCGCTATGCCAGCCCATGCGTTCCTCACCGCCGGCGTAGCGATTGAGCAGCACACTGTTGAAGCGGGCCCTGGTGCCGGCGTTCGCCAGGGCGCTGACCACTCGGTCGCGCAGCGCTTTTACCGAGGGGTGCCACGGCTCGGGCAGGAAGTCCCGGCCCGAGTAGTGGTAGCGGGCGTCTTGGTCGCCCATCCAGAGCTGGCGGCGGGGGATCGGATGCTCGCGTCCATAGAGTCGCAGGCTAGGTCGCTGCCACGCCAGCGCCTGATCGAGCTGCATCAGCAGCCGGGTTGCGGCGAGCTCGCCGAGCAGTCCGGGGAACAGGGTCAGGGGAGGCGAGTCGAGCAGGGGCTCGCCCGGCAGGGCGTGTGGAGGCGACATGACGTCAGCATGCCATCCCGACCCGCTGGCGGCCAGTAACACACCGTCAGCCGGCTAGCTGCAGGTTGACCAGGGCAAAGCCCAACCCGAGCAGGGCGCCGGCGGCCACATCACTGATGTAGTGCAGCCCCAGGCCCACCCGCGATACGGCAATCAGCAGCGCGACGGGGACCAGCCAGGCCAGCAGCCAGGGGGCATGGGCGGCGGTCAGGGTGCAGAACAGCACCGCATGCATGGTATGACCGCTGGGGAAGCTGTAGCGGTCCCGGGCGGGCTCACTGCAGCGGATGACGCCGCTGAAGGTAATGAAGGGCCGCTCGCGACACAGGCGTGTCTTGAGGAGCCTGTAGATACCGATGGCCACCACGGCCGTGGCGGTGTACTGAGCCATCCGCTGGCCGCTTCCGGCGGGATTGAGCAGCGGCTGGGCGAGGATCAGTCCGACCCACAGCGGCCAGTCACCCAGCTTGCTGGCCAGCCGTAGCAGAGTCAGCCAGGGCGGGTGGACGTTGAAGCTGACCAAGCGCCGGCAGAGTTGCCACTCCATGAGGTCGAGGCGTTCAAACACGTCAGGCGGATGCGGCTTCATCGTGGTGCTCCCGGGGTTGGGCCAGGGTGGCGAGGAAGGTATCGGCAATCGCGGACCAGCGGTACGTCAAGGCGCGTTCCCTGGCGGCGCGCCCCAGACGGGCATAGCGGGCCGGCTGCTGGCTGAGAGCCGTGGCGGCCTCCTGGAAACCGGCCTCGTCACCCACCGGCAGGCTGACACCGTTGCGGTCGTCCTCGATCAGTTCGGTGCCAGCGGCATGTCGGAAGGCCACCACGGCGAGCCCACTGGCCATGGCCTCAAGCACCACGTTGCCCCATGTCTCCGAGGTCGAGGGGAAGACGAAGAGGTCGGCACTGGCGTAGTAGCGCACCAGCTCATCCCGGTCGATGAAGCCGGTGAAGTGGGCCTGGGGCAGGGCGCGTTGCAGCGCGGCCCGCCCCGGACCGTCACCGACCACCACCAGACTGAGATCGGGACGGGCGGCTTGCATTGCCGTGAAGGTCTCGCGCAGGAGGTCAAGGTTCTTCTCCACGGCCAGGCGCCCTACGTAGAGCGCCACGGGTCGGTGGGTATCGCTGCCCCAGCTGGCTCGCAGGCCGGGGTCACGATGGGCCGGTGAGAAGCGCTCGCCATCGATGCCACGGGCCATGACCCGCACCCTGGCAAATCCTTGGCCGGCTAGCGCCTCG
>NZ_JAVLBC010000325.1:0-1803 GCF_031581305.1 Halomonas sp.
GCGTCGGCGCCAAGCCAGGAGACCCCGGCGGAGGGGGGCGAGCAGGCGGTTGAGGCGGTGGCCGAGGCGTCCTCGTCGGAAACGCCGGACACCGAGGCGGGTGACGTTCCCCCCGAGGATCCCATCGCCGAGCTGGCCCGGGCCGCCGACCAGCGCCTCTCGAGCCAGACCGAGCAGTCGGACCGCGAGCCGGCCGCGGAGGGTGAATGGGCCGTCCAGGTGGGCAGCTTCGGGGAGCCGGCCAATGCCGAGCGTCTCGCGTCGAACCTGGCCGCGCAGGGCCTGCCGGTCTATAGCCGCGTTCGGGACAATGGCCTGACGACCGTCTATGTCGGGCCCTACACCACCTCCCGCGAGGGTGAGGCGGTGATGGCAGAGTTGAAGGTCGAGGCCAATCTCCAGGGCTTGCTGGTGCGGGCGGGCAACTGAGCATGGCGCTGACCTGGATCGACTGGCTCTTCGTGGCAGTGCTGGTGGTGACCGGGCTTTCCGGTTTCCTGCGCGGGTTGATCCGCGAGGCCCTGGGGCTGGCTGCCTGGATCATTGCCCTGCTGGCGGCACGGTTGCTGGCCGAGCCGGTGGCAGACCTGCTTTCCGGGGTGATCGATAACCCGGATGGGCGCCTGGTACTGGCCTTCGTGCTGGTGATCTTCGCGGTGATCCTGCTCTGCGGTATCGTCATCCGCATGGTCCATGCCGCCGTCGAGTGGGTCGGAATGGGGCTGCTCAACCGGGTGACCGGCGCCGCCTTCGGCATGGCCAAGGGCGCGGCGATCCTGGTGCTGGCGACCATCCTGCTCAGCCTGACGCCGCTGGCCCAGCTCCAGGCCTGGCAGGAGGCCGAGCTGCGGCCGGCCGTCGAGCAGTTGCGTGATTGGGCGTTGAGCCATCTCGAGGGCTGGGAAGGGCGCTTGCCCGAGGCGCCGGCATCGCTGCGCGAGCTATCCCTGCCGGCGCCGGAAACCGACAATGGCCCGCAAGAAGGCGGTGAAGCAACGACGCCCTGACATGTGAATTCCGGGGCAGGCCGGACCACGGTCCTGTCCCGACTCTTTAACGTAAGTTCCAGGCAAGCGAGGTAAGGTGGAATGTGCGGTATCGTGGGCCTGATGGCCAAGCAGGCGGTGAACCAGGGCATCTATGACGCCCTGACAGTGCTCCAGCATCGCGGACAGGATGCCGCCGGCATGATGACCTGGCATGAGGGCCGCTTCCTGTTGCGCAAGAGCAACGGCCTGGTGCGGGACGTCTTCCACACTCGCCACATGACGCGCCTGAAGGGCAATCTGGGTATCGGCCATGTGCGCTATCCCACCGCGGGTTCCTCCAGCGAGGCGGAATCCCAGCCGTTCTATGTGAACTCGCCCTACGGCATCACCCTGGCTCACAATGGCAACCTGACCAATTCCGACCAGCTCAAGCAGGAGCTTTTCTCCTCGGACCTGCGCCATATCAACACCAGTTCCGACTCGGAGGTGCTGCTCAATGTCTTCGCCCATGAGCTGGGCAAGCAGGGCCTGCACCTGGAGCCCGGCGATATCTTCGACGCGGTGCGCCGCGTGCACCGTCGCTGCCGGGGCGGTTACGCCGCGGTGGCGATCATCAACGGCGTGGGGCTGGTGGCCTTCCGCGATCCCCACGGCATCCGTCCGGTGGTGTTCGGCACCCGCGACGAAGGGCAGGGGCAGGAGGTGATGATCGCGTCCGAGTCGGTGGCGCTCGATGTGGGCGGCTTCGATCTGCACCGTGACCTGGCGCCGGGCGAGGCGATCTTCGTCGACATGACCGGGGCCATTCACACCC
>NZ_JAVLBC010000135.1:0-8890 GCF_031581305.1 Halomonas sp.
GCGCTGTGAATACCTCCCTGTACGCTACCGACGCCATCCCTGGCGTAGGACCTCCCCTTCGGCTTGTTCCCGATACCCTCGTTCGTCGCATGCCAGTTAGTCGCATGCCATGTAGCCTGCCGGCTCAGCCGGTAAAGGCCTGGATGCCAGTCTGGGCACGTCCGAGGATCAGGGCATGGACGTCGTGGGTGCCCTCGTAGGTGTTTACCGCCTCGAGGTTCATCACATGGCGGATCACGTGGTACTCGTCGCTGATCCCGTTGCCGCCGTGCATGTCTCGGGCCACCCGGGCGATGTCCAGCGCCTTGCCACAGTTGTTGCGCTTGATCAGCGAGATCGCCTCCGGGACCAGCTGGCCGTCGTCGATCATGCGGCCGACGCGCAGCGCCGCCTGCAAGCCCAGGGCGATCTCGGTCTGCATGTCGGCGAGCTTCTTCTGGATCAGCTGATTGGCGGCCAGGGGGCGACCGAACTGCTTGCGCTCCAGGGTATAGTCGCGGGCCGCATGCCAGCAGGCCTCGGCAGCTCCCATGGTGCCCCAGGCGATGCCGTAGCGGGCGCGGTTGAGGCAGGAGAACGGCCCCTTGAGGCCGGTGACGCCGGGCAGGCGCTGATCGTCCGAGACCTCAACGTCCTGCATGGCGATCTGGCCGGTGATGGAGGCGCGCAGGCTGAACTTGCCCTCGATCTTGGGGGCCGAGAGGCCCTTCATGCCCTTCTCGAGGATGAAGCCGTTGACCACCCCCTCGTCATCCCGTGCCCAGACCACGAAGACGTCGGCGATGGGCGAGTTGGTGATCCAGGTCTTGGTGCCATTGAGCCGCCAGCCGGCATCGGTTCGGGTGGCACGGGTACTCATGCCGCCGGGATCGGAGCCGTGGTCGGGCTCGGTGAGACCGAAGGCCCCCACCCACTCGCCGCTGGCCAGTTTCGGCAGGTACTTCTCGCGCTGGGTCTCGCTGCCGAAGGCATGGATCGGGTACATCACCAGGCTCGACTGCACGCTCATGGCACTTCGGTATCCAGAGTCGACACGCTCCACTTCTCGGGCAATCAGACCATAGCTGACGTAGTTCAGTCCGGCGCAGCCGTAGCCGTCGATGGTCGCGCCGAGCAGGCCCAGCTCGCCCATCTCGTTCATGATCTCGCGGTCGAAGCGCTCGTGACGGTTGGCCTCCAGCACCCGCGGCAGCAACTTCTCCTGACAGTAGTCATGGGCGGTCTGGTGGACCATGCGCTCGTCCTCGGAGAGCTGATCGACGAGGCGGAAGGGGTCGTCCCAGGTGACGGGGGTGATCTGGCTCATGGAGTGTCCTCGATTGGCGTGCTGGTAATTTCTATATTTTCATAGAATGTAGACCAAACGGACGCATCTGCCAAGTACGAAGTCGCCTGCTCGCTCGTCTTTCAGCGCGCTCCCTGGCGCGCCAGCTCGGCGCGAATCTGTCGCCAGGCGACCAGCGCGACCAGCAGGTTGGCAGCGAGCATCCCGGCGAAGACGCCGGTGCTGCCGGCCAACCGCCCGCCCAGCCAGGCCAGCGGCACGGTCAGCGCGAAGAGCCTGACCACCGACAGCCGCATGGCACGAGCAGGACGGTGCAGGGCGTTGAACGAGGAAACCGCCAGTATCACCACGCCCTGGGCACCGAGCCCGAGAGGCACCAGCCAGAGGAAGCTACGCAATACCTCCCCGACCGACGCTCGCTTGGCATAGCCGGCCACCAGCCAGGGTGCCAGCAACTGCAGCACGCCCCAGACCAGCAGCTGCCAGGCCAGCACGAAGACGAAGCAACCCAGGATCGCCCGACGGACGCGATCATGCTGGCCGGCGCCGGCATTCTGGCTGACCAGCGGTGACAGGGTCATGGAGAGCGCCAGCACGGCGATCTGGGAGATCGCCTCGATACGCGTCCCGACGCCGAAGCCGGCTACCGCATCGTGGCCATGGCCTGACACGATGCGAGTCACCAGCCCCAGGGCAATGGGCGTGAAGACACTGGTGACGGCCGCCGGTCCCGCAATGCGGCCAAGCTCACGCCATGAATCGAGCAGCCCGCGCCCAGTCAGGCCGGCCAGGTCGAAGAGATCGCGCAGTTCGCGCTGGACGACCAGTACACCGGCCATGAGCGCCCAGCTCAACACGGTGGCGAGCGCCGCGCCGGAGACCCCCAGGGCCGGAAAGGGCCCGATGCCGAAGATCAGCCACCAGTCCAGCAGCACATTGGCCCCGGCAGCCAGCACCATCATCAGCCCCTGGGTGGCCGTATTGCCGTGAGCCCTCAGGATGCTGTTGAGCACCCTCGGCACGATGACCGCCGCCGCCCCCAGGTACCAGATACCCATGTAGTCGCGGATATGCGGCATCAGCAGGTCATCGGCGCCCATCAGGCGGAACAGCGGTTCCAGGGTGGCGAGTCCCAGCAGCGTCATGCACAGCCCCACCCCCACCGCCATCAGGGCCGCATCGGTGGCCCGCCGCCTGACCGTGTCCAGGTCGCCCTGCCCCAGCCGGCGGGCCACCACTGCCGAGGTGCCGATGCCCAGGCCGATGGCCAGGCTGATCACCGTGAACACCACCGGAAAGGTGAAGGCCACCGCCGCCAGCTCCTCGGTGCCGAGGCGCGAGATGAACCAGGTATCCACCAGGTTGAAGCTCATCATGGCGATCATGCCGCCGACCACCGGCAGGCTCTTGCGCAGTAGCGTCAGGCCGATGGGCCCCTCGAGCAGGTCGCGACGGGCGGGACCTGGCCGAGGGGCGGAGGACGAGGACGGGGAAGCGGGTGCGCTCATGCAGGCTCTCGACAAGAAAACGGGCACTGGATTGTGCCGCGTCCCCGAAGGGAGGGCAAAGCGCGCCGAGCGCCGAGCAGGATGTTGCTCACGCACCACCATGGCGACAAGGAATAACCTCCAGCAGGCGACTCTGCTGGAGGTTTTCTTGGCTGCTTGGCTGCTTGGCGCTTACGTCTCCTCGCCCTGGCGGTAGAGGGTCTGAATGCTGGAGAAGTCGAGCTGGCCACTGCCCTGGGCACTGTGCAGGGCGAAGAGGTTGCGGGCCTGAGACCCCATGGGGACGGTGGACTTCGAACCCAGCGCCAGCTCCCAGGCCAGCCCCAGGTCCTTGGCCATCAGGTCGGTCAGGAAGCCGCCCTGGTAGTCACGGGAGGCAGCAGCACCTTCCATCACGCCGGGCCAGGGGTTGTAGACGTTGAGCGCCCAATTGCCGCCGCTGCTCTGCTTCATGATCTCGGAGAGCACGGCCGGATCCATACCGTTCTTCACACCCAGCGCCAGAGCCTCGGCGGTACCCGACATCAGGATGCCCAGCAGCATGTTGTTGCAGATCTTGGCCACCTGGCCAGCACCCACTTCCCCCGCGTGGAAGATGTTCTTGCCCATGGCCTCGAGCAGCGGCTTGGCCTGGTCGAAACCGACCGCCTCGCCGCCGACGATGAAGGTCAAGGTACCGGCCTTGGCCCCGCCCACTCCGCCGGAGACCGGGGCGTCCAGATAGGTGAAGCCTCGCTCGGCGGCGGCGGCCCCCACCAGGCGGGCATCATCCGGCGCGATGGTCGAGGAGTCGACGAGCAGCGGCTTGCCCTCGAGGGCATCGAGCAGCCCCGGGGCGCCATCGCGGCCCAGATAGAGCCCCTTGACGTGTGCTCCAGCCGGCAGCATGGAGACGACCACGTCCGCCCCAGCGGCGGCGGCCTCGGCGCTGGCAGCGCGCTTTGCCCCCTCGGCTTCCAGGGCCTGGATGGCGCTTTCAACCAGATCGAAGACGGTGACGTCATGGCCGGCCTTGACCAGGTTGATGGCCATGGGCGCGCCCATGTTGCCAAGGCCGATAAAGGCGATATTCATAGGTTGTGCTCCTTGTTGTTGATTTCGTGAACTCTGAAGCTGCAATGCTTGATACTGGGCCGGCGACATGTCCCGACGTGTCGGACCATCGAGGAAGCGCTGTGACCCTGTCCCTCGGCGCTACCGATGCCATCCATGGCATAGGACTCGCTCTACGACCTGTCCCCTGCGTCTCTCGCTGGGCACCTCAGTTGCAACGTCAGTCTTCATCCGATCCGGTGGCCGACACCGAGGTCGCGAAGGGGATGTGACTCGCTGGACCAGAGCGGGGTCATCAGGGCCTGGATATCGGCCTGGGGCACCCCGGCCACACTGGTATGCTGCCAGCGTGGCGCCTTGTCCTTGTCGATCAGCAGCGCGCGCACCCCCTCCACGAAATCGCCCTGGCGGCAGCACTGCACCGACAGGCCAAGTTCGTCGCGGAAGGCATCGGCGAGGCTGGTGTGGGCGTGGCGCTCGAGCATGCGCCACACCAACTGGGCGCTCATCGGGCAGCCGGTCTCGAGACGGGCGCGGTTGGCGGCGAGCCAGCCGTCGTCGGTGGTGTCGCGCAGGATGCGCTTGACGGCCGTGACCGCATCCACCCGGCCCACCAGCGCCTGAATATGGTCAAGGTGCGGCCACACCTGGCCGGCGGGCACGGCGCGGCGGTCCTCGTGGCCGTCGAGCACCCCCTGCACCCCGGCGCGCAGGGCCGACAGGCTGCGGTCACCGTAGTCGGCCTCTTCCAGGGCGCCGAGCAGCGCCTCGCGGCGCTCCCTCGGGATGAAGCGGTCGGCCAGCCCCAGGTCCAGGGCATCACGGGCATTGAGCTGGGCCCCGGTCAGGCCCAGGTAGGCCCCCACCCCGGCGGGCATGCGCCCCAGGAACCAGCTGGCACCGATATCGGGATAGAGGCCGATGGTGATTTCCGGCATGGCGATGCGCGTGGTCTCGGTGACCAGGCGCTGGAAGCCGCCGGCCAGCAGCCCCAGGCCGCCGCCCATGACGATGCCGTCGCCCCAGACCATCAGCGGCTTGGGGTAGGTGTGGATGCGGTAGTCGAGACGGTACTCCGCGGAGAAGTAGGTCTCGGCGAAGAGGCCGTCGCGGCCGGCACCGCGGTTCTCGCCCTCCTCGGTCAGCGAGCGGTAGAGGGCCACCACGTCACCGCCGGCACAAAAGGCCTTGTCGCCGCTGCCCTCGAGCCACACCGCCACCACGCTGCGGTCCACCGCCCAAGCCTCGAGCTTGGCCTCGAGCTGGCGGATCATCTCCAGCGACAGGGCGTTGAGCGACTTCGGCGCGTTGAGGGTGGCCACGCCAATGCGGCCACCATCGCGGGTGGGCAGCTCGTCGAAGAGTACTGCAAGGTCCGACATCTGGGCTCTCCTATTGCAAGGATTCGATGACACCGTCGGCCAGCAGGCGACGGGCGACGATCAGGCGCATGATCTCATTGGTGCCCTCGAGAATCTGATGCACTCGGGTATCACGGACCAGACGCTCCAGGGGGTATTCACGGATGTAACCATAGCCACCATGAAGTTGCAGAGCCTCATTGCACACGTTGAAGCCCATGTCGGTAGCGAAGCGCTTGGCCATGGCGCAGTGGGCCGTGGCTTCGGGGTCGTCCTCGTCGAGCCGCCATGCGGCATGACGCACCATCAACCGCGCGGCCGTCAATTCGCTGGCCATGTCCGCGAGCTTGAACTGCAGGGCCTGGAAGCTCGACAGCTCGCGCCCAAACTGCTTGCGCTCGGCGAGGTAGTCCCGCGACAGGGTCAGCGCCTGCTGGGCGGCCCCGAGCGAGCAGCTGGCGATGTTGAGGCGCCCGCCGTCGAGGCCCTTCATGGCAAATCGGAAGCCTTCCCCCTCCGCCCCCAGGCGGTTGGTGACCGGCACCCGCACGCTGTCGAAGCTGACCAGGCGCGTCGGCTGGCTCTTCCAGCCCATCTTCTCCTCGTTCTTGCCGTACTCGACCCCCGCGGCATCGGCCGGTACCACGATCGCCGAGACGCCGCCGGCGCCGCTGTCGGGTGCGCCGGTGCGGGCCATGACCACCAGCACCTCAGTGGCCCCCGCGCCGGAAATGAACATCTTGCTGCCGGAGAGGACATACTCGTCCCCCTCGCGCACGGCCCTGGTGCGCAGGCTGGCGGCATCGGAGCCGGCACCGGGCTCGGTCAGGCAGTAGGAGCCGAGCGCTTCACCGGCTACCATGGCAGGCACCCAGGCCTCGCGCAGGGCATCGTCGCCCCAGCTGGCGATCATCCAGGTCACCATGTTGTGAATGGTCAGGTAGGCGGTGGTAGCGATGCAGCCCTGGGCGAGCTGCTCGAAGATCAGCGAGGCCTCGAGGCGCGAGAGGCCCAGGCCGCCGTGCTCCTCCGGGGTATAGATGCCGAGGAACCCCGCCTCGCCGGCCCGGCGGATCACGTCCACCGGGAAGTGGGAACGCGCGTCCCAGTCGGCGGCGTGGTCGACCAGCTCGGCCCTCGCGAAGTCGGCGGCCGCCGCAGCCAGCGCCTTCTGGTCATCGGTCAGGGAGAAGTCCATGGGGAATCCCTCTTGTTCAGCAATGGGTGGGTGACGTCTTTGTGGTTGTTGTCCGGGCCACTGCGGCCCCCAGGCGGGTCTCGGGGACACCCGGCAACATCGTTGCCTCGCCCGGCCGGCTGGACACCAACCTAGCAATTGCTAGGTTTATCCCATATCACCCCATGGTCGAACAAGCACTTTACGTTAACGTAAACCTCGTCTAGTGTTGCCAGACGAGGTGGGAAACCGCCGGTTCACCACCCGGTCACAGGATCAACGTCATGACACAGACAAGTGCCCCGGCCGACGAGGCCAGCCAGGAGGCCCTGCCCCGCCAGCACCGACACTACACCATCGGTGAGCTGGCGAGGATGTTCGAGGTCACGCCACGTACCATCCGCTTCTACGAGCAGGAGGGCCTGCTGGCACCCCGACGCGAGGGACAGAAGCGCATCTACCGCGAGAAGGACCGGGTGCGCCTGAAGCTCACCCTGCGCGGCAAGCGGCTGGGATTCTCGCTGGCCGAGATCCGCGAAGTGGTGATGATGTACGACGCCATGCCCGACGGCAACGCTCGCCAGCTGTGGCGACTGCTGGAGATACTGGCCGACAAGCGCGCCAATCTCGAGAGACAGCTGGAGGACATCCGCCTGATGCGCATGGAGCTCGACGACGTGGATCACCGTGCCCGAGAGGTGCTGCGCAACCTCGGCCACGAGGCCTGAGCATCGAACAGGCGACCCGGCGCCGCCTAAGCGAAGCACGACGTCATCACCGGTTTCACGCACACCGCCACAGGCAACAACAAGACGAGAAACACCATGACACGCCAACATCAATCGATCAGCTACGTCAGCGGCATCAGTGATACGCCCCTCAAGGGCCAGACCATCGGTGACTGTTTCGACGACACCGTGTCACGCTTTGCCGAACGCGACGCCCTGATCAGCCGCCACCAGGGGCTGCGTTACAGCTGGAAGGCACTGCAGCAGGCCGTGGACGAGGCGGCCCGTGCCCTGCTCGCCCTGGGGGTGGACAAGGGGGATCGCGTCGCCATCTGGTCGCCCAACTGTGCCGAATGGACCATCACCCAGTTCGCCACCGCGAAGATCGGCGCCATCCTGGTCAACATCAACCCCAGCTATCGCACCCACGAGCTCGACTACGCCCTCAAGCAGTCCGGTGCCTCGACGCTGGTCCTGCAGGGGGCCTTCAAGACCTCCGACTACGTTGCCACCCTGGCCGAGCTGGCCCCCGAGCTGCGCGATGGTGCCCCGGGCACCTTCTCCTGCCAGCGCCTGCCCGAGCTCAAGCGGGTGGTCTGCCTCGATGCCGACCGCGCGCTGACCGGCATGCTCACCTGGCCGCAGATGCTGGCCCATGCTGACGAGGTCTCCGCCGAGCACCTGGCCGATGTCCAGGCCAGCCTGCAGTTCGACGACCCGATCAACATCCAGTACACCTCGGGAACCACGGGGGCACCCAAGGGCGCCACCCTCTCCCACCACAACATCCTCAACAACGGCTTCTTCGTGGCCCGTACCATGAACCTCAGTGAAGCCGACCGCATGGTGATTCCGGTACCGCTCTATCACTGCTTCGGCATGGTGATGGGTAACCTGGGCTGCGTGACCCACGGCACCACCATGATCTACCCCGGGGACGGCTTCGAGCCGGAGGCGACGCTTCGGGCGGTCTCCGAGGAGAAGGCCACCACGCTCTACGGGGTGCCGACCATGTTCATCGCCGAACTGGAGCATCCGGAATTCGAGACCTTCGACCTCTCCAGCCTGCGCACCGGCATCATGGCCGGCTCCATCTGCCCCATCGAGGTGATGCGCAAGGTGATCGATCGCATGAACATGCAGGACGTCACCATCTGCTACGGCATGACCGAGACCAGCCCGGTGAGTACCCAGACCCAGACCGATGCCCCGCTGGAAAAACGCGTCACCACCGTGGGCACCATCCATCCCCACCTGGAAGTCAAGCTGGTCAGCCCCGACACCGGCGCCGTCGTGCCCCGCGGCGAGACCGGCGAGCTCTGCACCCGCGGCTACAGCGTGATGCTCGGCTACTGGAACAACCCGGAAGCCACCGACAAGGCCATCGACAAGGCCGGCTGGATGCATACCGGCGACCTCGCCACCATGGACGATGAGGGCTATGTGGCGATCGTCGGACGCATCAAGGACATGATCATCCGCGGCGGCGAGAACATCTACCCGCGCGAGATCGAGGACTTCCTCTACACCCATCCGGCCATCTCCGATGTCCAGGTGATCGGCGTGCCCGACGAGAAGTATGGCGAGGAAGTGATGGCCTGGGTGAAGTTGAGCGAAGGCGAGAGCCTCGACGAAGAGGCGCTCAAGGCCTTCTGCAAGGGCCAGATCGCCCACTACAAGATCCCGCGCTACGTGAAGTTCGTCGACGACTTCCCGATGACCGTCACCGGCAAGATCCAGAAGTTCAAGATGCGCGAGGAGGCCACCCACGAGCTGGG
>NZ_JAVLBC010000136.1:0-8794 GCF_031581305.1 Halomonas sp.
GACGCAGCTCGCGTTGGGCCCCGACGGCGCGCTTGGCCTCAGCTGGCATCCCGACGCCGAGGGCAACCAGACCCTTCAGGCCGATATCCTGCCGCGAGACACGCTCTCGGCGGAGACCCAGGTGGTGAGAGCCGGTCGCGGGCTCTGCTATCTCGACCCCGAGAATGGTCTGTTCGGCCGCATGGAGGGCAGTCCGGATCTGCTCAGGCAGCTTCGCTATTCTCCGCCGTTGCCACCGGAGATGAGTGAGTGGCTGGGTGAGCGGCTACGCAACACGCCGGCGCTCGCCGATCGGGTGCCGCCGCCCCAAACGGTGGAGGAACGCACCCTGGAGGGCGTGGCGCCGCAGATCATGGTCACCATGCGGGTAGCGAACGGCCAGCTCTCCTATCGTGATGGTGTGCTGGTGCCACAATGGATCAGCGTGGGGGCTGCCGAGGTGGGGTTCGACTACGACGGCGCCAAGGTGACGGCCCGCTGGAAGGACATCGACCCTGTCTTCCAGAATGGCCAGCGGGTGACGGTGCACCGTGACAAGGCGATGGAGACAGCACAGATTCGTACCCTGCCGCCGGGCATGGTGACGCTGGAATCCCTGATGGAGCGAGGAGCGGTGCCGGCCAAGCTGGATATTCCGACTTGGTCGCTACTGCTGCCGAGCGGCGACGTCCCGCCCGCCAGTGCCGCCGAGTGGCCGACACATCTGGCCGGGCCCGACGGCTGGTGGGAGATGATCACCCGACTGCGCCAGGCAGGCTGCCGGGTGGAGTTCAGCGACGAATTTCCGGAAGAGCCGCGCTATCTCGCTCCGGAGGCGTGGCATGGCGAACTCGAGCCGGCCGGCAACGGCTGGTTCGACCTGGCACTGGATATCGAGGTGGAGGGGGAGCGTCTCAACCTGCTGCCCATCCTGCGTCAGCTGCTCAAGCATCCTGACTTCCCGCTGGAGCCTGACGACGACGAACCTGACACGGCCAGTTGGACGCTGACGCTGGACCAGGATCGCCGCCTGGTATTGCCGCTTGCTCGCTTGCGGTCGCTGATGGCGCCGATTCTCGACTGGCTGAATGATGAGAGTGACCCTGAGGCGGCGCTTCAGCTGCCGGTGACCGCCGCCGAGCGGGTGGCGCCGCTGGCCGAGCACGAGCGCTGGGAAGGGCGCGAGGATGTGGCGGCGCTGGCCCAGCGGCTCAAGACACTGCCGGCCAGCTTGCCGGCGCCGCAGGGCTTCGTGGGCGAGCTACGCGACTATCAGTCCCGCGGCCTGGCCTGGCTGCGCTTCCTCTCCGAGCTCGACACCGGCGGCATCCTGGCCGATGACATGGGCCTGGGCAAGACGGTGCAAGTGTTGGCGCACCTGCTCGACGAGCGCACCCGCGGCGTGCTGGATGGGCCGGTGCTGGTGGTGGCACCGACCAGCCTGGTGGGTAACTGGTGCGCCGAGACGGCACGCTTTGCGCCGAACCTGGAGGTGCTGGCCCTGCAAGGCGGCAAGGCTCAGCGCCAGCGTCAGATCGAGGAGGCGCTGCCCCATGCCGATCTGGTGGTGACCACCTACCCGCTGCTGATTCGCGATGTGGAGCGGCTGCGCGAGATGACGTTGGGCCTGCTGGTGCTCGACGAGGCCCAGGCGATCAAGAACGCCGCCAGCCAGACGGCGCGGGCCGTGCGCGAGCTTAACGCCGGGCGGGCGCTGGCGATGACCGGTACGCCGCTGGAGAACCACCTGGGCGAGCTGTGGGCCCAGCTGGATGCGGTGGCACCGGGCGCGCTGGGCAGCCAGCAGTGGTTCGGCCAGCATTTCCGCACGCCCATCGAAAAGGACGGCGACGTCGCGCTGAGCCAGCGTCTTTCGCGGCGCATCTCGCCGCTCATGCTGCGCCGTACCAAGCAGCAGGTGTTGGGAGAATTGCCCGACAAGACCGAGAGTCGCCGCGAGATCACCTTGACCGGCACCCAGCGCGAGCTTTACAAGAGCCTGCGTCTGGCCCAGCACCAGCGGGTACAGCAGGCCATCGCCGAGCGTGGCCTGGCCGGTTCCGGCATCGTGATGCTCGATGCGCTGCTCAAGTTGCGCCAGGTCTGCTGTGACCCCCGTCTGGTCAAGCTGGATAGCGCGAAGAAAGTGCGCCGCTCGGCCAAGCTGGAGCAGCTGCGCGAGCTGCTGCCGTCCTTGATCGAGGAGGGGCGGCGTATCCTGGTGTTCTCGCAGTTCACCGAGATGCTCGGCCTGATCGGCCACTCCCTTGAGCGCGACAAGATCCCCTACACCACGCTCACCGGCGACACCCCCGGTAAGACCCGCACCCAGCGGGTGGCGCTGTTCCAGCAGGGCGAAATTCCGGTGTTCTTGATCAGCCTCAAGGCCGGCGGCACGGGCCTCAACCTCACCGCGGCGGACACGGTGATCCACTATACTTCCTGTTAGAATCCCGCGGGGTCAGATCCTTAAGCACGGCTGGGATCGCCCCACACTGGCCGCGTCGCCATCCGCAAGACCGGCAGCTTCAATATCCGGACGCCTGACGAGGCGGTACAAGGCATTGCCTACCAATACTGCACCATCATTCAGCGTGGTGACGGCATCGCTATCACCAACGAACCTCAATCACGACAACAGGAGAAGGGAGACGGACAGCCTAGTCGCCCTTCGGGCGACGCGCTATCCCTCCCCGTACTGAACGTACGGGGTATCCCGCGCGTATCTGATGAAGATTCTCGTGACCGGCAACGCCGGCTTTATCGGCTTCCATACCGCCAAGCGACTGCTGGAGCGCGGCGACAGCGTGATCGGCTTCGACGTGGTCAATGATTACTACGACCCGACGATCAAGGAGGCGCGGCTGCAGATCCTCGAGGAGACGGCAGCACGGTCCGGTAGCGACTATGTGTTCGTGCGCGAGGACCTGGCCGATCAGCAGGCGGTCAATGCAACGTTCGTGGCGCATCGGCCGGAGCGGGTGATCCACCTGGCCGCCCAGGCGGGCGTGCGTTATTCGCTGGAGAACCCCCATGCCTATGTGCAGAGTAATGTGGTGGCCTTCACCAATATCCTGGAGGCGTGCCGCTACCACGAGGTGAAGCACCTGACCTACGCCAGCACCAGCAGCGTGTATGGGGCCAACACGAAGATGCCGTTCTCGGAGCACGACAGCGTCGACCACCCGCTGCAGTTCTACGCGGCGACCAAGAAGGCCAATGAGCTGATGGCGCACAGCTACAGTCACCTCTACCGCCTGCCGACCACCGGGCTGCGCTTCTTTACCGTCTATGGCCCCTGGGGTCGGCCGGACATGGCACTCTTCCTGTTCACCAGGAAGATCCTGGCCGGCGAGCCGATCCCGGTATTCAATCACGGCCACCACACGCGGGATTTCACCTATATCGATGACATCGTGGAGGGGGTGATCCGCGCCAGCGATGCTATTGCGGCCCCCGATCCCGACTGGAGCAGCGATGCCCCGGACCCGGCCACCAGCAATGCGCCGTATCGGCTGTTCAACATCGGCAACAACAATCCGGTGAAGCTCTCGACCTACATCGAGGCCATCGAGGCAGCGCTGGGCAAGGAGGCGATCAAGGAGCTGCTGCCGCTACAGCCAGGCGACGTGCCGGATACCTACGCCGACAGCACCGAACTGGAGAAGGCCGTGGGCTACAAGCCCGCCACGTCGGTGACGGCGGGGGTGGCCAACTTCGTGGCGTGGTATCGCGACTTCTACAAGGTGTAGGTCGGATAAGCCGGAGGCGCATCCGGCGTGATAATGGCTGTAGCCTGCCCGGCGCGCTGTCGCTTACCGGGCCTACAAGCTCAACTATCAGGTTAAAAGGGGCAAGGGAGAAAAAAGGGGGCAAGTCGCAAGGGCAGGCTCCCCTTGATTCCTTGACCCCTTGTGTCCTTGTCCCTCACAAGGAGTGATTCATGAACGTCACTGTTTTTGGCACCGGCTACGTGGGTCTGGTGCAGGGTACGATGCTCGCCGAGGTGGGCCACCAGGTGGTCTGCGTGGATGTGGATGCGGAGAAGATCGCGGCCCTCGAGCAGGGTGTCATCCCGATCTATGAGCCGGGGCTCGAGGGCCTGGTCAAGGAGAACCATGCCGCCGGGCGACTGCGCTTCACCACCGATGCCGCCGAGGGCGTGACCCATGGCGATATCCAGTTCATCGCCGTGGGCACCCCGCCGGACGAGGACGGCAGCGCGGATCTCAGGTACGTGCTCAAGGTGGCCGAGACCATCGCCGCGCACATGACGTCGCACCGCATCATCGTCGACAAGTCCACGGTGCCGGTGGGCACCGCCGACCGGGTGCGCGCTCGGGTGGCCGAGGTGCTCGAGCAGCGGGGCAGGGCGGCGCTGACCTTCGATGTGGTCTCCAACCCGGAATTCCTCAAGGAAGGCAGTGCCGTGGCGGACTGCCAGAAGCCCGATCGCATCATCATCGGCACCGAGGACCCGGAGAGCGTGGAGGTGATGCGTGAGCTCTACGCGCCCTTCAGTCGCCAGCACGAGAAGATCATCGTGATGGACGTGAAGAGTGCCGAGCTGACCAAGTACGCCGCCAACTCCATGCTGGCCACCAAGATCAGCTTCATGAACGAGATCGCCAACCTGGCCGAGCAGTTGGGGGCGGATGTCGAGGCGGTGCGCCAGGGCATCGGCAGCGACCCGCGCATCGGCTACCACTTCATCTATCCGGGCGTGGGCTATGGCGGCTCCTGCTTCCCCAAGGACGTGCAGGCGCTGATCCGCACCGCGGATGATATCGGCTTCGACAGCAAGGTCTTGAAGGCGGTGGAGGCGCGCAATGCCGAGCAGAAGACCACCCTGTTTGCCAAGCTCCGCGCGCACTTCGGCGGCGAGCTGGCCGGCCGCACCTTCGCGCTGTGGGGGCTGGCCTTCAAGCCCAACACCGACGACATGCGCGAGGCGCCCAGCCGCGTGTTGATGGAGGCGCTGTGGGAGGCCGGCGCCCGGGTGCAGGCCTATGACCCGGAGGCCATGGAGGAGACTCAGCGGCTCTATGGCAACCGCGATGATCTCGCGTTGTGCGGCACCAAGGAAGCGACCCTGAAGGGCGCCGATGCGTTGGTGATCGTGACCGAATGGCAGAGCTTCCGTGCCCCGGACTTCGAGCTGATTCAGCAGCAGTTGAGCCAGCCGACGATCTTCGACGGCCGCAACCTCTTTGATCCTGCACGCATGGCCGGGAAGGGGTTTACCTACTACTCGGTGGGGAGAACGCCGGGCGCCTGAGTCGAAGGTGGCGGGAGCGACATGAATGTCACTCCCGCCACAGAGTGCTGCCCTTCAGGCTCTGTGGCCTTGTGGGCGCACGTCTGCTCTGCGAGGGGCGGCTTCAATCGCGATCGCAAGGGGAGCGGTCGGCGTGGTCGTGCCGTTGCCCGAGGTAGCAGGGCGGTGAGGCGAGTTCCCGGTCAGCGACAGCGCACCGGGCGTGGAGAGGGCACCATCATCACGCCGGATGCGCCTTCGGCTTATCCGGCCTACGCGAAATTCCCACCGTTTTCACGCCGAATTGCGATGAACCCAATTTTACCGAGCCCTGGCCAAGCGCCATCTCTCTCTCTTTGTCTGTTTCTATGCCTGGGGGGGTCTTTGCCGGGTGGCGCCTGCCCGTGAGTGGGGCAAGCCCGTGTACGGTGGCGTGCCTCAGCTGGCGTCAGTGTCTCGTCGGTAGAGCCTGACGGTGTTTCGGCCGGCGCTCTTGGCCCGGTACATCGCCTGGTCGGCGGCGTGGGTCAGGGCCTCAGCGTTTTTGCCATGCTCGGGGTAGATCGCCACGCCGATGCTGGCGGAAATGGTGACCTCGTCATCGGCGAGGTGGAAGGGAGCTGCCAGTATCGAGCAGAGCTGCTCCGCGACGCGTGTGGCCGCCTGGGCGCTGATCGGGCCGGGCATCAGTACCGTGAATTCGTCGCCGCCGATCCGGGCGACCAGGTCGGTGTCACGTAGCCGACGACACAAACGCTCGCCAACATCCCGGAGCAGTTGATCGCCGGCGACGTGGCCGTAGGTGTCGTTGACGGGCTTGAAGCGGTCCAGGTCGATGAATAGCAGGGCCATGGACTGGCCCTGACGCGCCGCCAGATTCATGGCGTTCTCCAGCCGGGCAAAGAATTCACCGCGGTTGGCCAGGCCGGTGAGGGGGTCAGTCCGGGCGAGTTGACGAAATCGAATGACACTCTCCTGCAGCGAGTCCTCCAGGGTCTTGCGCTCGGTGATGTCGTTGACGTAGCCCGTCCATAGGATGGTGCCATCCTCGAGCCGCTGGGGCAGCCCATGGGCTTCTACCCAGAGTGTGTGCTCGTCGCGATGCCGCACGCGGAATTCGCTATGCCAGGGCGTCAGGTGATCGGCGGAGTGCAGTCTCTCGCGAGTCACGCGTTCCCTGTCATCCGGATGGATGCGTTTCATCAACGCCTCGGCATTCTCCAGCGCCTCTTGAGCGCTCACCCCGAACATCTTTTCGGCACGTTCTCCGACGAAGGAGTACCGCCAACCACCATCGGGTGTCAGGCAGAGTTGATATACGAAGCCGGGGATATAGGCCGCGACCGTTTCCAGCTGCTGCGCGAAATTGCGTGACCAGGTGATGTCGCGGGCGGCGGCAATGAGCAGGGGTGGCGTGCATGACCCCATGGGTCGCAGCCGCACATGCCAGGTGCGCTGGCCACTGGGGACCGCGAAGGGTTGCTCGAATTCCACGGTGTCACCGGCGTCCAGGCAACGGCGGTATTGCTTGGTCAGGCGCTCTGCGCCCTCGCGGGGAAGCAGGTCATCGATGCGGACCCCTTCGGCCTGGTGGCGGGTGAAGCCGGTCATTGTTTCGAAGGCGTGGTTGACCTTGAGGTAGCGAAAGCCGCCGTCTTCTTCTTCCTGGGCAATCAGCAGGACATCCGGTGAATGCTCGAAGGCGAGGTGCAGCAGGTTCATCTGGGCGTCCTTCTTTACCGGGCCAGGCTACGGCCGATGGGTGACAGGATATGCGAAGTTGCCCGTTTATGCCCCGACGTCGCTGTCATGCATTATCACCTGTCTTCAATTGACGGGTAGCGCGAGCGGGGGTGAAGCCTCGCGCCCACGCTCTCGCTTCCGGCACCATGCCCTTGCTTCTCCAGGCACCGTGCCCGCCGGGGAGCGAACGGTTCGATGTCTCGACTTGCGTCGCCATTGAACTACAGGGTGTCCAGGGTATCCCGCGCCTGCTCCTGCCAGGCGCCGGGGAGGGCCGCCGCTCGCTGCAGAGCCTGGCGCGCCGCCTCGGGTTGGCTCAGCTCGCGTCGCAGCAGGCCCAGGTTGAGCCAGGCCACGGCGAGGTCGGGGTCCTGTGTCACGGCGTTGTCGAAGGCCGCGATGGCGCCCTGGCGGTCGCCGGTGGCGTAGCGGGCATTGCCCAGCGCGAAGTGCCCCATGGCATGCTCAGGATAGCGTGCCACCAAGGCGTCCCAGGCGGGCAGGGCGGCCTGTGCACCCTGCACGCGCTCGAAGTCGGCGATGGCATCCAGGGCGGCCTTGCCGTCGCCTGTGGCGGGCAGCGTGCCCGGGGACAGGGCGACGAAGGCCCAGCGATCGCTGCGGGCCCAGGTGGCATCGAAGCGTTTGAAGGACTCGATACGCTCCGGCGCCATGCCGCTGTGCAGGATCAGCGTCTCTTCGTCCAGATCGAAGCCGATGGCCACGGCATAGTGCCAGACTGGCCAGGCGGGCAGGGAGAGGTTCTGCATCACCACCACCGGATGGCCGGCGTCGATCTCGGTGAGCAGGGTGTCGAGGTTGCCGTCGATCCTGAAGGGGATGCGGCCGTGGCGACGCACGGTGCCCAGCATTTCGGGCTGCACACTGCCCTCGCGCCCGGGCAGGAAGACTTGGGGGATCAAGGTGTCGACCTCCACGGGCACGCCGGTAGCGTTGAGCACCATGGCAAGCGAGGCGGGGCCGCACTGGTAGTCGCGCTGGCCGTGGAAGGGAGTGTCCTCGAGCAGCGCCTGGCGGGGCAGTTCGCGCTCGGTGCTTTCGGCGAGTTGCGGGGTGCTGGCGCAGCCGGCCAGCACGAGCATCAGCAGCGCCAACGCAAGAACGCCCGCGGCGCGGGCGTTCCTGGTAGGCAGCTGCCAGTCACGGCAGTGCATCATGGGGGACGGGCTCAGCGGGTGAAGGGGAAGACGTTGGTCAGGCCGAGGATGTCGGTGACCAGCAGGATCACGAAGACGGCGAACAGGGCACCGACCACGCTGGCACCGGCCGGCAGCTGCTCGAGCTGGTCGGCCATCCGGGCGGCTTCCGCATCGGAGAGGGCAGCCACGCGGGCTTCCACCTCGGCGGGGTCGACGCCCTGGGCGACGAGCTGCTCCTGAACATCGTCACGCGCGAGGATCTCGTGAATCCGCTCGCGATCTCCCTGGGTGCGCTCGACGTTCAGGGCATCCTGGGTAGTGACCAGGCCACTGCCCGGGCTGGCCGGCGCGGCGGCCACCGGCAGGCTGCCCAGTACCAGAGCGGTGATCAGCAGCGGGCTGAGGTAACGGCAGAGCTTCTTCATCATGTCGGTGTTCCTTCTTCTTGAATGGGGCTTCCGGCTCCGGGCTCCGTCGGTGCTGCGTCCTTGCAGTCCGGCGAAACGATGCGATGCCCCGTCAGTATAGGACGGAATGATGTGACATTTCATGCTCTTGTCGGCGAGGAGATGTTCCAGCAGGGCTCCCTTGTCCTTGCGCTCGACAAGGTACACGTAGTGCTCGACCGTCCCCGGCCCCGGTGACTCCGAAACTA
>NZ_JAVLBC010000137.1:0-8728 GCF_031581305.1 Halomonas sp.
GGATGGCGATATCGATCTCCATCCCGGGATCCATGCGCTCGCCGAGCACCTCGACCACCTCGCCCACCGGCTGTACCCGGGTCTCGGGCTGCTGGACGATCGTCGCCGAGATCACCTGGCCATCCTGGGCCCCGCCACAGGCGCTGTGGGGAATGATGACCTCCTGGGTGATGCGGGAGTTCTCGGGGATCAACACGCCGAATTCCGGGGTATTGGCGCGGTAGACGCCGACGATGGCCTGGGTGTTGCGCGCGAGCACCTCGACGATGGTGGCTTCGTCGCGGCCCCGACGGTCGCGCCCGCTGACCCGCACCAGCACGTGGTCGCCATGGAAGACCCGACGCATCTGCCGTGGCGGCAGCACCAGGTCGGGTTTCTTGCCGTCGTCGCGGAGCAGAAAGCCAAAACCGTCACGGTGTCCCAGCACCTTGCCCTTGATCAGGTCGAGCTTGTCGATCAGCGCATAGGCACCGCGGCGGTTGCGCAGTACCTGGCCATCGCGCTCCATCGCCGACAGACGACGGCGCACCGCCTCCTGGAGCTCCTCGTCCTCGAGACCCAGCTGCTGGCTCATCGCCTCGTGGGTGAGCGGTTTGCCGGCCTCCTCCAGGCGAGCGAGCAGGTATTCACGGCTGGGAGCAGGCTTGTCGTACTTGTGGGCTTCGCGTTTGGCGTGCGGATCGTCGCTGAGCGTCCAGTGGGTCATGCGGTGGGCATCCTTGGCGGCATCGGGAGCAGCGTGATCGAAAGGGCGCGGGGACAAAGTCCGGCGCGTGGCATCTGGCATTTCGGGTCGATTGTCATGGACGCAGTATAGCGCCGGTGCCCCCATCACCCAACCATGGCAACGCCGGCATAGCGAGACAGGCGAAAAAAATCCTGCCCGACGGGGCCAGATCCGCTTGCATCAGCGAGCGAATCCGGTACGATACGCCTCGCCTGCCCAGATGGCGGAATTGGTAGACGCGCTAGCTTCAGGTGCTAGTGTCCTTACGGACGTGGAGGTTCAAGTCCTCTTCTGGGCACCATCGATATCCCATAGACTGGATATCAGGGAGTTCGCTCCCACGCTCTTTGTCAGCTCGAATTGCTCGTGTTCGCCCAGGTGGCGGAATTGGTAGACGCGCTAGCTTCAGGTGCTAGTGTCCTTATGGACGTGGAGGTTCAAGTCCTCTCCTGGGCACCATCGCACAGGCGATGCCCGCGAACACGACGACGGCATGATGCGCCCAGGTGGCGGAATTGGTAGACGCGCTAGCTTCAGGTGCTAGTATCCTTACGGATGTGGAGGTTCAAGTCCTCTCCTGGGCACCACTTCTTCTCGCGTCATGCAGACGAGTCTACATTGCAGCCCAACAGGAAACCGCGACGCCATGTTCGCGGTTTTTTTGTGCCCGTCGCTCAGAAGCGGCTGGGCAGCCTGGCCACGGCCTCGAGCCCCCATCCCGCGGTCTCTACCTCAGCCTCCAGCGCTGCGGCAGCCGCCTCGGGCAGTTGCGGAAAGAAATCCAGGCCCGTGCTCGCCTCCAGCTTATCGATGCTGACCAGGAAATCATCCAGCGGCTCGTCGCCGGTGACACGCTGCGGCATGAGGAAGGCCAGGGCACGCGGCTCCTCCCCCGGCACCACCAGGATCTTGTAGAAGGCCTCGGGCACCTCCACCAAGCCGACCCGGTTGAGCACGTTGCCTCGGAACGAGGCCGGGAACACCGGCCCCGTGATCACCTGAAGGGTACCGAAGCGGGGCACGAAGTGATCCATCACCACTTCTTCCAGGCGCTGCCACAGACGCCGGTTAAGCTCAGGCCGCTGGGGCGACATGTTGCTCATCAGGAAGGTATCACGCTGCGCCGCCCTGCCATGGACCGCGGCGATGGCATAGTTGGGGGCAAGATGTCCCCGATCATAGCCGCTGCCGAAATAGCCGTCCGGCGAGATCGGCCACAGGGCCCGCCAGTCGCGCCGGAAGCCAGGACGCGGCCCGGCGCCGGGGTCGTCGACCTCGTGCAGCAAGTAGCTGACCCACAGGGGGTTGACCCGCATATCGGACCACCCCACCAGGAAACCGTCGTTGCGCAGCACGCGATGAAAGCTCAGCGGGGTAAGCTCCTGCCAAGTGGTGACGCCCTGCCAGCTGAGGCCGTCACGCAGCTCGCGCTCCTGAAAATGCCAGAGCCCCGTGGCCACGGCCACGAACAGCGCCGTGATGCCGAAGCGACGCAACTGACGGCGCCAGCGGCTGGCGACGCGTCTTCGTCTTGCTGCCATGCCTGCCCCTTCCCTGTCCGATCATGCAGCGAGCCGCGGGGCCCGACTCCCTTCACCAGCCCAGCGAGAACATGGTCTCCAGGTCATGGCGGGAGTGGACCTGCATGGCATTGAGCGTCTCGGTGTCACGAATGCCTTCGACGGCATTGAGTCGTCCGGTCACCAGCTCCGCCAGGCTCTCGAAGTCACGGGTCCGCGCGATGGCTACCAGGTCGTACCGGCCACAGGTGGAATAGACCTCGCTGATGCCCTCGACGTCGGCCAGTCGCTCGGCCACCGCCTTCACCTGGCCCTTTTCGGCATTGATCAGAATCACCGCATTCTGCATCGGACTACTCCCTGTTCTAGGCGCTTGCGCGCACATCACAACCCGCAGTCGACCGTACGCCCACCGCAGCTGGTGCGAGTATAGCAGCGCCGTCGAGGGCGCTGAACCAAGAGGCCTGCGCCTCATCGCGGGTCTGATCGCCCGGATGGGCGACGATGCGGCGGATTGCCGCACAGGTGCCGACCGGTTAGCGATACCTCCATCAGTTTACTACCATTGAGCGGACGAACTCCGCAGGGACGCGCCTGTCGAATCGAGTGGTGGTTCGACCACCCGCCAAGAAGAACCGGGCATCATGATTGCCCCACCACGCCCCCTAGACCCACCGTGATGACAAGGAGAGACCATGGCCGACCATAGCCGTCGTGATTTCATGCGTAACAGCCTGCTGGGCCTTGCTGCCCTGCCCCTCGGCGCCGGTATCCTGTCCAAGAGCGCCCTCGCCCAGGACCTGCCGCGCCTCGACCCTAGCGCCGAACAGGCCAAGGCCCTGAACTACGTCGAAAATGCCAGCGACGCCAGCGACCATCCGGCCTACGAGGAAGGCGAGCAGTGCAGCAACTGCATGTTCTACCAAGCTGACAGCGAAGGCTGTCAGCTCTTCCCGCAAAACAGTGTCGAGCCGGGCGGCTGGTGCCAGTCCTGGACAGCCCAGGCCTGACCGACACTTCGCATCACGCAGAAGACGCGTCACATAGCAAGAGTGACCGACGAGACCCACGCCATGGCGTGGGTCTCGTCGGTTGGGCACCTCAATCACGCCCCCCCTTCTCGGGCAGGGGCCAGTGGTAGCGCCGCACCACCTCATCGCCCTGTATCGACTCCAGCTGCACCGGGAAGCCCCACAGCTGATGGAGGTGACGGATCACCGGATAGGCGCTGCGCGCCAGCGGACGCCGACGGTCCTGGACATGGCGCAGTGTCAGTGAACGATCGCCACGAATGTCAGCCGAGTAGACCTGGATATTGGGTTCACGCACCGCCAGAGCGTACTGGGTGGCCAGGGACTCGCGAATGCGCCGGTAGCCACGCTCGTCATGGATCGCCGCCACCTCCAGCATCTCCTCCTGGTCGTCGTCGACCACCATGAACAGCTTGAGGTCGCGGATCACCTTGGGCGACAGGAACTGCTGGATGAAGGATTCGTCCTTGAAGTTCTTCATGGCGAACTCCAGGGTCTCCCGCCAGTCGCCACCGGCACTGTCGGGGAACCACTGCCGATCCTCTTCCGTTGGCGACTCGCAGATGCGCCGGAGGTCGGTGAAGATGGCGAAGCCCAGCGCATAGGGGTTGATGCCGCTGAAGTAGGGACTGTCGAAGGCCGGCTGACTGACCACCGCGGTGTGCGACTGCAGGAACTCCAGCATCAAGCCTTCATCCACCAGCCCTTCATCGTAGAGACGGTTCATCAGGGTGTAATGCCAGAAGGTCGCCCACCCCTCGTTCATCACCTGGGTCTGGCGCTGGGGATAGAAGTACTGGGCCAGCTTGCGCACGATACGCACCACCTCTCGCTGCCAGGGGGCCAACAGCGGGGCATTCTTTTCGATGAAATAGAGCAGGTTCTCCTGGGGCTCCGGCGGATAGCGCCCGCCCTCGTGCAGGCCCAGCGGATCCTCCTCGTCGGCCATGCCGGGCAGCGCATCGCCGCGCGGCCGGCCCGGGATGGTGCGCCACAGGGTATTGACCTGGGCCTGGAGGTGTTCCTCGCGCTCCTTCTGGCGCCGCGCCTCCTCGGCAGCGGAGATCGGCGAGGGGCGCTTGTAGCGGTCGACGCCATAGTTCTGCAGGGCGTGGCAGGCATCCAGCAACTGCTCCACCGCGGCCACGCCGTGGCGCTCCTCGCACTCGCTGAGGTACTTCCGGGCAAACACCAGGTAGTCGACGATGGAGGAGGCATCGGTCCAGGTGCGGAACAGGTAGTTGCCCTTGAAGAAGGAGTTGTGGCCATAGCAAGCGTGGGCCATGACCAGCACCTGCATCATCAGGGTATTCTCCTCCATCAAGTAGGCGATGCAGGGGTCGGAGTTGATCACCAGTTCGTAGGCCAGCCCCATCTGGCCACGACGGTAGGCCTGCTCAACGGCCAGGAACTGCTTGCCAAAGGACCAGTGGTGATACCCCACCGGCATACCCACGCTGGCATAGGCATCCATCATCTGTTCGGTGGTGATGACCTCGATCTGGTTGGGATAAGTATCCAGGCGATACTCGTCCGCCAGGCGTGCAATTTCCTCCTCGAAGTCGTCAAGAATCTCGAAATTCCAGTCGGAACCGGTCGCGATGGGCTTGCGTCGTGTCATGCTGCCTCCTCGGGCCACCTGCTCGGGTGGTCAAGTGCGGGCAATGCGGCGCTTGAACAGCTCGCGAAAGACCGGGTAGATGTCCCCAGCCTCGACGATCTGGCGCATGGCGAAGCACTCGGCATACTCGGCCTCCACCCGCTCGTACTCCTCCCACAGCGCCTGGTGGGCATGAGGGGTGATTTCCACGTAGGTGAAGTACTGTAGCCGCGGCATCAGGCGCTCGACGAGCAAGTCACGGCAGGTAATGGAGTCGTCGTCCCAGTTGTCGCCGTCCGAGGCCTGGGCCACGTAGAGGTTCCACTGCCCGGGCGGGTAGCGCGCCTCAATGATCTCGTCGACCAGGGTCAGGGCGCTGGAAACGATGGTCCCGCCGGTCTCGCGGGAATAGAAGAACTCCTCCTCATCGACCTCCTTGGCCGCGGTATGATGGCGCACGAAGACCAGCTCGACTTTCTCGTAGTTGCGCTCGAGAAAGAGGTAGAGGAGCAGGAAGAAACGCTTGGCAATGTCCTTGTGGGCCTGGGTCATGGAGCCCGAGACATCCATTACGCAAAACATCACCGCCTTGCTCGAAGGCTGGGGCTGGTCGACCAGATTGTTGTAGCGCAGATCGTAAGTATCGATGAAGGGCACCGCCTCCAGGCGCTTCTCCAGGCGCTCGATCTCTGCCTTGAGTTCGGTGATGCGTGCAGGGTTGCGAAGCACCGGATCCTTGCGCTCCTCCTCGGCCAGCACCTCCATGGCCTCGCGCAGGGCTCGACGGATCGGCGCCCGCATGGCGATGCGCCGCGCCTGAGCCTCGCGCATGGAGCGCACGATATTGATGCGCGCCGGCACGCCCTCCTTCGACACCCCAGCACGCACCGGGCGCACCTCGTCGAGGTCCACCAGGGCCTTGCGCTCCAGGTGGGGCAACTCCAGGCCGTCGAAGACGAAGTCGAGGAACTCCTCACGGCTCAGGGTGAAGGCGAACTCGTCCATGCCCTCGCCCTGGTTGGAGGCACCGCCCTCCCCGGCACCGTCGCCGCCACCCCCGCCGCCGGGGCGGCGCAGCCGATCCCCCTCGACGAACTCCTTGTTACCCGGCGCGACGATGGTGCGCTTGCCCCCCGGGCCGTGCTGGAAGACCGGCTCGGAGATGTCCCGGGTAGGGATCGAGACCTTCTCGCCGCGCTCCATGTCGGTGATCGAGCGACGGTTCACGGCCTCCTCGACCGACCGCTTGATATGGGTGCGGTAGCGGTCGAGGAAGCGCTGGCGGTTGACTGCGCTCTTGTGCTTGGCGTTGGCACGACGATCGATGAAATAGGTCATGACGACCTCCTCGGCCTACTGCGACTTGCGTACCCGCAGATACCACTCGGAGAGCAGACGCACCTGCTTCTCGGTGTAGCCGCGGTCGACCATCCGTGCAACGAAGTCCTCGTGCTTCTTCTGGTCCGACGTCGAAGCCTTGGCGTTGAAAGAGATCACCGGCAGCAGTTCCTCGGTGTTGGCGAACATCTTGTGCTCGATCACCCCGCGCAGCTTCTCGTAGGACTGCCAGCTGGGATTCATGCCGTTGTTCTGGGCACGGGCGCGCAGCACGAAATTGACCACCTCGTGGCGGAAGTCCTTGGGGTTGGAGATGCCCGCCGGCTTCTCGATCTTCTCCAGTTCCTCGTTGAGGGCCTGACGGTCGAGGAACTCGCCGGTCTCCGGGTCGCGATACTCCTGGTCCTGGATCCAGAAGTCAGCATAGGTCACGTAGCGGTCGAAGATATTCTGCCCATACTCGGAATAGGACTCGAGATAGGCCGTCTGGATCTCCTTGCCGATGAAGTCGACGTAGCGCGGCGCCAGGAACTCCTTGATGAAACGCAGGTAGCGCTCGAAGGTCTCGCGGGGCAGCTGCTCCTGCTCCAGGCGCTGCTCCAGTACATACAGCAGGTGAACCGGGTTGGCCGCCACCTCGTGATTGTCGAAATTGAACACCTTGGAGAGGATCTTGAAGGCGAAGCGCGTCGACAGTCCCTCCATGCCCTCGTCGACCCCGGCCGCATCGCGGTACTCCTGGATCGACTTGGCCTTGGGGTCGGTGTCCTTGAGGTTCTCGCCGTCGTAGACCCGCATCTTGGAGTAGATGCTCGAATTCTCCGGCTCCTTGAGCCGCGAGAGCACCGAGAACTGCGCCAGCATCCGCAGGGTATCCGGCGCGCAGGGTGCCTCGGCCAGCGAGGAGTGCTCGAGCAACTTCTTGTAGATGTTGATCTCCTCGGTGACCCGCAGACAGTAGGGCACCTTGACGATGTAGACCCGGTCGAGGAAGGCCTCGTTGTTGCGGTTGTTGCGGAAGGTCTGCCATTCGCTCTCGTTGGAGTGGGCCAGCACCACGCCGTCGAAGGGGATCGCCCCCATGCCCTCGGTGGGGTTGTAGTTACCCTCCTGGGTCGCCGTCAGCAGCGGATGCAGCACCTTGATCGGCGCCTTGAACATCTCGACGAACTCCATGAGCCCCTGGTTGGCCCGACACAACCCGCCGGAGAAGCTGTAGGCGTCCGGATCATCCTGGGAGTAGAGCTCGAGCTGACGGATGTCCACCTTGCCGACCAGCGAAGAGATATCCTGGTTGTTCTCGTCGCCGGGCTCGGTCTTGGAGATGGCGATCTGGTTGAGCCGTGAGGGGTAGAGGCGCACCACCCGGAACTGGGATATATCGCCCCCGTACTCCTTGAGGCGCTTGGCGGCCCAGGGCGACATCACGCTCTTGAGATAGCGCCGAGGGATGCCATACTCCTTCTCCAGCAGCTCACCATCCTCCTCCGGGGAGAACAGGCCCAGCGGGGACTCGTAGACCGGAGAATCCTTGATGGCATAGAAGGGGACCTTCTCCATCAACAGCTTGAGGCGCTCGGCCAGGGATGACTTGCCGCCGCCTACCGGCCCGAGCAAATAGAGGATCTGCTTGCGCTCCTCGAGCCCCTGGGCGGCATGGCGGAAGTAGGCAACGATCTGCTCAATGGCCTCTTCCATGCCATAGAACTCGGCGAAGGCCGGATAACGACGAATCACCTTGTTGGAAAAGATGCGTGACAGCCGCGGATCCTTCGCGGTATCGATCACCTCTGGCTCGCCAATGGCCTCCAGCATTCGCTCGGCCGCCGTCGCATAGGCCACGGGCTCCCGGCGGCAAAGTTCCAGATACTCCTGCAGGCTCATCTCTTCCTGCTGGACGCGAGAGAAGCGGTTCTGCACATGATCGAAGATGCTCATCGAAGCCTCCTGTATGCCCGATTCCCCAGCCACTCGACATGATGATGACAGGCCAGGGTGGGGTCTCTTCAGCGTAGACAGCATCAGCGGATAACGGTTTGCCTCACCAATCAACGCACACGAGTCGTCTCCTCTGAGAGCTCGGAGAGCGCCACTCGGTTCATAAGGAATCGTGAAGGATTAAACGCTCAAAGGACGATTCCCGCCGGAGAGGGCCGACGGGTGGATCAGCGTCAGGCAAGGCAGCAGGTGGATAACACGGCGACCGGGGTCAGAGACGTGCGGCCAGCCGGGTTCCCTGATCGATGGCCCGACGGGCATCGAGCTCCGCCGCCTCGTCGGCACCGCCGATGACATGTACAGCCATCCCGGCCGCCTGGAACGGTGCCAGCAGTTCCCGCACCGACTCCTGGCCGGCACAGACCACGATGGTATCAACCTCGAGACACCGCAGGTCACCATCGAGGCGGATATGCAGCCCCTCGTCGTCGATGCCGAGATATTCGCAGCCAACCAGCGTCTCGACCCCGCGATGCCGGAGCGAAGCCCGGTGGACCCAGCCGGTGGTCTTGCC
>NZ_JAVLBC010000138.1:0-8685 GCF_031581305.1 Halomonas sp.
GCACCTCGTAGCGCTCCTTGAGGCCACGCAGGATCGCCACGGTGTCCTCCTCCGACGGCTCGTCGACCAGCACCTTCTGGAAGCGACGCTCCAGGGCGGCGTCCTTCTCGATGTACTTGCGGTACTCGTCGAGGGTGGTGGCACCCACGCAATGCAGCTCGCCACGGGCCAGCGCCGGCTTGAGCATGTTGCCGGCATCCATGGAGCCCTCGGCCTTGCCGGCGCCGACCATGGTGTGCAGCTCGTCGATGAACAGGATCACCCGGCCCTCCTCCTGGGCCAGCTCCTTCAACACGGACTTCAGGCGCTCCTCGAACTCGCCGCGGAACTTGGCCCCGGCGAGCAGCGCGCCCATGTCCAGCGAGAGCACGCGCTTGTCCTTGAGCCCCTCCGGCACCTCGCCGTCGACGATGCGCTGGGCCAGGCCCTCGACGATGGCGGTCTTGCCCACGCCGGGCTCGCCGATCAGCACCGGGTTGTTCTTGGTGCGCCGCTGCAGCACCTGGATGGTGCGGCGAATCTCGTCGTCGCGGCCGATCACCGGGTCGATCTTGCCGCTGGCGGCCCGCTCGTTGAGGTCCAGGGTGTACTTCTCCAGCGCCTCGCGCTGGTCCTCGGCGTTGGGGTCGTCGACCGATTCACCGCCGCGTACGCTGTCGACGGCGCTCTCCAGCGACTGGCGGGTCACCCCGGCCTGCTTGAGCAACTTGCTGACGGCGTGGCCCATCTCCAGCGCGGCCAGCAGCACCAGCTCGCTGGCGATGTACTGGTCGCCGCGCTTCTGGGCCTCGCGATCGGTAAGGTTGAACAGCTTGATCAGGTCGCGGGAGGGCTGCACTTCACCGTCGAAATTGGCAACCTTGGGCAGGTCGTCGAGCTGGCCCGCCAAGCCGTCACGCAGTCGCGCGGCATCGCCGCCGGCCTTCTGGATCAGCGCCTTCACGCCAGTATCGGTGGCATCCAGCAGCGCCAGCAGCAGGTGACCCGGCTCCAGCTGGTTGTGACCGCGGCCCACGGCCAGGGACTGGGCATCGGCCACGGCGTTCTGCAGCCTGGCCGTAAACTTGTCGAATCGCATTCGCTTTCCTCCATCGGGGTAACGGCGCGGTCGGACGCACCGTTTGGCCCTGTCAATGTGTCTTGAAGGTATCAATGGAGTCAGCGTGGCTGGCTTTCAAGTCGGTGGCCAGGGAAAGGGAGTGAGGAGTTGACGCTGATCAAGCGGCCAAGCAGCCAAGCAGCCAAGCCAGGATGGCTCGAAAGCGCAGAGAGCAAGCCGAGGGGTTTCTTGGCGCTTGCAGCTCGGCGCTCGGCGCTATCTCAACCAGATCACGCTGGCCATGCGGCCGGTGACACCGTCGTCGCGGCGGTAGGAGTAGAAGCGGGGCTCGCAGGCGGTGCAGAAGTGGCCGCCGCTGATATGGGAGACACCCAGGCGCTCGAGGCGCAGGCGGGACAGCTTGTAGAGGTCGGCCATGTAGTGGCCGAGCCGGTAGGGGCTGGGATCGAAGGCCGCCTCGGCCTCCGGGTGCACGCCGACGAAGGCCTGCTGCACCTCGGGGCCGACCTCGAACTGGGCGTTGGAGATCGCCGGGCCCAGCCAGGCCATTAGCTCCTCCGGCGGCAGACCCATGGCGCCCACGGTCGCCTCGATCACGCCACCGGCCAGCCCGCGCCAGCCGGCATGGGCCACCGCCACCCGCTCGCCGCGACGATCGCAGAGGAACACCGGCAGGCAGTCGGCGGTGAGTACCACGCAGGCATAGTCGCGATTCATGGCCACGGCGGCGTCCGCCTGGGGCCGGGCGGCGGAGTACGCCTGCTGTACCCGGGCACCATGCACCTGGTCGAGCCACAGCAGTGGGCGGTCGTCGCCCACCTCCTTCTCCAGCTGGCGGCGGCACAGCGCCACGTGGTTCGGGTTGTCGCCCAGATTCTCGGCCGGATTGAAGGCAGCGAAAGGGCCCTGGCTGGGGCCGGTCTCGCGGGTGGTGACGAAGGCCCCCACGCTCTCCGGCGCTGGCCAGTCGGGCAGGATCGGCGTCGGGCGCAGGTCGAAGGTATCGCTCATCACGGGGTCCTTAACGCATGGTCTCGCGGTCTTCGCGCAGGTAGTCGAGCAGCATCAGCAGGTTATCCGGCAGCGGCGCGCGGAAGGCCATCCGCGCGCCGCTCGCCGGATGCACGAAGGCCAGCTTGCGGGCATGTAGCGCCTGGCGTGGAAACTCGCGCAGGATCTCCTTGAGCGACTCGCTGGCGCCGGCGGGCAGCTTGAGGCGCCCCCCATACACCGGGTCACCGATCAGCGGATAGCGCACATGGGCCATGTGCACGCGGATCTGGTGAGTGCGGCCGGTCTCGAGCCGGCAGCGCACATGAGTATGGGCGCGGAAACGCTCCACCACCCGGTAGTGGGTCACCGCCGGCTTGCCCGAGGCGTTCACCGCCTGGCGCTTGCGATCGCGCGGGTGACGGCCGATGGGGGCATCCACGGTGCCGCCGGCGGTCATCACCCCCACCACCACAGCGTCGTACTCCCGCGATACCGTGCGCGCCTGGAGCTGCTCGACCAGCGCCGCCTGGGCGGCAAGGGTCCTGGCTACCACCATCAGCCCGCTGGTGTCCTTGTCCAGGCGATGCACGATGCCCGCCCGGGGGATGGCCGCCAGCTGCGGGTCATGGTGCAGCAGGGCATTGAGCAGGGTGCCATCGGGGTTGCCGGCGGCGGGATGCACCACAAGGCCCGGCGGCTTGTCGATCACCAACACCTCGTCGTCCTCGTACACCACCGTCAGGGGGATATCCTCGGGCTCGAAGCGGGTGTCGTCCTCGATCTCGGCGGCCAGGGCCAGGGCCTCGCCGCCATAGACCTTGTCCTTGGGCTTGGCCGGTTGGCCGTCCAGGGTCAGGGCCCCGCTCTTGATCCAGGCCTTGAGCCGCTCCCGGGAAAAGTCGGCGAAGAGTTCGGCGGCGGCCTGGTCGAGGCGCAGGCCGGCCATGCGCTCGGGAACGCGATGCTGTGCGTCGAGGGTCTGGGACATGGGTCGGGACAGGGCTCTTTGCGCACCGGGAGCGATGACTGCGTTTCGCCGCAAGGTGCTTTATAGTGGGCGGATATCGGCCGATTCTATCACGGCCATCCGGGTTGTTAGACACGAGGATCACGATGCGCGTTATCACCTCCCCCACCCGCCTGGCGTCCCTGCTGCTGACCGGCGTCCTGCTGACCGGTTGCGCCAGCACCGATTCCCAGGAAGAGGAACTCTCCGGCGTCGCCGAGCGCCAGCTCTACCAGGAGGGTCGCGAGGCTCTGGAAGATGGCCGTCACACCACCGCCATCAACCGACTCGAGGCCATCGATACCCGCTTCCCCTTCGGCGAGCATGCCCAGCAAGCGCAGCTGGAGCTGATCTACGCCTACTACGAGAGCGACGACTGGGAAGGCGCCCGCGCCGCCGCCAGCCGTTTCATCCGCCTGCACCCGGACCACCCCCAGGTGGACTACGCCTACTACATGCGTGGCCTGGCTGCCTGGCAGGCGGGACGCTTCAGCCTGGAGCGGCTGCGGTTGATCGACATCTCCAAGCGCGACCTCGGCGCCACCCGCGATGCCTATGCCGACTTTCGCGAGCTGATCCAGCGCTATCCGAACAGCCAGTACGCCCCGGACGCCCGGCAGCGCATCATTTACCTGCGCAACGTGCTGGCCCGCCACGAGCTGCACGTGGCCGACTTCTACCTGCGCAAGGGGGCCTACCTGGCCGCCGTGGAGCGCGGCCGTTGGGTGATCGAGCACTACCCCCAGTCCAAGGCGAACCATGACGCCCTGGCGGTGATGGTGGAGGGCTATCTGGGCCTCGAGATGCGTGACCGCGCCCGCGAGACCCTTCAGGTACTGATCGACAACGCCCCGAACCATGAACGGCTCAACGGCCGCACCTTCCGACCGCAACACGTCAAGGCCGACGCCCTATCAGCCTGAAGCCCGCCACCTGCCTCTACCCCGCCAGCCTGGCTGGCGGGGCGAGTCGTTGAAACCCATCGATGCCTGGCAAGCGCCCCACAGGGTATCGTCGAGACAACTCTGATGGTCGGAGGCCCCATCCTCCGGGAAATGCCGACTCGAGCTCCATGACAACAGCCCACTCTTCATCATCGACGCGCGACATCCGTCGCGTGCATCTGCGCATCCGGTCACTGGCCGCGCTGGGCATCCTGACCACCGCCCTGCTGGCCGGGCTGATCACCGCGTTGCCCTTCTATCACGCCGCGCGCAGCGGCATCGAACATATCAGCCAGCTCAGCGCCGAAACCCAGGCGGATGCCCTCCACCATCAGCTCCAGCGCTATCAGGATATCACCCGCCAGCTCACCAGCCGCACGGAGATTCGCCGGCGCCTCGGCGCCTATGCCCGCGGTGACACCTCGCTGGACGAGGTGTCGGACTTCACCACACCGCGCCTGGCCGATGCCCTGGCCCAGGCACCGGACCTGGTCGGCCTGATCCGACAGGGCCCCGACGGCGAGCTCATCTCACGAATCGGCGAGGTCCCGGCCGGAGCGGCGCCCTCGCACGACTCACAGGAGGGCTATCCCTGCCGGCTCTACCTACTGGAGCATGACGAAGTGCTGGTGCAGAGCTGCTCGCCGATCGTCACACCTGAAGGAGAGCGCATCGGCCGGGATATCGTCTTCTTCCAGGCCGAGCCGCTGCTGGCCCTGCTGGCCAATACGGAACGCTTCGGTGAAGACGCCAGGATGCGGCTGCGCACGACCAACTGCCAGCAGGAGCTAACGCTGGGACCGGAGGGGCCGGGCGTAAGCCACGTTGACTCCCCAGAGATCAGCGAAGACACGATTCAAGTCACCCTCAAGGCCGCTCTGGGGGAGCAGGGCTGGCAGCTGCTGGTGGAAATACCGTCTCGACAGTTTCACAACGAAGCCCTGAAGCTGCTGCTGTGGCCGGCGCTGGCCATACTGTTGCTGGCCCTGGTAGGCGCCTGGGTGGTCAGCCACGCCCTGTACCCCCTGCTGGCCCGAGTGGACAGGCAAGCCCGTGAGCTGGAGGGCTCGGAGCAGAAACTTCGCCTGGCCGCCAGCGTCTTTCGTAGCGCTCACGAGGCGATCGCCATCACCAGCCCGGACCATATCATCATCGATGCCAACCCAGCCTTTACCAGCCAACTGGGCTACTCGGCTCAGGCCCTGACCGGGCGGCCGATCAAGGACCTGCTGGCCTGGCACGCCGACAGCCCGGAGCTGAAACATGGCCTGCAACAACTGGAACAGAACGGGACCTGGCAGGGCGAGGTTCGCTACCGCTGTGCCAACGGGGATATGCTGGTGGCGCTGCAGACCGTCAGTGCCGTACGCAGCGCCAGCGGCGAAACGCTGCGCTATATCCATATCTTCAACGATGTCACCGAGCAGAAGGCCGCCGAGGAGGTAGTGCGCCACCAGGCGCTTCACGATGAGCTCACCGGCCTGCCCAACCGCGCCTACCTGGAGCAGCACCTGGAAGGAGCCATTCGCCAGTCGTGCCACGCTGGCAGGCAGTTGGCCGTGCTCTTCATGGACCTGGACTACTTCAAGGAGGTCAACGATACGCTCGGCCACCAGGCAGGCGACACGCTCCTGCAGGCCGTGGGCGAACGCCTGCAGGCCAACCTGCGCGCCGAGGACATGCTGGCCCGGCTGGGCGGCGACGAGTTCGTGATCGTGGTGGACCCCATTCAAGCCGCCGATAACGCCACCCGGGTTGCCGCCAATGTGGTCGAGGCGCTGACACATCCTTTCACCATCGACGGCACGCCGGTAACCATCGGCGTCTCGGTAGGCGTTGCCCTCTACCCGAAAGATGGCAACAATAGCTCCAGCTTGCTCCAGGCCGCCGACTCGGCGATGTACCGCGCCAAGGCTGGCGGGCGCAACACCTGGCGCTTGTACTCACCGTTGGCCTTGCCGAAAACCTGAGAGATGGCCCTGGGGTCAATCTTAGTGCGATGATCCAATGAAAAACCGGCGCTGCTTCTGGCAGCACCGGTTTTCTTCAAGCTTACAGCTTGAAGCTTCCCGCTTCATTCCCCCGGCTGCCAACCGTTGACGATGGGGTAGCGGCGGTCACGACCGAAGCCGCGGCGGGTGACGCGCACGCCCACCGGCGCCTGGCGCCGCTTGTACTCACAGCGGTCAACTAGCTTGACCACCTTGTAGACGTCTTCGTGGTCGAAGCCCGCCTCGATGATCGCCTCGGCACTCATGTCGCCTTCGATGTAGCGCACCAGGATGGCGTCGAGCACGTCGTAGTCCGGCAGGGTATCGCTGTCCTGCTGGTCCGGGGCGAGCTCGGCGGTCGGCGGCCGCTCGATGACCCGCGCAGGCATCACCGGCGACTGGGTATTGCGCCAGCGCGCCAGGCGGTAGACCCAGGTCTTGTAGACGTCCTTGATGGCGTTGTAGCCGCCCACCATGTCGCCATAGAGAGTCGCATAGCCCACCGCCATCTCGCTCTTGTTGCCGGTGGTCAGCACCATCAGACCCTTCTTGTTGGAGATCGCCATCAGCAGCACGCCGCGGCAGCGCGACTGCAGGTTCTCCTCGGTGGTGTCGCGCTCGGTACCGGCGAAGCTTTCGGCCAGGGTCGTCATGAACGCCTCGACCATCGGCTCGATAGGCAGCACCTCATGGCTCACGCCCAGCATCTCGGCCTGCTCGGCGGCGTCCTGCTTCGAGATGTCCGCCGTGTAGTGGTAGGGCATCATCACCGCGTGGACGCGCTGCGCCCCCAGGGCATCCACGGCGATGGCCAGCGACAGCGCCGAATCGATGCCGCCGGAGAGCCCCAGCACCACACCCTTGAAGCCGCTCTTGTTGACGTAGTCGCGCAGGCCGGTGACCAGCGCGCAGTAGAGGTTCTCCTCCGGCTCGACGTCGGGCTCGGTCTCGCCCGGCTGGGGCACCCAGTGGTGGGCGTCGCGCACGAACTGCACCGGCATCAGGCCCACCGCCCAGTGGGGCGCCTGCACCATCAGCTCGCCCTTGGCGTCGACACAGGCCGAGCCGCCATCGAAGACCAACTCGTCCTGGCCACCGATCTGGTTGACGTAGACGATGGGCAGCTCCACCTCGCGGGCACGCGCCTCGAGCAGCGCCAGTCGCTCGGCGGGCTTGTCCAGGTGGAAGGGCGAGGCATTCAGGGTAACCAGGATCTGGGCGCCGGCATCGCGGGCCTGGCGGACCGGCTTCTCGCTCCAGATGTCCTCGCAGATCAGGATGCCGAGCTTGACGCCCTTGTGCTCCACCACCAACGGCTGGCGGCCGGTGGCGAAATAGCGCTGCTCATCGAACACTTCGTAGTTGGGCAGCGCCTGCTTGGCGTACTCGTCGAGCCACTCGCCGTTGTAGAGCACCCCGGCCAGGTTCCAGTTCTCACCTTCCCGGCGCCCCGGATATCCGACGATGACCATGACATCGCGGGCCATCTTCTCGGCTAAATGGGCCCGGGCATGCCGCAGGCGGGCCTCCATGGAGGGTCGCAGCAGCAGGTCCTCCGGCGGGTAGCCGCTCAGGAAGAGTTCGGGCAGCACCACGATATCGGCGCCATGCTCGATGCGTGCCTCGCGAACGGTCTCGATGGCGAGCTCGGCGTTGCCGGGAATGTCGCCGACCAGCGGGTCGAGCTGAGCCATTACCAGGGTCAGGTCTTGCATGGGCTTGGAAATCTCTCGAGAATCGATGAATACCCGCCATTGTCCCGCAAGGGCGGCCGAGTGGCAAAGCCGGCCACCCCCACCTGGGAGTCCTGTAAGGAATGAACCTGTTGCTGATTCGCCTGATCATCTTCGCCGTGCTGTTTTTCGCCGGCCTGAAGCTCTACCGCATGTACCGCGAGTGGAAACTGGACCGCGAGGGCCCACAGCAGGCGGGCGACTCGCAGGGCAACCGTATGGTGCGCTGCAGCTGGTGCCAGGTGCACCTGCCCGAGGAAGACGCCCTGCGCGAGCGCGGCAACTGGTTCTGCTCCGGCGACCACCGCGACAAGTACCTGGCCGAGCAAAAGGAAGAGCAGAAGGAAGAGAAACGACAGGAAAAGAACGAAGAGTAGAACGACACGGGCGGGGCGCCATCCGCGCCCGCTTGCCCTTCGACCGAGGGCGACCTCGCCATTCTGGTGCCATGATGACGTACAACCGCTGTAGGCGATCGCCTACAGCGGAGTGACTGGCCCCGGCTAGCCTGAAGAAAGGATCCATCGAACAGGCCACGCCGGGAGGGCACCATGCGCCCTGCTATCAGCACCCCGTTTTCTTCTCGGCAGTATGGGCTGACGCTGATCGAGCTGATCGTCACCATCGCCGTGCTTGCCATTATCGCCACGGTGGGACTTCCTGGCTTTCAGAAGCTCAGCGCAAGGAATGAGGTGGCAGCAGAGGTCATGCGGCTCAAATCAGCGCTGGCCAAGACCCGCAGCGCGGCCATTACTCGCCGCACCACCATCACCCTCTGCCCCACTGTCGACATGACCCAATGCCAGATCGACAACAATGCCGAGGGCGACGCCTGGCGAGCCACGCTGGCTATCTTCGAAGGTCGCGGAGAGTCGGGTGACCGACTGTTACGCACCTTCGGCGAGAGCCAGCTGCCCTCCCTCACCTACCGCAATGATGATCGCCCGGTGCGTTACAA
>NZ_JAVLBC010000326.1:0-1766 GCF_031581305.1 Halomonas sp.
GTCGAGAAGGCCCAGTTCGCGGTTGACTCGGGCCGCCGCCAGCTTGATGCGAGCGATGGCGTGGATGAAGGGCGTCGGCAACGACTGACCGGATACCGGGAAATTGTTGACGGCGCGCTGGGTCTGGGCACCGTAGAGGGCTTCCCTCGGCACCTCCAACTCGCCCATGCTATCGCGCTCAATGCGATGGTCGCTCATGTCCGACTCCTCGTGTTCGGGATAAAGGGTGCCCCACTCAACATGGTGTCCAGCCGACGGCCTTGCAAGAGGCCTCCGGCATCGAAAGCAGGGCAATCGTCGCCATCCCCCGATACAATGGGGTACCGGATCCGACTGGACAGGAGTCTCCCCCCTTGCTCGCCGACCTCCCCCCCTTCCTGCTCTGGCCCCTAGCCGTCGTCATCGGTCTGTGTCTGGGCAGCTTCCTCAACGTGGTGATCACCCGACTGCCGGTGATGCTGATGCGCAGCTGGCGCGCCGAGGCCCGTGAGGCCCTGGAGCTGGAACCGGAAGAGACGCCTCCCTTCAATCTGGTAACGCCCCGCTCACTGTGCCCGCGCTGCGAGGCTCCCATTGCCTGGCATGACAACATGCCGCTGCTTGGCTGGTTCAAGCGCCGCGGACGCTGTGCCAGCTGCCAGACGCGCATCAGCCCCCAGTATCCCCTGGTGGAACTCGCCGGAGGCGTGCTGGCCGTGGCGGTGCTGGCGCTCTTCGGACCGACCCTCGAAGCGCTGTTTATCTTCGGTGCCTGCCTGACCCTGCTGGCGATGGCGGTAATCGACCTGCGTACCCAGCTGCTGCCGGACCTGCTCACCCTGCCACTGCTGTGGGCGGGGCTTCTCTACCAACTGCTGTTCCAGCCGTTGATGCTGCCCTCGGCAGTCATCGGTGCCATGGCCGGCTACCTGGTCCTGTGGAGCTTCTACTGGCTGTTCAAGCTGGTCACCGGCAAGGAGGGCATGGGCTACGGCGACTTCAAGCTGCTGGCTGCCCTGGGCGCCTGGCTGGGCTGGCAATACCTGCCGCTGGTATTGATCCTCTCCGCCGGGACGGGGGCCGTGGTGGGTATCCTCATCCAGTTGGCCATCCCGCGCCTGCGTGGTGCTGCCCTGCCCTTCGGACCCTGGCTGGTGATGGCCGGCTGGATCGCCCTGTTGGCCGGCGAGCCGCTGATGGCGCTCTACACCGGCCTACTGTATTAACCTGACCATATGGCGAACAACGAGGCTAACCGGGAGGCAAGAATGATCATCGGCGTGACGGGCGGCATTGCCTCGGGCAAGTCCACAGTGGCGCGGGCATTCGCCACGAGGGGCATCCCCTGGGTGGATGCCGACGAAGTGGCCCGAGAGGTCGTGGCCCCGGGCGAGCCGGCACTCGCCGAGATCACCGAACAGTTCGGCCGCGAGGTCCTCGCTCCCGACGGCAGCCTGAACCGCCGGGCGCTTCGCGACATCGTCTTCGCCGATAGCGAGGCACGACAGCGGCTGGAGAGGATCACCCACCCGCGGATCCGCCAGCGCCTGGCGGCCCACCTCGAACGGCTCCAGGCGCAGGGAGCCCCCTATGTGCTGCTGGTTTCCCCGCTGCTGTTCGAATCCGGCCAGGACGCCATGGTCGATCGCTGCCTGGTCATCGATGTCCCCGAGGCGACCCAGATTGCCCGCACGGCGGCTCGCGACGACGTGGATGACGCCCAGGCCCGAGCCATCGTCGCTGCCCAGATGCCAAGGGTGGAACGCCTGGCCCGAGCCGATGACGTG
>NZ_JAVLBC010000139.1:0-8661 GCF_031581305.1 Halomonas sp.
CTCCTCCTCGTGGAAGCGCACGTTCTCCAGCAGGACCACCTCGCCGTCGGCGACCTCGACTGCACTGCCGAGGTAGTCCCGGATCAGGCGGACCGGGCGACCCAGCAGCTCGCCCAGGTGCTCGGCCACCGGGGCCAGCGAGAACGCCTCGGCCGGCTCACCCTCGGTGGGACGGCCCAGGTGGCTCATCAGCATCACCCGGGCGCCGGCCGCCAGGGCAGCCTGGATGGTCGGCAGGCTGGCCCGTAGGCGGGCGTCGCTGGTCACCTTGCCGTGCTTGATGGGCACGTTCAGATCCTCTCGGATCAGCACCCGCTGGCCGTTGAGGTCGAGGTCGGTCATCTTGCGCACGTTCATGGAAACAGGTTCCTCGTCTGGGAAAGCCGAAGGGACGTCATCTGTCGGGGATGTCGGGCGGTGCCGGGGGCAGGGCGGCCAGGCGCCGGGCGACATCGAGCATGCGGTTGGCGAAGCCCCACTCGTTGTCGAACCAGCACAGCAGCTTGACCAGGCGGCCACCGGCCACCCGGGTCTGGGTGGCGTCCACGATACCCGAGCGCGGATCGTGGTTGAAGTCGACCGAGGCTACTGGCTCCTCGGTGTAGCCGAGCCGCCCGGCGAGACGGCCGCGGCTCGCCTCTACCAGCAGGGCGTTGACCGCCTCGGCCGTGGTGTCGCGGCGCACACAGATCGACAGGTCCATGGTCGAGACGTTGATGGTCGGCACCCGCACGTGCAGGCACTCGAAGCGACCGGCCAGGTGGGGCATCAGGCGGTTGATGCCGCGGGCCAGCCCGGTGTCTACCGGCACGATGGAGTGCATCGCCGAGCGGGTCAGGCGCAGGTCGGTCTGGTGGTAGGCGTCGATCACCGGCTGGTCGTTCATCGCCGAGTGGATGGTGGTGGTCACGCCGTGCTCGATTTCGAGTGCCTCGTCGAGCACGGTGAGCACCGGCACCAGGCAGTTAGTGGTGCAGGAGGCCGCGGAGATGATGCGATGGTGCGCGGCCAGGGTGTGGTCATTGATGCCGCTGACGATGGTGGCATCGACGTCGCTCTCCGCGGGCTGGGAGAACAGCAGCCGGCCGGCACCGGAGGCGAGGTGGCGCTCGGCGGTGGCACGGTTGCGAAAGCTGCCGGAGCACTCCAGCACCAGGTCGATACCGAGCTCGGCCCAGGGCAGCCTCGCCGGATCGGGCTCGCAGAGGACCCGGATGGCCCGGCCGTTGACCACCAGGCGGTCGCCCTCCACCTCCACGCTGCCGGGGAAGCGGCCATGGGTGGTGTCATAGCGGGTCAGGTAGGCGATAGTGGCGAGGTCCGAGAGCTCGTTGATCGCCACGATCTCGAGGCGTGGCTCGCCATGTGCCACGTGGTGTGACGCATCTCCCTCGACGAGGGCGCGCAGCACGCACTGGCCGATGCGACCGTAACCGTTGATGGCGATGCGAAGGGCCATGGGGTGACAGGGACTCCGGAACCGGGAAACACGAAGCGGCGATTCTAGCGCATCAGGGCCCCGGTCGTCTGCTCTACGCCCCCACCAGGTGCCAGGCGAGCGGCAGCAGGAGGGCGCTGATGATGCCGGTCAGGCTCATGCCCAGCGAGGCGAAGGCGCCGGCGACGGGGCCGATCTCGAAGGCACGCACCGTGCCCAGGGCGTGGCCGTTGAGGCCCAGAGCGAAGCCGATGATGCGCTCGTCACGGATGCCCAGCAGGCGCGCCCCCAGGCCGACGAAGCCGATGGCCACCACTCCGGTGATCAGCAGGCCGCCCATCATCAGCGAGACTGAGCCGCCGAGCTGCTCGGTGATGCCGATGGCGATGGGGGCCGTGACCGACTTGGGCGCCAGCGAGGCGAGTGTCTCCGGCGGGGCGCCGAACAGCCAGGCGATGCCCACCGCATAGGCGGCGGCGAGCAGCGCCGCCGGCGGCAGGCAGGCCAGCAGCGGTCGCCACAGGGCACGGATCTGCGGCATCTGCTGGTGCAGCGGCAACCCCAGGGCCACCGTGGCCGGACCCAGCAACAGCATCAGCCAGGCCGCCCCCCGGCGATAGTCTGCGTAATCGATGGAGAGCAAGTCCAGCACGCCCGCCAGCAACAATGAGGCGACCAGGATCGGCGGACACCAGGCGGGGGCGCCAATGGCCCTGAGCAGCCGAATGCCGGCGACATTGGCGGCCAGGGTCAGGGCGATGGCCAGGATCGGGGTGGCCAGCAGGTGGTCGAGCAACTCAGCCATGGCCGGGTTCCGTCGGGTCACCCTGCGTTTCTCCCATCAGCCGGCTTAACAGCCACAGGGTGGTGAACACGCTGAGCAGGGTGCCGCCGACCAGCGCCGTGAGGATCGCCGTCCACTGGCCGGCGAGCTCGTCGACGAGGAAGAAGACGCCCACTACCCCCGGCATGATCAGCATCGCCAGCACCGCGATCAGCGGCTGGGCCGCGGCGGCGATGTCGTCGAAGCCGCCACCGTGGAGCAGCAGCCAGGCCGTCAGCAGCAGCATGCCGACCACGCCGGCGGAGACCGGCAGCCCGGTGAGCGTCACCAGGATCTCGCCGGTCAGCAGGAAGCCCAGCAGCCAGAGGAAGCCACGCAGAGCCGGCATGGGGGTGTCCTTTTGGTAAGAGCGTTCGTGAGCAGGGTTGAGGGCGCGTCTTGGCCCCTTGAAAAGCGTCAAAGCACTCCTATTGTGCAGATTACCGGGGCGATGTCAGCTCGCGCGACGTCCCCCGCCCATCGTCACGAGGTCAAGGCGGCTTGAGCGGACGCTGACCCGCAAGCGCCTGCCCGGTGCGGGAAGGTGCTTCCATTGCATGCGTTTCGTCCTCTCGGTACGGTTTTCCCCTACGCTGGGAAGTGCGTATTCCCCGGTACCAAGGAGAGGAACGACATGAACGACATCACCAAGCTGCTGGGCAGCGAGGCCGAGACTCTGCTGGGTCACGTCTGCCGCGGCGTGCCCGCCGATACGATCCACCCCCCGGGCCCGGACTTCGTCGACCGGGTGATGGCCCAGAGCGATCGCCGCCCCAGCGTGCTGCGCAATATGCAGGCGTTGTTCGACCACGGCCGCCTGGCCGGCACCGGCTATCTCAGCATTCTGCCGGTGGACCAGGGCATCGAGCACTCGGCGGGGGCTTCCTTCGCGCCGAACCCGCGCTACTTCGACCCGGCCAACATTGTCGAGCTGGCCATCGAGGGTGGCTGCAACGCCGTGGCTTCGACCCTCGGCGGGCTGGCCAGCGTGGCGCGACGCTATGCTCACCGGATCCCGATGATCCTCAAGCTCAACCACAACGAGACACTGAGCTACCCGACGATCTATGACCAGACGCTGTTCGCCCAGGTCGAGCAGGCCTTCGACATGGGCTGCGTGGCCGTGGGGGCGACCATCTACTTCGGCTCCCACGAGAGCCGTCGCCAGATCATGGAGATCAGCGAGGCCTTCGAGCGCGCCCATGAGCTGGGCATGGTCACGGTGCTCTGGGCCTACCTGCGCAACCCGGACTTCAAGAAGGACGGCACCGACTACCACGTGGCCGCCGACCTGACCGGTCAGGCCAACCACCTGGCGGCCACCCTCAAGGCCGACATCGTCAAGCAGAAGCTGCCCGAGACCAACGGCGGCTACCGTGCCATCGGCTTCGGCCATACCCACGAACGGGTCTACAGCGAGCTGACCTCGGATCACCCCATCGACCTGGCGCGCTACCAGGTGACCAACTGCTACCTGGGCCGTGCGGGGCTGATCAACTCCGGCGGCGGCGCCAAGGGCGCCACCGACCTCGGCGAGGCGGTGCGCACCGCGGTGATCAACAAGCGTGCCGGCGGCATGGGGCTGATCTCCGGGCGCAAGGCGTTCCAGAAGCCCACGGCCGAGGGTGTCGAGCTGCTCAATGCCATCCAGGACGTCTATCTGGACGAGGCCGTCACTCTCGCCTGAGGGCGCCGGCCCCGGAGGGTCCGGACGTCGTCCGCTCTCAGGCTCAAGAACAGGCCCACGAAAAAGGGCACGGCGTGTGCCGTGCCCTCTTCTCGCCCTGCGGTGGCGCCGCGATCAGTCCTCGGCGTCGTCCAGCAGCTGCTCGGCCTCGGCCACCAGGTTCTCCACGGTGAAGCCGAAGTGCTTGAACAGGTCGCCGGCCGGCGCGGACTCGCCGAAGGTGTCCATGCCGAGGATGCGCCCCTCGAGGCCCACATACTTGTACCAGAAGTCGCGATGGCCGGCCTCGACGGCCAGGCGCGCGGTGACGGCGGTGGGCAGCACTCGCTCGCGGTACTCGGCGTCCTGGCCGTCGAAACGGTCGGTGGAGGGCATGGAGACCACGCGCACCGCGCGCCCCTGCGCCTCGAGCCGCTCGGCAGCGTCCATGGCCAGGCCAACCTCGGAGCCGGTGGCGATCAGGATCAGCTCCGGGGTGCCCTCGCTGTCATTGAGGGCACTCTCTTTTAGTACATAGCCACCGCGCTGGATGTCGGCCAGCTGCTGCCTGCTGCGCGCCTGGTGCGGCAGGCCCTGGCGGGAGAAGACCAGGGCGGTGGGGCCGGAGCGGCGCTTGATGGCGGCATCCCAGGCGGCGGCGGTCTCCACGCTGTCGCAGGGGCGCCAGGTGGCCAGGTTGGGAGTGGAGCGCAGGGCGGTCAGCTGCTCGATGGGCTGGTGCGTGGGGCCGTCCTCGCCCAGGCCGATGGAGTCGTGGGTGAAGACGTGTATGGCCTGCTTGCCCATCAGCGCCGCCATGCGCACGGCGTTGCGCATGTACTCCGAGAAGATCAGGAAGGTCGCACCGTAGGGCACGAAGCCGCCGTGCAGGGCGATGCCGTTCATGATCGCGGCCATGCCGAACTCGCGCACGCCGTAGTGCAGGTAGTTGCCGCCGGGCGCGTCGGGGCTGATCGCCTGGGCGCCCTTCCAGAAGGTCAAGTTGGAGGGGGCCAGGTCGGCACTGCCGCCGAGCAGCTCGGGCAGCTGGGGACCGAGCTCGTTGAGGCAGGCAAGCGACGCCTTGCGGCTGGCCACGCTGTCGCCCCTGGCCTGGGCGGCCTCGATCATCGCCTCGCTGGTGATGCTGGTCGGCAGGTTGCCCTTGAGGCGGCGCTGGAGTTCCCTGGCCAGCTCCGGGAAGGCCTCGGCGTAGCGCGCGAAGCGCTCCTTCCAGACGTCCTGGCGGGCCTGGCCGGCCTCGGTGGCATCCCAGCCGCGGTAGATCTCCTCGGGCACATGGAAGGGCGCGTGGGGCCAGTCGAGCTGCTGGCGGGCGGCGGCGACCTCGTCCTCACCGAGGGCGGCGCCGTGGGACTCCTCCTTGCCCTGCTTGTTGGGCGCACCGAAGCCGATGATGGTCTTGCAGATGATCAGGCTCGGGCGGTCCTCGTGGCTCTTGGCCAGCTCGATGGCGGCCTTGATCTCCTCGGGCTTGTGGCCGTCGACGTTGGGCACCACATGCCAACCATAGGCCTCGAAGCGCTTGGCGGTGTCGTCGGTGAACCAGCCCTCGACCTCGCCGTCGATGGAGATGCCGTTGTCGTCGTAGAAGGTGATCAGCTTGCCGAGCTGCTGGGTGCCGGCCAGCGAGCAGACTTCGTGGGAGATGCCTTCCATCAGGCAGCCGTCGCCGACGAAGCACCAGGTGTGGTGGTCGACGACGGTATGACCGGGGCGGTTGAACTGCGCCGCCAGGGTGCGCTCGGCGAGCGCCATGCCCACGGCGTTGGCCAGGCCCTGGCCGAGCGGGCCGGTGGTGGTCTCGATGCCCGGCGCGTAGCCGAACTCCGGGTGGCCGGGGGTCTTGGCGTGCAGCTGACGGAAGTTCTGCAGCTCCTCGAGGCCGAGCTCGTAGCCCGTGAGGTGCAGCAGGGAGTAGAGCAGCATGGAGCCGTGGCCGTTGGAGAGCACGAAGCGGTCACGATCGGGCCAGTGCGGATCGGCCGGGTTGTGGACGAGGTAGTCGTTCCACAGTACCTCGGCGATGTCGGCCATGCCCATGGGGGCGCCGGGATGGCCGGAGTTGGCCTTCTGGACGGCATCCATGGACAGGGCGCGTATGGCATTGGCCAGTTCGAAACGGGATGGCATGGTGTGCTCCTCGCCTGCGGCAGAAAAGAATGCAACGACACGGACGGGCCAAGGGGGGCGTGGCCGGACGTGACTTCTGGCTGGGTGACGCCGCGGGACGGGGCGGCGCGGTCGAATTAGGTCGTCTATTGTCGCCGACTTGCCGCCCTGCATCAAATCGTGGATGCCCGGGGGAGACGCAGCGTGTAGACTTCGCGATTGCCTATTGCCGATACAAAGAGGGCCGAGGACGCCATGAGCGAATACTCCCTGTTTACCTCCGAATCCGTCTCCGAGGGGCACCCGGACAAGATCGCCGACCAGCTCTCCGATGCGGTGCTCGACGCCATCATCGCCCGCGACAAGCAGGCGCGTGTCGCCTGCGAGACCCTGGTCAAGACCGGCGTGGCGATCGTCGCCGGCGAGATCACCACCTCAGCCTGGATCGACCTCGAGGCGCTGGTGCGCAAGGTGATCACCGGCATTGGCTACACCTCCTCGGACGTCGGCTTCGATGGCGAGACCTGCGGCGTGCTCAACCTGATTGGCAAGCAGAGCGTGGACATCGCCCAGGGCGTCGATCGCACCAAGCCCGAGGACCAGGGCGCCGGTGACCAGGGCCTGATGTTCGGCTACGCGACCAACGAGACCGACAGCTACATGCCGGCGCCGATCCATTATGCCCACCGGTTGGTGGAGCGCCAGGCCGAGCTGCGCAAGCACGGCCTGTTGCCCTGGCTGCGGCCGGACGCCAAGAGCCAGTTGACTTTCCGCTACGATGAGGCGGGCAAGCCCTGTGGGGTGGAGGCGGTGGTGCTCTCCACCCAGCACGACCCGGAGATTGACGCCGACGAGCTGCGCAAGATGGTCAGGCGCGAGATCATCGAGCAGGTGATCCCCGCCGAGTGGCTGACCGCCACCACCCAGTACCACATCAATCCCACGGGAAAGTTCGTGATCGGTGGCCCGGTCGGCGATTGCGGCCTCACCGGGCGCAAGATCATCGTCGACACCTACGGCGGCATGGCTCGCCACGGCGGCGGCGCCTTCTCCGGCAAGGACCCCTCCAAGGTCGACCGCAGCGCCGCCTATGCCGGGCGCTACGTGGCCAAGAACATCGTTGCCGCGGGGCTGGCCGACAAGTGCGAGATCCAGATCTCCTACGCCATCGGCGTGGCCGAGCCCACCTCGGTCGCCGTCAACACCTTCGGTACCGGACGCGTGGACGATGCGCGCATCATCGAGCTGGTGCGTGAGCACTTCGATCTGCGGCCCAACGCCATTACCCGGATGCTCGACCTGCTGCACCCCATGTACCAGCTGACCGCGGCCTACGGGCACTTCGGGCGTGAGCCCTTCGAGACCTCCTACACCTGGACCGATACCGTAGGAGAGGCGCATACCGAGACCTTCACGGCCTTCCCTTGGGAGAAGACCGACCGCGCCCACGCCCTGCGCCAGGCCGCCGGCCTGTAGGATATCGCCTACAGAGGATGACAGGCCCCGCTGGCAGCGCCATGCGGGGCCTGTTGCTATGGTCAGTGCAGTCCTTGCGAAGGAGCTGCCCTGATGTCCCGTACACTGGCCGGCCGGCTGCTGCTGACCCTTACCATCGCGCTCATCCCGTCCCTGGCCATGGGCTGCCCCGAGTGGTCCGGGGAGCGGGCCGAACGCGAGCTCACCGCCCTGGCCGATCGGCTGGCCGGATGGGACGCTGCCTATTATCGCCGAGGCGAATCGCCGGTCTCCGATGGCATCTATGACCAGGCCCGGGCCCGGCTCGCGGCCTGGCAGCGCTGCTTCCCCGGGGTCGGCGAGGGTGCCGCGCCCGACGACACGCGACCGGCCGGCCCGGTGCGCCATCCCGTCGTCCAGACTGGGCTCGCCAAGCTCGTCGACGAGACCGCGGTGCGTCGCTGGCTGGCGCGCCGCGACGATGTCTGGGTACAGCCCAAGGTAGACGGCGTGGCGGTGACCCTGGCCTACGAGCGGGGGCGCCTGACGAGGGCGGTCAGCCGCGGGGACGGTCATCATGGTCAGGACTGGACGGCGGCGGCACGCCACATCCCGGCGGTCCCCGAACGACTGCCGGAAGAGACCGATGCGGTCCTGCAGGGCGAGCTCCATCTGCGCCTGGCGGATCATGTCCAGGCCGAGGCGGGCACGGCCGGGGCACGCAGCGAGGTGGCGGGGTTGATGGCCCGCGATGTGCTGGAAGCTGACGCGGCAGGACGTATCGGTCTCTTCGTCTGGGACTGGCCGGATGGCCCCCGAGACATGACGGAGCGGCTCGAGGCGCTGGCCGAGCTGGGCTTCGGCGAGGCCGCCTCATTGACCCGGCCGGTGGCGACCCTGGAGGAGGTGGCTGGGTGGCGGGAGCGCTGGTATCGCAGCCCGCTGCCCTTTGCCACCGACGGCGTGGTGCTGCGCCAGGGCCGCCGGCCACCGGGGCAGGCGTGGCAGGCTGAGCCGCCGGGCTGGGCGGCGGCCTGGAAACATCCGCCTCGGGAGGCCCTGGCAGAGGTGCGCGGCGTCGAGTTCCGTATCGGCCGTACCGGTCGCATCACCCCGCTGCTGCATCTGCATCCCGTCGCGCTGGAG
>NZ_JAVLBC010000327.1:0-1743 GCF_031581305.1 Halomonas sp.
CTTCTTTACGCTGGGTTGGGGCCTGGTCTGCGTGACGCGCTGGCTGGCGGGCCGCCTGCCTGGCGCGAGCTGCAAGCCGGCGCGGCGCACGATGCGTCGTGCGTCCAAAAGACCCAAGGCCGCCCCACGGTCCAGGGCTCGCAAGGCCACGCCCGCCAAGGCGCCGTCCGAACCCTGGCGCCTGACCCGTTGGCTGGCCCGCTGGCGCTCTCCGCTGCCGCTGGGCCTGCTGGCCCTGCTGCTCTACGCGGGCAGCCGCCTTGCCGAATATGGCATGGCCTTCCGGCCGCAGGCTGCCCCCGGGGAGTTCCAGGGCCTGGTCAGCTCCCTGGGTTGGGCCGCCGCCGCATTATTGATCCTTGCCGCCATGAACCTGCTGGCCCTCTGGCGCTGCCGCCGGTGAGGGTGGCGACGACTGGGTCGGACTCACCTATGCTGTCATGACCCCGAATCGAGACAAGGAGTCATGATCATGGTCATCCTCACCGCTTTCCGGCGCTCGGCAGCCTTGCTGTTCGCCCTTTACCCGCTGTTGTTCCCCTCGGCGGCCCTGGGGGAGGTGGATTTCCAGTATCAGCGCCCGGACATTGCGCCGGAGACGGGCTCCGGGAGCGAAGAGAAGCCCGGCTGGGCCACCGAGACGTTCGCCGTGGCCGCGGCCAACCCCCTGGCCACCGATGCCGGCTACCAGATGCTCCAGGCGGGGGGCTCGGCCATCGACGCCGCCATCGCGGTGCAGATGGTGCTCACCCTGGTCGAGCCTCAGTCCAGCGGCATCGGCGGCGGTTCCTTCCTGATGTACCACGATGGCGATGAGCTCAAGGCCTACGATGGTCGCGAGACCGCGCCGTCCTCGGTGGAGGAGGGGCTCTTCCTGGACGGGGACGGTGAGTCTCTGGCATTCATGGAAGCCGTGGCCAGCGGTCGCTCGGTCGGCGTGCCCGGTACCCTGCGCATGCTGGAGATAGCCCACAAGGCGCATGGCCGGCTGCCCTGGGCCGAGCTCTTCGAGCCGGCCATCACCCTGGCCGACGAGGGGTTTCCTGTCAGTTCCAGGCTGCATCACAGCCTGGCAGGCACCGACGCCCTGCGTGACGACGCCCTGGCATCGGCCTTCTACTTCACCGAGGAAGGGGAGCCGCTGCCGGAAGGACGCAGGCTCAAGAACCCGGCACTGGCCGTGATCCTCGAGCGGATCGCCGAGCAGAAGAGCTCGGCGCTGCACACCGGGGAGGTCGCGAAGGACATCGTGGCACGGGTGCAGAACCATCCCGCCATTCCCGGCAGCCTGAGCCTCGAGGATCTGGCCACCTACACGGCGAAGGAGCGCGAGCCGCTCTGCACCGCATGGCAGGCGTACCGGGTGTGCGGCTTTCCGCCCCCCTCGTCGGGCCACCTGACGGTGATGCAGATCCTCGGCATGCTGGAACAGCTCCCGACGCTGGAGATGGCCCTGGAGGACGACCGGCCTGGCGTCGACTGGCTGCATCGCTTCCTCGAGGCCTCGCGGCTGGCCTTCGCCGACCGCGGGCGCTACATCGCCGACCCGGACTTCGTCGAGGCGCCCGGCGGCGACTGGTCACTGATGCTTGCCCCCGACTATCTGGCCGAACGCGCCGAGCTGATCGAGGCGGGGCAGAGCATGGGCAGCGGCGGTGCCAGCCCCGGCAACCCCGGTGTCCTGGCCACCGCTTGGGCCGTTCAGCCGACGCAGCCGGAATATGGCACCAGCCACATCAGCAT
>NZ_JAVLBC010000140.1:0-2181 GCF_031581305.1 Halomonas sp.
GGCTTACGGCTTACGGCTTACGGCTTACGGCTTACGGCTTACGGCTTACGGCTTTACGGCTTTACGGCTTACGGATTCAACCACATTCAGGGGACACCGCATGACCGATACCCCCAGTGATCTCGAGGCGCTCCGCCAGCGTATCGACACCCTGGACAATGATATCCTGCGCCTGATCAGCGAGCGGGCGGCCTGCGCCCAGCAGGTGGCCGAGATCAAGGCCGACCATGAACCCGGGGCGGTCTTCTACCGGCCCGAGCGCGAGGCCCAGGTGCTGCGCCGGATCATGGAGCTCAACCCGGGGCCCCTGGATAGCGAGGAGATGGCCCGGCTGTTCCGCGAGATCATGTCGGCCTGTCTGGCCCTGGAGCAGCCGGTGAAGGTCGCCTACCTGGGGCCGGAGGGCACCTTCACCCAGCAGGCCGCCCTCAAGCACTTCGGTGAAAGCGCGATCAGCCTGCCGATGGCGGCCATCGACGAGGTGTTCCGCGAGGTGGAGGCCGGCGCCGTCAACTACGGTGTGGTGCCGGTCGAGAACTCCACCGAGGGCGTGATCAACCACACCCTTGACTCCTTCATGGATTCCTCGCTGCGCATCTGCGGCGAGGTGGTGCTGCGTATCCACCATCATCTGCTGGTGGCCGAGACGACCCGCCGGGACAAGGTCTCGCGGATCTACTCCCATCCGCAGTCCTTCGCCCAGTGTCGCAAGTGGCTCGACGCCCACTTCCCCCAGGCCGAGCGAGTGCCGGTCTCTTCCAACGCAGAGGCGGCGCGCCTGGTCAAGACCGAGTGGCACAGCGCGGCCATCGCCGGCGATATGGCCGCCAAGCTCTATGGGCTTGCCAGGCTCGCCGAGAAGATCGAGGACCGCCCGGACAACTCCACGCGCTTCTTGATCATCGGTAACCAGGACGTGCCCATTTCCGGCGAGGACAAGACCTCGCTGGTGGTCGCGATGCGCAATCAGCCAGGGGCCCTGCATGACCTGCTCGAGCCCTTCCATCGCCACCAGATCGACATGACGCGCCTCGAGACCCGCCCGTCGCGTACCGGCGTGTGGAACTACGTGTTCTTCATCGACTTCAAGGGGCATCGCGAGGAGCCGCCTGTCGCGGCCATGCTCGAGGAGGTCCAACTGCGCGCCGCCGAGGTCAAGGTGCTGGGTTCCTACCCGGTGGGTGTCCTCTAGGCATGGCAGAGGAACTGCGCGAGTCACGCATCCTGATCGTCGGCCTGGGGCTGATCGGTGGTTCCCTCGCTGCCGCTCTGCGTGCCAATGGCTTTGGACTGGCAAAGGAAGGCGAACGCGTCAGCGCCGGTGCCTTCGGGCCGACCGGCGGGGGCGGGCCGGTGGAGAGAGCAGAGATAGTCGCTTGCGACCCCGATGCAGGCGAGATCGCCCGCGGTATCGAGATGGGCCTGATCGACCGCGGTGACACCCGTCTCGAGGCGGTGGTCGAGGGCGCGTCACTGGTGGTGCTGGCGGTGCCGGTGCTGGCCATGGCCGACGTGATGAGGGCGCTGGCCGCCTGCCTGGATCACGCCGCGCCTGATGTTGTCCTCACCGATGTGGGCAGCACCAAGGCGGCGATCCGCGAGGCGGCCGTGGCCGCTTTCGGTCGCGTGCCGACCAATCTGGTGCTCGGCCACCCCATTGCCGGTTCGGAAAAGAGCGGGGTCGCTGCCGCCGATGCCGGACTCTACGCACGCCACAAGGTGATCCTCACCCCCGAACCCGATACCGACCCAGCCGCTACGGCCAGGGTGCGTGCGCTCTGGGAGGCCGCCGGGGCCGACGTGCTGGAGATGGATGTGGCGCGTCACGACCAGGTGCTGGCGCGGACCAGCCACCTGCCGCATTTACTGGCCTTCTCGCTGGTGGACACCCTGGCCCGCCAGGACGAGCGCCTGGAGATCTTCCGCTATGCCGCCGGTGGGTTTCGCGACTTCACCCGCATCGCCGGCAGCGATCCGGTAATGTGGCGCGACATCTTCATGGCCAATCGCGATGCCGTACTCGCCTCCCTGGACGACTTCGAGGCCGGGGTGGCTCGGCTGCGCCGCGCGGTGGAGCACGGTGACGGCGATGCCATGCTGGCCACCTTCGACCGGGCCTGTCACGCGCGCCACTATTTCGAATCCCTGCTGAACCAGACCAGTTATCAGGCGGAGTACCAG
>NZ_JAVLBC010000140.1:2191-8573 GCF_031581305.1 Halomonas sp.
ACAACATGGCAAGTTGCGCTACCGGGTCAGCCCCGGCGGTGGCGTTTCCGGGCGTATCCGCGTCCCTGGCGACAAGTCCATCTCCCATCGCTCGATCATGCTGGGGGCCCTGGCCGAGGGCATCACCGAGATCAAGGGCTTCCTGGAGGGCGAGGACAGCCTGGCCACCCTTCAGGCCTTCCGTGAGATGGGCGTGGCCATCGAGGGGCCCCACCAGGGTCGCGTGACCGTCCATGGCGTCGGCATGCATGGCCTCAAGGCACCCTCCGGGCCGCTCTACGTGGGCAATGCCGGTACCGCCATGCGCCTGTTTGCCGGGCTGCTGGCCGGCCAGGCCTTCGACACCGAGCTGACGGGCGACGCCTCGTTGACCAAACGGCCCATGGGGCGGGTGGCCGATCCGCTGCGAGCGATGGGCGCCGAGATCGACACTGGCGAGGGCGGTCGGCCGCCGCTGCACATCCACGGGGGCAGGGCGCTCAAGGGCATCACCTACGACATGCCCATGGCCAGCGCCCAGGTGAAGTCCTGCCTGCTGCTCGCCGGGCTCTATGCCGAGGGCGAGACCCGCGTGCGCGAGCCAGCGCCGACCCGCGACCATACCGAGCGGATGCTCTCCGGCTTCGGCTATGCGGTCCACCGCGAGGGGGACACCTGCTGGCTTAAGGGTGGCGGTCGCCTGACCGCCGCGCCCATCGACGTTCCCTCGGATATCTCCTCCGCCACCTTCTTCCTGGTGGCGGCCGCGATCACGCCGGGGTCCGACCTGGTGCTCGAGCATGTCGGCATCAACCCGACCCGCATCGGGGTGATCAACATCCTTAAGCTGATGGGCGCCGACCTCCGGCTCTCCAACGAGCACGAGGTGGGCGGCGAACCGGTGGCCGATATCCATTTACGTTACGCGCCGCTCCAGGGCATCGATATCCCCGTGGATCAGGTGCCGTTGGCGATCGACGAGTTCCCGGCGCTGTTCATCGCCGCGGCCAGCGCTCGGGGCGTGACGCGCCTGCGCGGCGCCGAGGAGCTGCGTGTCAAGGAGTCCGATCGCCTGAAGGCCATGGCCGACGGCCTCGCCGTCATCGGGGTCGAGCACACCCTGCTCGAGGACGGCATCGACATCGTCGGCGGCGGCCGGCCGGAGGGTGCCAACTACGGCGGTGGACGGGTCGACAGCCTGGGCGACCACCGGATCGCGATGGCGTTTGCCATCGCGGCCCTGCGCGCCGGGGAGCCGATCGAGATCGACGACTGCGCCAATGTGGCCACCTCCTTCCCCGGGTTCATCGACCTGGCGCGTCGCGTCGGGCTGACCCTCGAGGAACGGCAGGAGGCATCATGAGCGATACGGTACCGGTACTCACCATCGACGGTCCCGGCGGGGCCGGCAAGGGCACCATCAGCCGCCTGGTCGCCGAGCGTCTGGGCTGGCACCTGCTCGACAGCGGCGCGCTCTATCGCCTGACTGCCCTGGCGGCCGTGAAGCACGAGGTCCCGCTGGACGACGAGGCGCGGCTGGCCGAGGTGGCGGCCGGCCTTGACGTGGTCTTCGTCGCCGAGTCCGAAACGACCCGCGTGCTGCTGGAGGGCGAAGACGCTACCGGCACCATCCGTACCGAGCAGGTAGGCGATGCGGCCTCTCGGGTCGCGGCGCTGCCGGCGGTGCGCCAGGCCCTGCTGCAGCGCCAGCGTGACTTTCGACAGCCTCCCGGGCTGGTCGCCGACGGGCGGGACATGGGCACCGTGGTGTTCATCGAGGCGCCCCTGAAGATCTTCCTCACGGCGAGCGCCGAGGAACGGGCCCATCGGCGTCAGCGCCAGTTGCAGGAGGCGGGGGTCGATGCTAGTCTATCGAGTCTTTTGAAGGAGATTCAGGCGCGCGATGCACGCGACATGCAGCGCAGCGTGGCCCCGCTCAAGCCGGCCGATGATGCCATCACGCTTGACACCACGCGCCTGACGATACCGGAAGTGGTGGATCGGCTGACGGAACTGCTGACCGAACGCGGTCTGGCACCCGCCACCTGACTCTCCCTTGCGGCGCCTCCGGCAGGATGTGATGACGTGGTCCGGCACTTCGATTTGCCGTGAGCTGGGCCAGGTCGAACCAGCGCCAACATCCCCGGGGGCTTGGAAAATAAGGCCCGCACTCGCTGGTGGTGCGGAGAAGGCGGCAACGCCGTACTCAACGTTGATCACGTAGGAACATCATGAGCGAAAGCTTTGCTGAACTGTTTGAACAGTCTCTCCAGGACATCAACATGGAGCCGGGCGCCATCGTCGCGGCTACTATCGTCGACATCGACGGCGACTGGGTCACCGTCAATGCCGGCCTGAAGTCAGAAGGTCAGATCCCCGCGGCCCAGTTCCGCGACGAAAACGGCGAATTGACCATCGCCGTCGGCGATGAAGTACACGTCGCCCTGGAAGCCGTCGAGGACGGGTTCGGCGAGACACGCCTGTCCCGCGAGAAGGCCAAGCGTGCCGAAGCGTGGAAGGTGCTGGAAGCCGCCTTCGAGAAGGAAGAGATCGTCAAGGGCGTGATCAACGGCAAGGTCAAGGGCGGCTTCACCGTCGACGTCGACTCCATCCGTGCCTTCCTCCCGGGTTCTCTGGTGGATGTTCGCCCCGTGCGCGACACGACCCATCTCGAGAACAAGGAACTCGACTTCAAGGTCATCAAGCTCGACCCGAAGCGCAACAACGTGGTCGTGTCTCGTCGCGCCGTGCTCGAGGCCGAGAACAGCGCTGAGCGTGAAGCCCTGCTGGCGACCCTTCAGGAAGGTCAGCAGATCGTCGGTATCGTCAAGAACCTCACCGATTACGGTGCCTTCGTCGACCTGGGTGGCGTCGACGGTCTGCTGCACATCACCGATATGGCCTGGAAGCGCATCAAGCATCCGAGCGAGATCGTGGCCGTGGGTGACGAGGTCACCGTCAAGGTGCTCAAGTTCGACCGTGAGCGCAATCGCGTCTCCCTGGGTCTGAAGCAGCTGGGCGAGGATCCGTGGGTCAACATCAAGGATCGTTACCCGGAAGGCACCAAGGTTCACGCCACCGTCACCAACCTCACCGACTACGGCTGCTTTGCCGAGCTGGAAGAGGGCGTCGAGGGCCTGGTCCACGTCTCCGAGATGGACTGGACCAACAAGAACATCCATCCGTCCAAGGTCGTGCAGGTCGGCGATGATGTGGACGTCATGGTGCTGGACATCGACGAGGAGCGTCGCCGCATCTCCCTGGGTATCAAGCAGTGCACCACCAACCCGTGGGAAGACTTCAACGCGCGCTACAACAAGGGTGACCGCGTCACCGGCACCATCAAGTCGATCACCGACTTCGGTATCTTCATTGGTCTCGAGGGTGGCATCGACGGCCTGGTGCACCTCTCCGACATTTCCTGGACCGACACTGGTGAGGAAGCCGTTCGTCAGTTCAAGAAGGGCGACGAGGCGGAAGCCGTCATCCTCTCCATCGACCCGGAGCGTGAGCGCATCTCCCTGGGCATCAAGCAGCTCGATACCGATCCGGTCTCCGAGTTCCTGGCCGTCAACGACAAGGGCTCCATCGTCACCGGTCGTGTGGTCGAGGTCGACGCCAAGGAAGCCCAGGTCGAGCTGGCCACCGACGTCGTCGCCGTACTGAAGGCGTCCGAGATCAGCGCCGACCGCGTCGAGGACGCCCGCAACGTGTTGAACGAAGGTGACAGCGTCGAGGCCCGCATCATCGGTGTCGATCGCAAGAACCGCCAGATCGCCCTGTCCATCAAGGCCAAGGACCAGGACGATACTCGCCAGAACCTCAAGAAGCTGCGTGAGGAGTCTCCCGAGAGCGGCGGTCCGATGACTATCGGTGATCTCATCAAGCAGCAGATGGGTCAGGACTGACCGTAACAGCAACGATGGTTCCCATCGCCTGGCAAAGGCGCCACCCTCGCGGTGGCGCCTTTTTCTTGGCGGGAGGACTTCCACGGCTCGAGACATATCTCGCCTAGCGGTTCGAGGTTGTTAACGTGCTCCACGTATTTCTTGAATCAGGCTGTCGAGACGAGTTATTCGCAAAGTGTGCCGCTAAATACCTTGGGAATGTTGTTTGCTGGACTTAGAATCCCAGTCCATACTCTTGCCAAGAAACTTTTAAAAGGCAATAATGCCGCTGCATTCTGTAATCCCCGAGAAGGAACTATTACATGTCATCACTGCTCAGCAACTACATGCAGATGGAGCAGCAGCTCAAGCAACTCCAGTCTGAACTGGATAAGCTGCAGAACGACGATCGCCTCAAGGCAGAGCTCGAGTTCAAGGAAAAGCTTGAAGCGCTGATGCGCGAGTACGACAAGAGCGCCGCTGACGTCATTGCCCTGCTCGATCCCAAGCCGGCCGCGGCGACGCGCAGCAGTTCCGCCGCTTCGGCGACCGGCAGTGCTCGCCGCAAGCGCAAGCTGAAGATCTACAAGAACCCCAATACCGGGGAAGTCGTGGAAACTCGGGGTGGTAACCAGAAGACCCTCAAGGCCTGGAAGGATGAGCATGGCTCAGACACTGTCGAGTCCTGGCTGGTGCGCGTCGAGGAGTGAATCCTGGCGCTTGAAGACATGACGCCGCCCTTCTGGGCGGCGTCGTCGTGTGTACTGTGTCTCTTGTGTCCTGACTTTCTCGCGTCGGGCGGAAACGCCATCGGCAAGATGATTCGACGGTGTGTTGTCCGTATAATCATCGTCATTCCCGAGTACCGGCGATGGCCTGTTCATCTCTCTTACCGTCACGGCCTTCGCCTCGACACCATTGGAACCGAATGAAACCGCACAATCCTCGACAGCCTCTGGACGAACGCGACAAGTTGCGCAAGTTCCGCGAACTCGATAATGCTTTCGCCGATGCACTGCGCGAACTCGAGAGTCCCGATAGCGAACTGGATATTCCCACCGGCCCGCCGGTCCGTTCACGGGAGCGTCTGGAACAGAAGGCCCAGAGTGAGCCGCAGGACGAGCAGGTCCTGCAGAGAGCCTTCGAACGGCGCCTCAAGGCGTTGATGGCTGAATATGCCCAGTCGGCCGAGAGTGTCAGCCATCTACTGCAGACGCTCAGGTCCCACGGGCGGATCGCCTGATCAGGCGATCCCGGTTCCATAGCCCGAATCCCTTCAGCGGTAGCGATAGACGCGCAGGCTCGGCAGGAAGGCCGTGTCCTCCAGCCGTTCGTCGCTACGCCGGGCTCGAGTGCGCGTTTCAGGGGGATGAGACGGGGGCAGGTTGTGGTCCGGCAGCCTTCCGTCCAGGCTGGGCACGAACAACGGCAAGGCAATGTTCATGGCGCGCCGGCTCCGGCCATCCTCCAGGGGGGCGCGATAGAAGAGATTGGCGCGCATCAGCGGCGCCTGGCTCTGCACCTGGGCCAACGGCTCGCCATCCGGGATACCGGCCAGACGCTGAAGCTGGATGCGCACATGGGGCGCCTCGCTGTCCAGAGCCAGCAGCTTCTGCTCGGCCTCGCGCACCGTCAGCCGCTTGATCGAGCGTCCGCTGGCGTACCATGCCAGGCGAATGCGGGCCACCGGGGCCTCGGCCAGGGGGATCGCTCGCCAGCACTGCTTGAGGTGAAGCCTGGCCAGTCCCGTGCCTTTCAGGTGGTTGTGCAGGGCCGGTTGTCGGAAGGGCAGGATCGCCTTGATCTCCGGGATCAAGGTGGGAGCCTCGCGGCGGATCTCCGCCAGCAGTGCGGCGAAGGCCTTCTTGGTGGCATTCACCCTGGCGACCGCTTCCATCACCTTTTCGTTGGCCGCCACCAGGCCCACATGGCTGCGGGTCGCGCGGCCGTCCTGGCCATCCTGGTACCAAACGTCGAGCAGGACATGGCGAAGCCAGATGGCGTCTGCCATCTCGTTTTCGAAGGACCAGGCTGAAGCGCCCGAGGCCTGCCAGGTCGCCACCAGGGCATCGGTTTGTTCCACCAGCCGATCGAAGTGCTCCTCGAGCTCCGCCAGCAGGCGGTATTCCGGGCGCTGCCCATTGACGCTCACGTCGGCTCGCCATCCCGGTCTGCTCTTGCCAGCAGGGCATCGAGGTCGCTCTCGTCCATGGCGGCTTCCCCCGCGATGCGGTGGGATTCATCGGCCCAGGCACCCAGGTCGAGCAGGCGGCAGCGCTTGCTGCAGAAGGGGCGATAGGGGTTGGTCTCGTTCCACAGCACCTTCTTGCGGCACTGCGGGCAAGCGACTTCCAGGGGGCGCGTGGTGTCGTGCGTCTTCATTGTCATCGTCTTCGGCAGGGTGTCGGTGAAGGATGACGAATCAGGCACCGGGAGGCAAACTCATGGCTTCCCGGTACTGGCGATCAAGTTCGGCGACCTGTTCCGCCAGGCTCGCTTCGTCAGTGGAATTGTCG
>NZ_JAVLBC010000328.1:0-1717 GCF_031581305.1 Halomonas sp.
GGTCCACCAGGCGCAGCCAGATCAGCAGAATCGCGCCCAGGGCCACGAAGCCGCCGGCCAGCCACAGCCCCGTATCGTAATGGCCGGTGGCCTCGGCGAGCATGCCGGTGAGCGCCGGGGCGACGATCTGCGCCGCCCCGTAGGCCAGCGTCATGCGCCCCATCATCCGCGCCGGGCTCTGCGGGTAGAGCCGGCCGGCCATGGTCAGCACCAGGCTCACGCAACCCAGGAAGGTGCCGCCGTAGAGCACCGCACTGAGCAGAACGCCGGTCAGGCTCGTGGTCAGCGCCGGCAGCACGATCCCCACTACCTGCAGGGCCATGGCGGCGATCAGAGCGCCCAGGTAGCCGAAGCGGCGGGCGATCAGGTCCCACAGCATCACCGCGGGAGCGGCGGCCAGCCCCACCAGGGCGAAGGTCCAGTTGCCGGCGCCGGCCAGCAGCGGCTCCCGCTCGACGATGGCAACGATGAAGGTAGCGCTGATCACGTAGCCGTAGCCGGCGCAGAAGTAGGCGGCCAGCATCAGCCGCATGAAGGTGCGGGTGGGCGGCGTGGCCTTGTGTGGGCGACTGCCGCCGCTACCTTCCGCCGGTTTCGCGGGACGCGGCAGCCAGCACCAGGCGGGCACCAGCAACCCTGCGGCCAGGAGGGTGAAGCCCCACCACTGGGCCTGCCAGTCGAGGGAAAGACGCAACATCAGCTCCACCGCCAGGGCGGCCACCAGCATGCCCAGCCCCAACCCGGCAAAGTGGATGCCCAGTTCACCACGCTGCCGGTGGCTGATCAGCCAGTGCAGGATCAGCCCCGAGGCCAGCAGCATGGCGCCGCTGCTGGAGAAGCCGGCCACGAAGCGCATGCCCGCCCATAGCCAGAAGCTGTCGGCCAGCGCCATGCCGGCGGTGGAGAGCACTGCCAGCAGCAGGGTGAGGCGGTAGAGGGTGTCCTTGAGCCGGATGCTGTGGATGGAGGCCGCCACCAGCGCGCCCAGCATATAGCCGGCATAGTTGAGGGCGGCCAGCCAGCCGCCCTGGGCGTCGCTCAGCCAGGTCTGCTGCTGCATCACCGGCAGCAGCGGCGTATAGGCGAAGCGCGCCACCCCGATGCACAGGATCTGGCTGAACACACCGGCCAGCAGTACGCGGTAGCGCGGAGAGAGAAGGAAAACGTTGGCCATGCCTGGCGCTCCTGGGTCCGTATTATTGTCGCCGAACTGCACTGACTGGGCGGCCGCGTGCCCCTGCCGCGGGGTCGGCATCAAGCTGCACAGCATACCCTCGGGCGATGGCCGCGTCCGACGGGCAGCTGTTATTCTTTGGTGACATCGCCACATGAAATCGAGGAATCAAAAGGAACTTCATGATGTCGCTCTTTTCCCGCCTCAAGGAAGTGGCCTCGCCGATGATCGGCCTGGGCTGCATGAACCTCTCTCACGGCTATGGCAGTCCGCTCCCCGAGGCGGAGGCGCTGCACGCTCTGGAGATGGCCTTCGACATGGGCTATCGCCACTTCGATACTGCCACCCTCTACGGCGCCACCGCCAACGAGCAGCTGGTGGGCAAGGCGCTGGCGAGCAAGCGCCGCGAGATTCTGCTGGCCAGCAAGTGCGGCATGGCCATGGACCCGGCGCTCGGCCGCAAGGTGATCGACGGGCGGCCCGAGACGCTGCGCCGTCAGTGCGAGGCAAGCCTCGCACGGCTGGGTACCGACCACCTGGACC
>NZ_JAVLBC010000141.1:0-8294 GCF_031581305.1 Halomonas sp.
GCTGAGCAGCCTGGCGCTGCTCAACCTCGGGCTCTGGCTGGCGGCCTGAGGCTTTGGCGAAGGTCGCCTCGACAGACTTGAGCAGGCGGGGCAGGATGGCAAGCCTTTACTTCGCATGCCGTCAGGACCGAGACCATGAGCACTTCCCCCTTCGTCAACCTCCCCGATGCCCAGGGTTACTTCGGCCGTTTCGGCGGCCAGCTGATCCCGCCCGAGCTCAAGGCGGTGATGGACGAGATCGACGCCGCCTACGAGGCGATCCGCGTCCGTGAGGATTTCCGCACAGAGCTGGCCAGCCTCTTCGCCGACTACGTGGGCCGGCCCAGCCCGATCTTCCATGCCCGGCGGCTCTCCGAGCAGCTGGGTGGCGCCCAGATCCACCTCAAGCGCGAGGACCTCAACCACACCGGTGCCCACAAGATCAATCACTGCCTGGGCGAGGCGCTGCTGGCCAAGTTCATGGGCAAGACCAAGGTGATCGCCGAGACCGGCGCCGGCCAGCACGGCGTGGCCCTGGCCACCGCCTGCGCCCTGGTGGGCATTCCCTGCGAAATCCACATGGGGCAGGTGGACATCGAGAAGGAGCATCCCAACGTCACCAAGATGAAGATCCTGGGGGCCACCCTGATCCCGGTGACCCGCGGCACGGCGACCCTCAAGGATGCCGTGGACAGCGCTTTCGAGGAGTACCTCAAGGACCCGCAGCACTTCATCTATGCCATCGGCTCGGTTGTGGGGCCGCACCCCTTCCCGAAGATGGTGCGTGACTTCCAGTCGGTCATCGGCCGCGAGGCCCGCGAACAGTTCCTTGGGCGCCACGGTCGCTTGCCCGACCACGTCACCGCCTGCGTGGGGGGTGGCTCGAACGCCATCGGCATGTTCACCGCCTTCCTCGAGGATGAGGGCGTGCATCTGGTGGGCGTGGAGCCGGCCGGTGAGGGGCTCGATACCCCACGCCACTCCGCCACCCTGACCCTGGGCAGGCCCGGCGAGATCCACGGCATGGCCTGCTATGTGCTGGAGGACGCGTCGGGCAATCTCATGCCGGTGCACTCCATCGCCTCGGGGCTCGACTATCCGGGCGTGGGGCCGCAGCACAGCTACCTCAAGGAGCTGGGCCGGGTGGACTACCAGAGCGCCAGCGACGACGAGTGCCTGTCGGCCTTCCTGACGCTGTCGCGGGTCGAGGGCATCATCCCGGCGCTGGAGAGCGCCCACGCCGTGGCCTGGGCCATGCGCGTGGCACCGACTCTGCCGGCCGACCAGCATATCCTGGTCAATCTCTCCGGCCGTGGCGACAAGGACGCCGACTATGTGGCCGATCGGCTGAAACTGTGATTCCTGGACCCGCGAGGATGCCCGCCAATGACCGGCCGGGAGGCTGGAGAATCGCCGTCGATATCGGCAGGATGGGCACCATCCACCACGTAACACGAGGAGCATTGCCATGTCCCTGTCGGAAGATTTTCGCCTGCCGGTCGCCTGTCCGAGCTGCGGCAGCCACCTGATGCGGGTCTCCAGCGTCAAGAACCCCGATGACGAGGTGCACTGCGCCTCCTGCCATCGTTTTATCTGCCTCTGGCACGAGGCCCAGACCGTGCTGAAGCAGGGACCCGGCAGCGAGAGCGAGTCCCTCATCGAGAAGGCGGTCAACCGCGGCGTCTGACAGGCCGCCGTGAAGGGGAGGTCGTGAAGGGCCGGGGCCGTGAGGCACCGGCCCTTTTTGCGGCTTAGAGGAGTTCCTCGCCGGCAAGGGCCAGACGAGAGCGCTCGACGCTCTTGAGAGTGACGTGGCCGGCATGGGGCCAGTTACGGAAGTGCTGGACCACTGCCGCCATGCCGCAGGTGTTAGCCGTCAGATACGGCGTATCGATCTGCCCGACATTGCCCAGGCAGACGATCTTGGTGTTGCGCCCGGCGCGGGTGATCAGCGACTTGAGCTGCTTGGGGGTGAAGTTCTGGGCCTCGTCGATGATCAGGAGGGTGTCGTTCAAGGTGCGCCCGCGCATGAAGCCGGGGGCGCGAATCTGCACTCGCGAGCCGAGCAACTGGCGTGTGGCGTCATGGTTCCAGGTACTGCTGCCGTCGTGCTCGTCGCGCAGTAGGTTGTCCATGTTGTCGTGGAAGGCGCCCATCCAGGGCGACATCTTCTCCTCCTCGGTGCCCGGCAGGAAACCGATGTCCTCGCTCATCGAGATCGGGGCCCGGGTGAAGACGATGCGTTCGAAGCGCTTGGTGTCCAGGGTCTGTTGGAAGGCGGCAGCCAGGGTCATGAAGGTCTTGCCGGTGCCCGCGCTCCCGGCGATGGTCACCAGGTCGATGTCCTCGTCCATCAGCAGGTTGAGGGTGAAGTTCTGGCGGCTGTCGTGGGCATGGACCCCCCAGACGCTGGTGCCGTGGCGGTAGTTGGTGAGCAGCTCGAGGTGGGCGTGCCTCGGTCCTACCTCGCGCACGATGGCCTCGAAGCTGGCGCCGTTGTCGCTGTCGGAGACCAGCATGCCGAGGTGCCATTCGGGGGGAATGTCGCCGGCGAGGCGGTAGACGACCCGGTGATCGTGGCGCTCGACCTTGACGTCCACCGCCAGGCTACCCCAGAGTCCGCTGCCATCGTGGCCGGCATCCGGATAGATCCGGGCGCCGTCGATCATGGAGTCGCTGTCCTCGAAGGCGCGATCGGTGAGGTAGTCCTCCACCGGCACCCCCAGCGCGGCCGCCTTGACTCGCAGGTTGATATCCTTGGTGACGAGTATCACCGAAGCGTCCGGCCGTTCGTCGTGTAGCCGACAGGTCTCGGCCAGGAGGCGGTTGTCGGGGCTCTCCTCCAGGGGATCAAGCGGTTTCAGGTTGGTGTAGCAGAGCAGGCGCAGGCGGCCCTGGGGGCCGGTGAGTCGGGGGATGGGAATGCCGTCACGGATCTGGTCGATATCGACGTTGGCAGTGAGGTCAGACAGGGTGCGGCTGACCTGGCGGGCGGTGCGGGCGATCTCGCGGATGCCGTTCTTGTGCTTGTCGAGCTCTTCGAGGACGGTCATGGGGATGACCACCTCGTGTTCGTCGAACTGATAGAAAGCGGCGGGGTCGTGGATCAGGACATTGGTGTCCAGCACGTAGAGCCGGGTGGCCTTCTTGTCGATGCGTACCATCGGCGCAGTTCTCCTTGTCGTCATAGTGTCGACACTGCCGGCGCGCGATGTCAGGGTGATGACAGGGGCACAGGCGGTGCCGTCATGCTCGGCGCTTCTGTTCACCTCCTGTGGCGTTGCTGAGGATTTTGACACTCGCGAGGCGGCAGGGGACCGCCTCGATTCCAGCATGGCGGCGGATGCATATATTGCACAGCAGCATCCGCCAACGTTGTGTCAGCGCACTCCCCCGTGTTGCGGTAGACGCTCTCCACGATCAGGGAGGAGCTCTGGCCGAGCGCCTGGAAATGTGCGGCGAGCCAGGCGCCGGCGTTCTGTCTGCTCAGGTCGCGTAGCGGGTTGAGATTGAACGGGTTGAACTGGTGGGGCGAGACCAGCCTGCTCATCAGGTCCAGGGCAATGTAACCGTGAGGCTCCAGTTCCCGCTGAGCACGTCCAACGGCGTGCGCTAGCTGGTCAGCTTGTCGAGAATGGTCTCGGCGCTGCTCTTGTCCACCACGCCCTTCTCGGTGTCGACGCCGAGGTATTCCACCACGCCGTCATAGGCGATCAAGGCATAGCGGTGGCTGCGAATACCCATGCCACCGGCCGTGGTATCCTTGTCCATGCCGATGGCACGGGTGAATTCGGCGTTGCCGTCGGCCAGCATGGTGATCGCCTCGGCATTCTGGTCCTTCTGCCAGGCGTCCATCACGAAGGCATCGTTCACCGAGAGGCAGGCGAGAGCATCGGCCCCCTTGGCGAGGATGTCATCGGCGCGCACCACGAAGCCGGGCATGTGGGTGTTGGAGCAGCCGGGCGTGAAGGCACCGGGCACGGCGAACAGCACCACGCGCCGGTCGGCGAAGAATTCGCCGGTGGAAAGGTCCTGTGGCCCATCGGGGCCATTGGTCTTCAGGGTGATGTCCGGAATCCTGTCGCCGATCGAGAGTGACATGAGTAGGCCTTCTGTTTGGGAATAATCGTGTTTCGTGTGCAGAGGAGGGGGGTCATGCCAGCGGAGGCGTGGGACGAATCAGGATCTCGTTGACATCCACATGCTCCGGCTGCCTCAGGGCGTAAGTCACCGCGCTGGCGATGTCACGGTCTTCCAGGGCGTGCTCTGGGGGGGCGTCGAAGAAGGGGGTATTGACCATGCCGGGTTCGATCAGTGTGACCCGGATGCCGCTGCCGCGTAATTCCTCGCGCAGGTTGTAGCCGATCCCGCTCACCGCCCACTTGGTGGCGCCGTACATGGAGCCGGGGATGGTGGCACGGCCGGCGGCCGACCCGGTCAGCAGCACATGGCCACGGCTGCGACGCAATGCCGGCAGGCTGGCCTGCAGGGTCAGGCCGACCCCGTAGATGTTGGTCAGGATCATCTCGCGCCAGGCCTCGTGGTCGGCACCGCTGAAGCCTCCTGGCGAGCCACCGCGCCCGGCATTGGCGAACACGGCATCGATGCGGCCGAAGCGTTCCAGGGCCTGCTCGACCATGGCTTGCTGGTCATCCATGGCGGTAACATCACAGCCAATGGCGAGCACGTTCTCCGGGCCCAGTTCTTCGGCCAGAGCCGCCAGCTTCTCCCGGGAGCGGGCGGCCAGCACTAGCTTGTAGCCTTCCCGCGCAGCGGCCCGGGCCGTGGCTGCTCCGATCCCGCTCGACGCGCCGGTAATCAATAGTACACGATGCTGCATCGTCCTCTCCTGTGCCAGTGACCCCTCCATTTCCAGCATGGCCAGTCCGGGACATGGCTGCAATCCTCTCACTCAACGCAACCTCGCTTCCCCGGGGGTGTCGCCGGTGTCGCGGCTTCCGGGCATCGTGACCGGTGACTTCCCGTTGAGACAAGGCACCCTGTCGAAGAGTCGCCCCGATTATCGGGAATCAAGGAATATCAATATGTTGAGTAAGCGGTGGGTCTCGGGGCATCAGCCGGAGCCCCGGCGGCGGTACAGAAGGGAGCCAAGGTACCCTGCCATGGTGTCGCTCTCGGTGGCACCATGGCAGGATGCGGATCAGTTCAGGGCCAGTTGCGCCTCATCCCGGTCGCAGTGAAAGAAGTTCGAGCTCGCCAGCCACTCCGGATCGGGATAGTAGGTGAAGAGGTACTGGTCCTCCTTGATGCTGTCGATCAGCGGCGCGGTGACCTCCTGGCGAACCGCCGGGCAGCCATAGCTGCGGCCGAGGCGGCCGGTCTGCTCGATGAAGGCCTCACTGACATAGTCGGCGCCATGAATGACGATGGCGCGCTGGTAGGCTAGGTCGTTGACGCCGGGCTCGAGGCCCTCCAGGCGGAGCGAGTAGCCGTTGCTGCCCTGATAGCTGTTCTTGGTGCGGAACAGGCCGATGCTGGACTGGTGGCTATCCGGGGTGTTGGAGAAGGTCTCGGCCATGGTGTTGCCTGAGCCCTGGCCGTGGGAGACCAGTTCCTCGAACAACAGCTGGCGGCGCTGCAGGTCGAAGACCCAGAGGCGGGGCTCGGTGGAGGGCAGCGAGAAGTCGATCACCGCCAGGCGCTCGGCGTCCGGGTCGGCGCAGGATAGGGCACGGGCCGCCAGGCGCATGACTCGAGGGTCGGCATCGGGCGCCAACTGGGTCAGAGTCTGGTCTAGCGTTAGCTGGCGTAGCGTATCCGGCTTGTAGGCCTGGGACAGGAAGTCGTCGCTGGCCAGGGCGGCCGGCGTTCCCAGAAGCAACGTGCTGCAGAGGGCGGTGCCGGAAATCCATCGATTCAGGAAGGGTGTCGGCATTCGGGAACCTATCGTGTGGCATGTGTGGCCCGGTCGTCGGGCATTCCCGGACGGCAGGGCGATCACGCGAAAAAGGGGCCGGCTTCCCTGCGGCGTCATGTCGGGCACTATTATGACGAGGTAAAACACGATGACCAGACCAAATTCTCAACGCAGGAGCCAGGACCCATGCCCTCAGTCAAAGGAATGAAACCGCTGCTTCTTGGGGTGGTCATGATGCTCTTGATGAGTGCCGGGGTCGTTGCCGAGGAGAGGGACGCTGCCGTGGTCGGCGCCCTGGCCGAGCGGCTTGCCGAGGAGGAGGACAGCCTGCGAGTCTTCTATGCCGCCCGTGACGGGCGGCCCGCCTGGCAGGAGGCCGAGAGCGTCACTGGCTTTGCCGCGGCTCTGCGAAGGCTGGAGGCCGATGGCCTGACCCCGCAGGACTACCGGCCGGATGTGCTGGTGGCGGGACATCGCCAGGTGCAGGCAGAAGGGCAGACACCGGCCTCCCGGGCACGTTTCGACCTGCAGGCCAGCCGTGTCCTGCTGACGGCCCTGCGTCATCTCCAGCGCGGCAAGGTGGATCCCCACCGCATCGATCCGGACTGGGAGGTGCCCATCGATGCTCCACCCCTGGATCTGGCCGCGGTGTCGCAGGCGGTGGATGCCCAGCGCTTTGAACAGGCCTTCGCCCTGGCGCGTCCTTCGGCTGCCCCCTATGAGCGTCTGCGAGCAGGGCTGGCCCGCTATCGCCATATCGAGCGGCAGGGCGGCTGGCCGAGGCTCCCGCTCCGGCAGCAGCCGTTGCGGCCGGGTGACCTCCATGACGATGTACCGCTGCTGCGCGAGCGCCTGGCGATCATCGGCGAGCTGGAGGTGATGGCGGCCGACCTCTTTGCCGTGACCGAGTCGGACGCCGCAGAGCCGCGCCGCTACGATGACACTCTGGTGGCGGCCGTGGAACGTTTCCAGCGCCGCCACTTGCTCGAGGTGGACGGCATCGTCGGTCCCCGGACCCGGGAGGCCCTGAATGTGCCGGTGGGCGAGCGCATCGCCCAGATTCGGGTCAACCTGGAGCGCGCCCGCTGGCTGCTCCATGGGCTGCCGGACTCCTTCGTGCTGGTGGACATCGCCGGCTACCGGATCAGCTACTTTCGTCCCGACGGTGACGTCTGGCGCTCGCGCATCGTGGTGGGGCGGCCCTATCGCCGTACCCCCTCGTTGCGCTCGGCGATCACCCACCTGACCCTCAACCCCACCTGGACGGTGCCACCGACGATCCTGCGCGAGGACGTACTGCCCAAGGTGCGGCGCGACCTCGGCTACCTGCGGGAGCATGACCTCATGGTGCTCAGTCCCTCCGGTCGGCGTCTCGATCCGAGAGAAGTCGACTGGTGGCAGCCCGGCAACGTCATCCTTCGCCAGCGCGCCGGTCCACAGAATGCCCTGGGGCGGGTGGTGCTGCGCTTTCCCAACGATCACCTCGTCTACCTGCATGACACGCCGGCCCAGGGACTCTTCGCCAGCGAGCAGCGGGCCTTCAGCTCGGGCTGCATCCGCGTGCAGGGGGTGCTCGAACTGGCCCAGCACCTCTTCGACGATACCGGCACCCCCGCCCATGTGGCCTCGCTGGTCGCCGAGGGCGCGACCCGCAACATCTACCTGGCGCGTCCCGTGCCGGTGATCCTGCACTACTGGACGGTGCACCCGGGCGAGGGTGGTGAGCTGGTCTTCCGGCCGGACATCTACCAGCGCGACGCCACCTTGCTGTCAGCTCTCGATCGCCCCCTGAACTGGTAGCGTGGCCGCTGTCTTGACCACGTGGCGCCGTGGCCGGCTCAGCGGTAGCCCCTGGCCTGAAGCCGAAAAAGACGGGCATAGCGGCCGTTGGCAGCCATCAGGCGCTCATGGTCACCCTGCTCGAGAATCTCGCCGCCGTCGATCACCAGGATCCAGTCGGCGGCACGCACCGTCGAGAAGCGATGCGAAATCAGAATGGTCATGCGGTCGCGGCTGTGCTCGCGGAAGTCGGCATAGACGGCCGCCTCGGCCGCGGCGTCCATGGCCGCGGTGGGCTCGTCGAGTACCAGGATGTCGGCGCCCTCGCGCATGTAGGCCCGCGACAGGGCGATCTTCTGCCACTGGCCGCCCGAGAGCTCCTGGCCGCCCTTGAACCAGCGTCCCAACTGAGTGTGGTAGCCGCCGGGCATCCCGGCGATGAACTCGTCGGCCAGACCGCGGCGGGCGGCCGCCTGCCAGCGGGCCTCGTCGGTGAAGGCGGCGACGTCACCGGCCCCGAGGTTCTCGCCCACCTTCATCTGGTAGCGCACGAAGTCCTGGAAGATCACCCCGATGCGCCGGCGTAGCGCCTGGACCTCCCAGTCGCGCAGGTCACTGCCGTCGAGCAGGATGCGCCCCGCGGTGGGCTCGTAGAGCC
>NZ_JAVLBC010000329.1:0-1689 GCF_031581305.1 Halomonas sp.
GTCGAACTTGCCGAGGTTGGTGACCAGGAAGAAGGCATGTAGCAACAGGTCATCGGGGCGTTCCTGCACCACCAGCACCACGCGCCGCGGCGTCGGCCAGGAACCGGCTTGGTACTCCAGGTCGTGGCACCACTCGCGAGGCTGCTCGGGTGGCCGGCCTGGTGGCCGCTTCAGGTGCGGTGCCGCCAGCTGCTGCAGGCCGGTGTGACTGCGCAGTCGGCCCAGGTACTCGATGTCGCGATCTTCCAGGGCCTCCAGCGTCGCGTTGTCGGTGAACCCAGCATCGATGCGCACCCGAACCTGGGCGCCGGTGCTCTCGTTGAGTCGTCGTACCAGATGCGGGATCCAGGTGTCGGCGTTCTCGGCCGGGCCGGCGTTGCCCTCGCGCAGCAGGCCGCCGACCATGTCGCCGGTTTCGGCCAGCGAGGCGACCAGCGGCGAATAGATCCGTGCGCCGTACAGGCCATGATAGGCCGAGCCGCCCTGGTGGCCGTGGACCTCGATCGGCAGGCCGTCGATGTCCAGGGTCAACTGCTTGGGGCGCTCGCCGTTCTTCAGCGACGTCAGGCGCCAGACCACCAGCCGCAGCAGGCCTTCGTGCACGGCATCGATGTTGTCGTTGCGCCCGAGGCAGGTCAGCAGCCGCGACAGCGTGGCTTGAGACGGCCGGTCCTGGGCCAGGGGCGTCATCCCTCGTGCATCGCTGGAGGCCAGCTGCCAGAGCGGGTCACGTCGCAGCGTGTCGGTATCGCTGAGATCGATCCAGCCCATCGCGCGCTGCAGCACCAGAGTGCGAAGCTGGCTGGCCAGCGAATGACGGATGCGCAGCGGATGGCGCGGATCGACCAGGTTGTCCTCCAGCGCCTCGATCACGCCGCTGTTGTCGAGGGCTTCACGCAGCAGCAGAGCGCCGCTGTCGCTGGTGGTGCGCTGGCCGCTCAGCTCGACACGGACAGAGCCGTTGCACGAGGGCGTCCAGGTGGATAGGCTTTCACCCATGGCGAGTGGTCCTCTTGAATCGTGTTCTGCCAGGAACATCCTGATTCTACAAGAGAAAACCACTCGCCATCTTCGTTTTTAGGTCGGCCTCATGAATTAGCCGGGTTGATCTCGGAGAATAAGGAGGATCCTATTACGTTTGCGATGACCACGTATCAAGAGCGTTCGTTTCAGGAGAGGGATAAAGTCTCTTCACTTTACGACTCGTCAATCACCCGAATTTCCCAATCGCTGCATAATGAAGGCATGAAAAAACAGATCAAGGAGCGGCTTGACCAATGCATGGAAGACCGCATTAGAAAGAACAACCTCTACGTCGAGGTCACTTATCGCGAAATTGTAACTGCCAAGGAAGTTCAAAGCAATGTCTTGCTTCTTCAGCCCAACATTGCGGGGTTTGGCATAGATCTCGTCCAACTCTATCGACAGCACCTCGAGCCATTGTTGCACCGAGGCTAAGGAGTTGGGTATACCGGGCTTTATCCTGAGCTCAGCTGAACATCCGAGACTCGGCACCTTACAAAGGCGATGCAGCTAACGCTAAGAAGCGTCACACCTCATTCAGGATGTGCTGGACGTCTGCTTCTGGCCGTTTGGGGAACCTTAACCTATACTGAATATGTAGTAGCGGCAGATGATAAACTAAAGCGAAAATTTTTAAAATGTAGCCTGAGTCTTCATTGGTGTTTG
>NZ_JAVLBC010000142.1:0-8227 GCF_031581305.1 Halomonas sp.
GGGTGACGTTGGGCCGCGACTCGTAGATGATGCCGATGACCCCGAGGGGAACGCGCATCTGGCCGACCTGGATGCCGCTGGGGCGCGAGCGCAGGCCGTCGATCTCGCCGACCGGATCCGGCAGGGCGGCCACCTGGGAGAGCCCCTCGATCATGGCATCGAGGCGCGCGTCGTCCAGGGCCAGGCGGTCGAGCAGGGCCGCCTCCAGGCCGCTCTCGCGCCCCCGGGCCAGGTCGCGGGCGTTGGCCGCCAGCACCTCGCTGCGAGCCTGATCGAGGTGCTCGGCCATGGCCAGCAGGGCGGCGTTCTTGGCCGCGGTGTCAACGCGGCGCATGCGCGTGGCCGCCTCGCGGGCGCCCTGCCCCAGGCGCTGCATGTAGGCGTCGACGTCGCCGGTATCGGGGATCGCGGAGTCGTGGTCAGAGCGGGAGGCTTGAGCTGTCATGCCGATGCGTGTCTCCTGGGGCCGGCGCCGCCGCGACAAGGGCGATGCTGGCGTTATACTGTGCCGTAAATCGGGAAGGGAATCATAGTAAGCCACCATGCAGACCAAGTACAAAGTCGGGCTGCTGCGCGGTAACCTGCTGGTCGCGGCAGTGCTGTTGGCCTTGATGGCCATCGACACGACCACCCTGACCGAGGCCCTGTTGCTGTGGCTGGCCGGGGCCTGGCTGGCCATCACCGCGCTGCTGCTCGCCTTCAACCATCGCCGCCCCGCCACGGTCCCGTGGCAATTGCTGCCCGGCCTGCTGCTCGCTGCCCTGCTGTGGGTGGACCCGGAGCGGCACGTCACCTGGCTGTGGGCCTGGGCGGTGCTGCTGATGCTCCCCCAGCCCCGCTGGATTCTGCTGCTCGAGGCCCTGCTGGCCCTGGCCACCTGGTGGCCGCTGCGCGAGCTGCTGGGCCTCGAGCAGTGGGCCCTGGCCGGCCTGCTGCTCGTGACCCTGATGCTGCTGGGGCTCTCCCGGGCCCTCGACCTGCGGGCGCTACGCCAGACCACCCTGCGACGAGCCCGCCTGGTTCCCGGACTGGCGCTCTGGCCCGGTGACAGGCTGGCCGATGATCTCGTCCTCGAGCGTGGGCGCAGCCAGCGCGAGGACGCGTATACCGAGTTGCTGCTGCTGCACACCCCGCGACACCGCTGCTGGTCACTGGCCCATCGGCTCTGCCGGCTGACCCACAGCTTCGAGCCCTGCTACCGCCTCGACCCGCAGACCCTGGCCGTGATACTGATCAGCCGCAACCGCCGCGAGGCCGAGGAGCGTCGCGAAGCGCTATGGCGACACCTCGAGATCAGGGGACCGGGCCGGGCGGCCGCCCTGTCCGACCTGGTATCGCTTGAGGCGGAGCGACAGGCCCTGGCCCGGCAGTCGGCAGGCCTCCAGGCCTCGGGAGAAGCGGCCGATGCCTGAACATCGTTACCGATTCCTGAGACTGTACGCGGCATGGTACGCCAGCGGCGCGCTGCTGCTGCTGGGCATGGCCCTGTGGCTCTACCTGATGGGCGAGTACGCGCGCATTCCCCTCCCTGCTGCTCTCGCGCTGCTGATGCTGGTGGCCACCCTGCTGAGCATGACGCGTGAGGATCACTCGCGGCTGGCCGCCTATCTGGTACTGATCTGCGGTTACCTGCTGATCGCCGTCGAACTGCCTCGGCAGTCGGGGCTGCCATCGCTCTGGATGGGGCTACCGCCGGTCCTCACCCTGTTGCTGCTGCCGCTGGGCCCGGCCATGCTGCTCAACCTGGCACTGGCGCCGGTGTGGCTGGCACTGCTCGGCAATGGCCTGCTCGACCGAGACATGCTGCTGGGCTATCTGACACTGGTGGTCGTGACGGCCCTGATCCCCTGGGAGCAGGTCCGCCAGCACGCCCTGCTGAGGGCCACCGACCCTCGCGACCCCGAATGCCCGGCAGTGGGCCGTGAGACCCTGCACGAGCGGCTGGCCGGCGAGGCCGAGCGCGCCACCCTGCTGGGCCAGCCGCTGGCCGTGGTACTGATTCACCTGCCCCAGTGGGAAATGGCGGGAGAGCAGTTCGGGACCCGGGCGCGACAGGCCCTGCTGGAATGCCTCTGCCAGACCGTCGTCAGCCGCAGCCGCGACCATGACATCCTGGGCCGGGAGGGCCCGGCGGATTTCTGGCTAGTGCTCCCGGACACTACCGAGAGCGGCGCCCTGCTGGTGCAGCAGCGACTCGGCCAGGCCCTCGAACAGGCCACGCTGATGGAGACCGGCCCGATGGAGGCGCGACTGCGGCTCTGCCGACCGCGCCCGGGAGAGGCCTGGCAGCAATTCGAGCGGCGCCTGCAGGCCGTCAGTCAGTCGCTGGCCGATGGCTGACCGGCACGCCACCCAACGCACGCCAAGGCAACGGAGCACCCCTTGAGCATCGCCGATACTCTCTTCCAGCTGGCGCCCTCGACGGGGCTGTTGCTGCTGATCATCGCCGCCATCGCCCTGGCGGAATCCCTGGCGCTGGTGGGGCTGCTGGTGCCGGGCGTGGTGCTGATGACCGCCGCCACCTCGCTGGCGGGACACCAGGACCTGTCCGTGAGCCCGGTGCTGGTCGCCGCCTTTATCGGCGCAGTGGTCGGCGACGGCCTGAGCTTCCTGCTCGGCTATACCCAACGCGAGCGGGTGACTGCCCTGTGGCCGCTGTCACGACATCCCGAGTGGCTGGCGCGGGGCGCCCGTTTCTTTCAGCGCCACGGCCCGCTGTCGGTGTTCCTGGGCCGCTTCGTGGGCCCGGTAAGGCCCGTGGTACCGCTGATCGCCGGCATGCTGAGGATGTCACCCCGGACCTTCACCTGGGCCAACCTGGGCTCGGCACTTATCTGGGCACCGACCTATGTGCTGCCGGGCTACCTGCTGGGACAGACCTGGCAGCAGCTGCTGGATCTCCCCGAGGGGCTCAAGCCCTGGCTGGTCGCCCTGGGCGTGCTGGTGGTCATCCTCGCCGTGACCTTCTCCTGGTGCCGCCACCTGGTGACCCGCGACGGGCTCGCCTACCGTGGCTTCGCCTGGCTGTCGCGGCGAACGCCGCTGGGCAGGCGCCTCTGGCGGCTGCTTGCCCCGCCCCATGAGGAGGAGCCGCCCCTGGCCTCCTGGCTGCTGCTGCTCCTCTCCCTCGCGTCCCTGTCGGCCTGGACCCTGGTGGTGATCCAGCTCGAGGGGCCATTGGTCATGGACCTGCGTCTCGCGGAACTGCTGAAGGGACTATCACTGCCGGGCCTGGCCGCCTTCGGGCAGTTGATGGCCGAGGCCGGCGACCTGCTGGGCGTGCTCGCCCTCTGTCTGCCCTGGGCGGCCTGGCTGTTGTGGCGACGCCAGTGGCCGGCCTTCTGGCACATCGCCGGCGGGCTCCTCGGCATCGCGTTGCTCAACACCCTGCTCAAGGCGGCCATCGGGCGGGCACGACCGGAGACGCCGGCCCACCTGGCCGATTCTCTCTCCTATCCCAGCGCCCACACTTCGACCGCCGTGGTGCTGTTCGGCATGGCGGCGGCCTTCGCCAGCCGTGAGCTGCCTCACGGCCGGCGCTTTCTGGCTTACTGGGCCGCCATCGCCGTGATTCTGCCGATGGCCCTGTCACGCCTGCTGATCGGGGTGCACTGGCTCAGCGATCTGATCGGCGGTGCCCTGCTCGGCCTGGTGGTCTGCGCCCTGGTCCAGCTGGCCTGGCAGCGGCAGCCCCGCCCACGCCTCGGTCCCTGCCCCTGGCATTTGCTGGGTGTCGCCTCGCTGGTGTTGGTTGCAGCCCGGATCGTCTGGCTGCCGCCGGTGTAAGCTGGAAGCTGGAAGCCGTAAGCCGTAAGCCGTAAGCCAGGATCTCGTCTCCCAGACTCACGACCAGGGTTTTCGTTACAGCTTAAAGCTTATCGCTTACAGCTCCCGGCCGGAGGCCGGGTCACCCCAGGGCCAGCCAGAGCCCCACGCCGACCATCAGGGTGCCGGCGACGCGATTGAGCAGCCGCACGTTGTCGCTCTCACCGAGCAGCCGGCGCAGGGTGCGTCCGCCGGTGGCATAGAGCAGCAGGCAGAGGAATTCAATGCAGAGGATCACCGCGATCAGCGCCACCAGCTGGATGATCAACGGGCGAGAGGCATCCAGGAAGGGCGGCAGCAGGGCCATGAAGAAGGCCCAGCCCTTGGGATTGGCCACGGCGGTGACCAATCCCTGCAGAGCCAGCTGGCCACGGGCGGCGGGCGGTGCCGCTTCCAGCGTCAGGGGAATGGCCATGCGCCCCCGCGAGCGCCACATCATCACGCCCAGGTAGCCGAGATAGGCGCCGCCCAGCCACTTGAACAGTGCGAAGAGCTCGGGCTGGCGCAGCATCAGGGCCGCCACGCCGGCACCGGCGGCGAAGGCCACCAGGCCCACGCCCACCAGCTCGCCCGCCATCATCCACAGGGTGCGCCGCACGCCCTGGGTCATGCCCAGCACCATGGCCAGGGTCATGCACATGCCGGGCGTGAGCGAGACCAGCAGGAAGGTCGGCACGAACACCGACAGCAGGGCCAGGCTGACCATTCGCGAAACCTCCATGTCAATTGGCTGTGAAGCGCCCCCTACTGCTGGTCGCCGCCCGGGGCCGTTTTGTCTTCCCGCTTCAAGCTTATGGCTTCAAGCTCCCGGCGAAGCCGGGTCCCCCCAGCGGGGCATCAGGTCATGGGTGATACCCAGCTGATTGAGGATCCGCGCCACGATGAAGTCGACCAGGTCGTCTACCGACGTCGGCTGGTGATAGAAGCCTGGCGCGGCGGGCAGGATCACCGCCCCCATGCGGGTCAGGGCGAGCATGTGCTCCAGGTGGATCGCCGAGAAGGGCGCCTCGCGGGGCACCAGGATCAGCCGGCGCCGCTCCTTGAGCGCCACGTCGGCGGCGCGCTCGATCAGGTTGTTGCTGGCGCCGGTGGCAACTGCCGAAAGCGTGCCGGTGCTGCAGGGACAGATCACCATGGCCGAGGGCGCGCCGGACCCCGAGGCGACCGGCGCCATCCAGTCCTCACGACTGAAGCAGCGGATCTGCCCGGGGACCGCCCCGCTGCGTTCGCCGAGGGCCTCGGTCAGGCGGGCAGGATTCGCCGGTAACTCGACATCGGTCTCGGTGGCGATCACCAGATGGGCGGCCTTGGAGATCATCACCCAGACCTGATGCTCGGCCGCCACCAGCGCCTCGATCAGCCGCAGACCGTACTGGGCCCCGGAGGCGCCGGTCAGGGCCACCGTGACCGGGTCACGCAGCTCAGTCGGCATGGGCCACCTCCAGCGCCGCCAGCAGCTTCTCGTGGATACCACCGAAGCCGCCATTGGACATCACCACGATACGGTCCAGTGGCCGTGCCTCGGCAACCAGGGCCGCCACCAGGCCATCAAGGTCGTCGAGCAGGCGGGCCGGCACCGGGCTCGCCTCAAGCACCGGTGACAGCGACCAGTCCAGTCCCGGCGGCTGAAACCAGTAGGCGGCATCGGCGGCGGCGACGCTTGCCGCCAGCCGGTCGCGCAGCGTTCCCAGCCGCATGGTGTTGGAACGCGGCTCGATCACCGCCAGCAGACGCCCTCGCGGCGTCGCGGCCCGCAGCCCCTCAAGGGTGGCCGCGATCGCCGTGGGGTGGTGGGCGAAGTCGTCGATGACCTCGATCCCTGCCACCTCGCCACGCAGCTCCTGGCGCCGTCGGGGCGTCGCGAAACGCGACAGGGCCGCACAACCGCGGGGCAGGTCGACACCGCAGGCGTGAGCCGCGGCCAGGGCGGCCAGGGCGTTGCGCGCGTTGTGGGCACCGGTCAGCGCCCAGTCGACCACCGCATCCTCGTTCACCTCGACGTCGCCATCGTGGCGCTCATGGATCACCCGGAAACGCGAGGCATCCTCGCGTTCGAGTACCAGCCGCCAGGGGCTGTCGGATGCCTCGCCGAAACGCACCACCGGGGTCCAGGCGCCCCTCGCCAGCACCCGGTCCAGTGCCGGCTCGCCGTCGGCGACCAGCAGGCGACCCCGTCCGGGAACGGTACGTACAAGGTGGTGGAACTGGCGCTCGATGGCGTCCAGGTCGTCGAAGATGTCGGCGTGATCGAACTCCAGATTCCCCAGGATGGCGATCTCGGGGCGGTAGTGGACGAACTTCGAGCGCTTGTCGAAGAAGGCCGTATCGTACTCGTCGGCTTCCACCACGAAGGGGGCGTCGTGGGCGCCAAGCCGCGCCGAGATGCCGAAATTGCGCGGCACCCCGCCGATCAGGAACCCCGGGGCGAGCCCCGCCGACTCCAGCAGCCAGGCCGCCATGCTGGCCGTGCTGGTCTTGCCATGGGTGCCGGCCACGGCGATTACCCGCCGTCCGGGGAGCACTTCCTCGGCCAGCCACTGGGGGCCGGAGATGTAGGGGAGATCCTCGTCCAGGACCGCCTCGACCTCGGGATTGCCACGGGAGAGGGCATTGCCGATCACCACCCGGTCCGGGCGCGGCGCGAGGTTGTCCGCCGAGTACCCTTCGCGCAGGGCGATGCCCGCCTCCTCGAGCTGGGTGCTCATGGGCGGATAGACATTGGCATCCGAGCCACTGACGGTGTGGCCCAGCTCGCGGGCGAGCAGCGCCAGGCTGCCCATGAAGGTGCCGCAGATGCCGAGGATATGAAGGTGCATGCGTTCTCCGGGAACTCGTTGCGCCGCTGGCCGCAGCAAGGTCTGCGCGAGACTAGCATGCCCCCCTCGCCGCGCTCCAGCCGCCAGCGTCCGTTGAGCCCCTCTGGGGTCAGACCCCGGCCATGCCGCCAGGCCCGTCATGGCGTGCTTATCCAGCAATATCGCCCACCGCCGGGGTTTGACCCCAGAGGGCCCGGGTGCAGCCCATGCCACTTTCGGCTAGACTCACGGGCTTTTGGAACCCTCGATGTGATCAGGAACAGGTAAGCCCCATGGCCCAGCACAACGCCTTCTACGCCCAGTCCGGCGGCGTCACCGCCGTGATCAACGCCAGCGCCTGCGGTGTGATCGAAGCCTGCCGCCGCCATCCGGACCGGATCGGCAAGGTCTATGCCGGCCACAACGGCATCATTGGCGCCCTCACCGAGGATCTGATCGACGTCAGTCAGGAGTCCGACGAGAGCATCGCGGCGCTGCGCCATACGCCCGGGGGGGCCTTCGGCTCCTGTCGCTACAAGCTCAAGGACATCGAGACCCACCGCGCCCAGTATGAGCGGCTGATCGAGGTCTTCAAGGCCCATGACATCCGCTACTTCTTCTATAACGGCGGCGGCGACAGCGCCGATACCTGCCTCAAGGTCTCGCAGCTTTCCGAGAAGCTCGGCTATCCGCTGACGGCCATTCACGTGCCCAAGACGGTGGACAACGACCTGCCGATCACCGACAACTCCCCGGGTTTCGGCAGCGTGGCCAAGTATATCGCCACCTCGACCCTGGAGGCCTCGCTGGACATCGCCTCGATGTGCGCCACCTCCACCAAGGTGTTCGTGCTCGAGGTAATGGGACGCCACGCCGGCTGGATCGCTGCCGCCGGGGCCCTGGCCGGCCAGGGTGAGGGCGAGCCGCCCCACCTGGTAATCTTCCCCGAGGTGCACTTCGACCGCGCCAGGGTAATGGCGCGAGTGGAGGAATCGGTCAAGAAGTACGGCTACTGCGTCATCGTGGTCTCCGAGGGCGCGCGCTACGAGGACGGCACCTTCCTCGCCGACTCCGGCAACACCGATGCCTTCGGCCACCGCCAGCTGGGCGGCGTAGCACCGACCCTGGCTGGCATGGTCAAGCAGGACCTGGGCTACAAGTACCACTGGGCCGTGGCTGACTACCTGCAGCGGGCCGCTCGCCACCTGGCCTCGAAGACCGACGTCGAGCAGGCCTACGCGGTGGGCGAGAAGGCCGTGGAACTGGCCATCGGGGGCAAGAACGCCATGATGCCGACGATCAAGCGCGTCAGCGAAACCCCCTACGAGTGGCGCATCGAGGCGGCCCCGCTGGCCGAGGTGGCCAACCGGGAGAAGTTCATGCCGCGCGAGTTCATCCGCGAGGACGGCTTCGGCATCACCGAGGCCTGTCGACAGTATCTGTCGCCGCTGATCCAGGGCGAAGACTTCCCGCCCTTCGAGAACGGCCTGCCGAAGGTGGCGCACCTCAAGCTGGCCCGGGTCGAGCACAAGCTGCCGGAATTCACGATCTAAGCGCCGAGCGCCGAGCGCCGAGCGCCGAGCGCCGAGCGCCGAGCAGGATGTTGC
>NZ_JAVLBC010000143.1:0-8224 GCF_031581305.1 Halomonas sp.
AACCCCTTCCCGGACTTCGTCCGGAGCCGTAAGCCGTAAGCCGTAAGCCGTAAGCAAAGAGGCTGCTTCCGGTCACCCGGCATGGGACTAAGGTTGCCTTACAGCTTACCGCTCCCCGAAGGGGCTTTACAGCTCTCTGTATTCCTTCTCGAAGCGCTTGGCCTGCTTCTTGGAGACGCCACCCAGCACCTCGATGGCATGGCGCAGGCGCGCCCGGGTCATGTCGGAGCCCAGGATCGCCATGGCATCCATCACCGAGGTGCTCGAACTGGAGCCGGTGATGGCGATGAACACCGGGGCCAGGAAGGCCTTCATCTTCAGCTCGAAGTGGCTGGCCAGCGTCTTGACCTCCTCCAGCAACGCCGCCTTGTGCCAGGCCGGAACGCCCTCGAAGCGCCACACAAGGAACTGCAGCAGCTTGAGCAGTTCCTCGCGGGAGAGCTTGATCTCGTCGAAGCTCTCCTCCTCGATGGCTGGCAAGCCCGAGAAGAAGTGGCCGGCCAGGGGCGCCACCTGGGAGAGCGTCTCCACCCGTGGGCGCACCTGGGGCAGAATCTGGCTGACGTACTCTTCGTTGAAGGCCCACTCCATCAGCGCCTTGAGGAAGGCTTTGTCGTCGAGCTCTTCACGAATATAGACGCCGTTGAGCCAGGTCAGCTTCTCCAGGTCGAACACCGGCCCGCCCAGCGACACGCGCTGAATATCGAAATGGCTCATCATCTCGTCCAGGCTGAACTTCTCACGCTCGTCGGGCATCGACCAGCCCATGCGACCCAGGTAGTTGATCACCGCCTGGGGCAGGAAGCCCATGCGCTGATAGTAATTGATGGACGTCGGGTTCTTGCGCTTGGAGAGCTTGGACTTATCGGGATTGCGCAACAGCGGCATATGGCAAAGCTGCGGCATCTCCCAGCCGAAATATTCATAGAGCAGCTGATGCTTGGGCGCCGAGTTGATCCACTCCTCGCCACGCAGCACGTGGGTGATGCCCATCAGATGGTCATCGACCACATTGGCCAGGTGATAGGTCGGCATGCCGTCGGACTTGAGCAGAATCTGGGCATCCACCTGGGCCCAGTCGACCTCGATCACACCACGCAGCATGTCATCGACCACGCAGCTGCCGGTGGCGGGGACTTTCATGCGCACCACATGGGGCCAGCCCGACCGCTCGCGGTGCGCCTGCTCCTCTTCCGGCAAGGCGAGGTCGGCGGGCTTGAGGGCCAGGTGCATGCCGGCGGCCTTGCGCTGCTCACGCAGCTCATCGAGCTCCTCGCTGGTGCGGTAGCACTTGAAGGCATGGCCGGCCTCGATCAGTTGACGAGCATACTCCCCGTAGATGTCGCCGCGCTCGCTCTGACGATACGGGCCATGAGGGCCGCCCACATCGGGACCCTCGTCCCACTCCAGCCCCAACCAGCGCATCGAGTCGAGGATCATCTGTTCGGACTCGGGGGTCGAACGCACACGGTCGGTGTCCTCGATGCGCAGGATGAACTGGCCGCCGTGCTGGCGAGCGAAACAGAGGTTGAACAGGGCGATATAGGCGGTGCCCACGTGGGGGTCGCCGGTGGGTGACGGCGCAATACGAGTACGTACGGTCATGTCGTCCTTGGTCCTGTCGAGGGTGTGGGGCCTGCCCTCCCGAGAGGGCGAATGCCACGCATTATACGCACCTGGCTGGCGCCGGGCAGCCGTGGCCGGGAATCATTCCCCCGCGTCGTGGTCCATGCTTGAGGCAATACCGCCCACACAAGGATCCTCATGCTCTCGCGACTTCCCGATGGCTTCACGGCCTTGGTCACCGGCGCTTCCGGCGGCATCGGCCGCGCCGTCATCGATGCCTTGCTGGAAAGCGACCGACCCGGCCGGGTGATCGGCGTCAGCCGCACCGGCCACCTGCATCCTGACCCTCGCTTCGAGTCCCTCGCCCTGGACGTCAGCGAGCCGGAGGGCCACGTGGCCCTGGAGCAGGCCCTGGGCGCCGCCCCACTGCACCTGGTGTTCAATGCCATCGGCATGCTGCACGACGAGCGTCTCGGCATCGGCCCCGAGAAGAAGCTCGACGACCTGGACGCCGAAGCCATGAGCCGGCTCTACCATGTCAATGCGATCATCCCGGCATTGCTGCTCAAGACCTTGCAGCCTGGCCTCAAGGGGCGCCATCCGGCGCTGGTCGCAAGCCTCTCGGCACGGGTCGGCTCCATCGGCGACAACCGGCTGGGCGGCTGGTACGCCTACCGGGCCAGCAAGGCCGCCCACAACATGCTGCTGAAGACCGCCGCCGTGGAACTGCGCCGCCTCAATCCCCAGGTCAGCGTCACCTGCCTGCACCCGGGCACCACCGATACCGCCTTGTCAAAACCCTTTCAGTCGCGAGTCCCGGCGGAGAAGCTGTTCACGGCGGCGTTCGTGGCCGAACGACTGCTGGCAGTACTGAACGACTGCGGGCCCGAGCAGAGCGGTACCTTCCTCGACTGGGCCGGCGAGCCCGTGACCTGGTGAGCCCCGGTGGCGAGACCGCTCGCCAGCAGATTAGAGCGGAATTACCGTTGATGGCTGCACTTGCACCGTAAAAATCGATCGCAGAAGATCACACGCCTCATTCATTCCACAGGATGCTGAAATGGATACACTCGGTCCTCGGATCAAGGAACTTCGGCTGGAGGCCGACCTCAACAAGGCGGCCCTGGCGCGCAGGGTCGGGGTGTCCGATGTGACCATCTCCTACTGGGAATCCGGCGCCATCCGGCAGATCGGCCACGAGCGGCTGGTAGCCCTGGCCCAGGCCTTGAACTGTCCGCTGTCACGTCTGCTCGAGGAAGCGGGCACCCAGGCCTCGCCACTCTACCTGCGCAGCCACCCACCGCTGCCCTGGCAGGATGGCCGGCAGAAAGGCATCGACCTGCCAATCGAGATGGTGCCTGGTCAGCGCTGGGACGGCGACTGCCACCTGGTCACTCCCGCCCCGGGGGAGCACTTCGACTTCCTTGTCGAGGGAGACCTGGTCGCCATCGCCCCCAGCGACATCTTCCGTGAGCCCGGGCTCTACCTGATCGACGATGACGGCACCCTGGCCATCCGCCGGGTTGACCAGAGCCCCACCGGGGAGCTGATATTCCAGAGCGAGCACAGCGACGAGACCATGCCCTGGACCCCGGCCTGCCGGCTGGTCGGCAAGCTGGTGGCCCACTGGCGCGTCCAGCCTCTGTAAGGGATCACTCCACTTCCAGTACCTCAACGTTATCGAGGGTGCGGCGCGTCTCGCTGCCCACCAGGAAGCGCTGACGGTAGCGAGCCACCTGCCCCAGCCCGTGACGTGACTCCTGCACCAGGGGCCCGCGTAGATGCTCGTTCTGCTCCCCCAGGCGTTCACGGACTGATCGCGGCTGCACGCTTCCCTCCTGCACATCGACCGTGACGCGGTAGCCGCCATCCGGCAGCCCGCTCCCGGGCCCAAAGGGGCCGGCCTCGAAGCCGCCCGCCTCCACCGACACACGTTCGCGCCAGCGCACGCCGCTGAGCTCGCGCTCCACCAAGACCTGCAGGCGGGTCGCCTCGGGCAGATTGGTCTCACCCTCCACCGTCAGGCGCCGGTCGCTGCCCAGGGTGGACGAAAGATCGATCATCACCGGCTGGTCGAAGGGCGGCACCTCGGGCGCCTCGGGCGAGGTCTCCGCCGGCTCGCGGGTCTCGGCGGTGGTGGCCGTCTCGGTAGGCTCAGACGCCACGTCCTCCTCGCCACCGCTGCACCCGGCCAGCCACAGCAGCATCAGGCCCGTCCCCATTGCTCGATACCACGCCGTCATGCATGCCTCCCGCCAAGTCGATAGGAGACCAGACTATCATCATTCCCGGGCATGACGCGTCCGCTCAGCGCAGGTCGGCACAGTCGCGACAGAGCGTGGTGTAGGGTACCGCCGTCAGCCGGCGCGCATCGATGGGCTCGCCGCACTGCTCGCAGAGATCGCCTTCGCCGTCGTCGATTCGTTTGAGTGCATGCATGGCCTGGCGAAGCTCGTCCTCGGCCTCCTGCTGCAGGGCCTCGATTACGTCGTCGTTCTGCAGCTCGATGGACTGGTCCTCCATGTCCTTGTCCAGCGGACCGCCCCGCTGCTCCTTGTGGGCCTTGTAGCGCTCGAACCGATCGATCAGCTCGTCGCGCAACGCTTCCAGTTTTTGCTTCCGATCCGTCATGACGTCGCCTCCTGTCATCGCCGGCAGTGCCGAAAGGGCACTGCTCTGCTTCCTTCTAGATACCCCATGGATAGCACATTGCGTCTTGCTCCAGGGTGATGAGGGTCAAGCCGCCGCTCTCCCGTCCTGGGGATAATCCCCTTGGGCGTGCGAGGACGCGTTACGTGCGTTTAGCGAGAGGTCATCCTCAGGCCATGCCCAGGGCGTCATACCCCTCCTGGGTCAAGGTGATGCGCTCAGGCTCGTCGCTGCCCCGCGCCCGGTCGACGGTGATCAGCCCCTCGGCCTCCAGGGCATCGATGTCCTCCAGCACCTCCTCCAGCAAGCTATCCTCGCCCGGGTGACCGAAGGGCGAGGCCAGCACTGCGCCGTGCTGCAGCACGCGGGACAGCAGCTCCACCTGGTGTTCGGTAAGGTTGCCACTCATGCTCTGCTCCTTCTGATGAGGCTGGGCGTCGGTCAGTATGGACGAAAGATGTCAGGTGCGTCCTCGGCCACCTCCTCTGCCATGCCGGGAGGCACGGAAAACACACAAGGCATTGACGCCGACCGTCATCCATGACACTGTATTGTCAGTTGGTTAGCAAGATGCATATTGTCAGTAGTAGTCGAATCCTTTCGGTTGTCTGGTTATATCCCCTTGTTTGACCCACTAGCACTCGGGGCATTACCCGGTAACTCGTAACAAGCGCATAGCGCGAAAGGAGACAGAATATGTCTACTGGCACAGTCAAGTGGTTCAACGACGCAAAAGGCTTCGGCTTCATCACCCCGTCCGACGGTGGCGATGACCTCTTTGCCCACTTCTCAGAAATCAAGGCAGACGGCTTCAAGTCCCTCCAGGACGGCCAGCAGGTCTCCTTTGATGTGGTTCAAGGCAAGAAAGGCCTGCAGGCTTCGAACATCGAAGTCATCTGATCGCCGATCAGACAGACCTATCGCGTCGCAAGACGTCGAGCACCAAGGCCCGCTGATGCGGGCCTTGGTGTTTCTGTTTCTGCGTGTCGGCTTGTCCCACACCGGCCATTATGACCGGCTCCATCCTCTCAATGAGGAGCCGGCTCCAGCAATTCGGCGCCCTCGTTGCCGGGCCGGTTCACCCGTGTACTCACAGGCCAGTGAGTGAGCCTGTCGGCAGGCAAGTGATGCACCACCTGGCGGAGCGTCTCGCGCTCGGTCAGTTGCGGGTCGAGCCACGGCGCCAGACACTCCTCATCCAAGGCCAGAGGCATGCGGGGATGGATCTCGCTGGCCACGCCCCGGGCCGGCTCAGTGAGAATGGCGCAGCCCGGCCTGCCATCCGGCCGCTCGCTCCAGATGCCCGCCAGCCAGATCGGCTCGCGATCCTCACGGCACAGGAAGTGCGGCTGCTTTCTCCCGTCGATCGGCAGCCACTCGTACCAGCCATCCGCGGGCACCAGGCAGCGGTGATGAGCGAAGGCTCCACGGAAGTAGTTTGACGTGGCCACCTTCTCGACGGTGGCGTTGATGGGTTCGGGGGCCGTCTCCTTCGCCCAGTGCGGCCGATAGCTCCACCACACCTCGTCCATCACCAGCGGCGCCTCATCGCCGGGATGGCGCACCACGGTGATCCAGGTCCCCGGCGACACGTTGTAGCGTGGCGACAGTCCCCTCGCCTCCACCAGCGGCAATCGCAGGGAGGCCGAGAGCCTGGGACAAGAACTATAGAGAGCGAAGCGGCCGCACATAGATCACCCAACCAGCTACAACCAACCATCACTGTAGACCTGGAGATGACTACGAAACACGGGGTAATTCAGATAGCCACACCACGCGAGTACTGAACCACGCATCGCACAGAGTCAGAGAAGACTCAATGCCATCGTCGGCTGTGCTTGGATGTTGCCACTCATGAATTGGCCAGAAATAGACCCGTACTGGTAGAATAACCGCCTTCCCGACCGACACCCCCATGATGCCGATGCCCCAGCTCGACCGTACTTTCTCCGTGGCGCCGATGATGGATTAGAGCTGACCCCCGCCACTCCCGCCTTTATCGCCATTCCGTACCAGATTTCTACCAAAAACTTTCCTTTTTTTCCTCGCTGACCCTGTTGTTGCCGCGAACTAGCTCGTGCGTGTACGACGCGTGCACACACGTCGTGCGCGAGGGGAATCCTAGAATCCGTGGGGGTCTCGGAAAAAGGTAACAAAGGTAACGGGTTCCCGAAAATCGACCTAAGATAATGATTTAAAAGTCATTCGAACAGGTGTTCAAAAGGTAACAAAAAGGTACTGAAAAGGTGATGCGTTACCTTTTTGAAAGGTCACAGAGAGAAATTTCTCTATCCTTTAAAATCAGAGGCTTAGAAGCCCGTTACCTTTTGCGGTACCTCTTGTTACCTTTTAAAGGTAACGGTAGAAATCAATAAAATCAGATAGATACAAGCAAAAATCGACCAAGTTACCTATGTTACCTTTTTCCGAGCCCCCCTCACCTTCTCAAATTGGGCCGATCACCCACGGACCTCCTGCCTGCAGTCGAATCCGCATAGAAACGCAAGCCACTACAGGTACTTAGGCCAGTATGGCGCAGCGCATCCGCCGGGCCGCGCCCATAGTGCGTATATGCATAAAAACAAAATTATTTAGAGCGCAGGCGGGGCGGGGTGTCGACGGCGCGCGCTGGGGCGCTGCCGGGCCGGGGCGGGGTCGCCCTGGTCTGTCGAGCAGGAACAAAAAAGCCGCCCTGCTGGGCGGCTGCGGTGGCGACGAAAGCCTCATGTTAACGATTGCTGATGATGAGCTCCCCGCGCTTTCCGGTGGCCTGCCTGCCGACGGTGTAACTGATCTTCGTGGTGCGGATCACGAGGCCGTCGAAAGACTGCCGCATTTCAGGAATGTCGTTGACGCTGATCACCACCTGACCCTGAGCGTGGCGAGCCAGCTCCGCCATCCGATCGTACTCCTGGAGACTGAACTCACTGCCATAGCCAGCGGTACCCCAATACGGTGGATCGAGATAGAACAGTGTCCCCGGCCGATCGTAGCGGCGCATGCACTCCCCCCAGTCGAGATGCTCAACCACAGTGCGGGATAAACGCAGGTGGGCTTCGCTAAGGTCCTCTTCCAGGCGGAGTAGGTTCAAACGGGGTGGGGTGGTCGCAGAGGTTCCAAAGGACTGCCCATGCACCTTCCCCCCGAAGGCGAGCTTCTGGAGGTAGAAGAACCGAGCCGCCCGCTGAATATCGGTGAGATGGCGCGGGTCCACCTGCTTCTGGCTCATGTACTCCTCCCGGCTGACCAGGCTCCACCGAAACTGCCGGATCAGCTCATCGGGGTGGTGCTTGACCACCCGGTAGAGGTTCACCAGGTCGCCATGGACATCATTGATGACCTCGACCTGGCTCGGCTCCTTCATGAAGTACACGGCCGCCCCGCCACAGAATGGCTCGACATAGGTGGTGTGCGCCTGGAAGAGTGGAATGATCTGCTTGGCGAGTCTGCGCTTGCCTCCCATCCATGGGAGGATCGGTTTGTTCGTCATCCTTAACACCTGTTCATTTATACAGCTTTTGAGTATGATGAAGCTGTTGCTCGAGGAGCGTGGAAGGCTCCCCAGCGATCAAGGATGAACGCGAGTGACCTGCGCCCGTTGACTAACGTCACGGGCGCTTTTTCATTTTGTGGGATCAAGCCTCGGGGCACCGGAGTCGCCCTCGAGCGAGTAGGGCCGGAAACGGACGATCTCTTCGCCGACGATCTCGTTGATCTCGCGCAGGGAAGCCTGCAGCGGCTCGAGCTCGTTGGCCACGAACACGCGCGCGGCCTTCTCAACGTCGCCGAAACCGCCGGTGTTGCTGGGGATGATGCCCATCAGCTGCGGCGGGATCCGGTGGCCGGCCAGCTGGTCATCCCGGGTGATGTTCTTGATGTTCCAGAACTCGTCCTTGGCCGCGACCTCGCTGACCGGGATCACCTGCACCCCATCCTTCTTGCCCCCGGGGGAGTAGAGAAACAGGTTGCGGAAGTTGCCCGGGCCTTTCGAGTTTTTCAACGCTTCGCG
>NZ_JAVLBC010000144.1:0-8068 GCF_031581305.1 Halomonas sp.
CGATCTCGGCGAGCACGGACTCGTCCAGCCCCCTGAGCTTGCTCATGCGCTCGCGGAAGCTCTGCTGGAAGTCCAGCTCGCCGCGCATGGCCCGCTCGGTGACCTCTGCCACCTCGTCACCCACGCCATGGCGCCGGGCCAGCTCGTCGATCACCTCGGTCTGGATCAGGGTGGAGTCCATGTCGAAGCAGACCAGGCGGCGATGCCGGCGCCAGATGGAGTCCTCCTGCAGGGCGATGTCCACCCCGTGCATGGCACCCAGCGCCAGGGCCTTCTCGCGCAGGGCGTCCAGGTCGACCTCCTCGCCCCTGAGCCAGCACTCCACGCAGGACCCGTGTTCCGGCACGCCGCCGTCCAGGGGTTCGCGACCGGAGAGGCGGTGGATCAGCTCCACGGTCAGGCCATGCTCGGCGGTCAGCGCCCCCACCTCGGCGAGGATGCCGGCCGGCAGGTGGGGCGCCAGCAGGGTCAGGATCAGCCGCGGCTGGCTCGCCTGCACGCTCCAGCGCTGGTAGTCCTCGGCACTCACCTGGATCGCCTGGATGTCCAGGCCCAGGGCGTCTCCCGCCGTGGCCAGTGCGCCTTCCAGGTCGCTCTCCCGGTCGAGCCCCACCAGGGCCTCCAGGGAGACGATGCCGAAGGTCACGCTCTGGTTGATGTCCAGCAGCCGGGCGCCGCTGGCCGCCAGCGCCTTGCCCAGGCCGGCCAGCTGGCCGGGGCGTGCCACCCCGGTGGCGCGAATCAGTATGCGTCGTGTCATGTTAACCCCTTTGATGAGCTGTAAGCTTTAAGCCGTAAGCTGTAAGAAAGACATGCCTATCATGGGTTTACTTACAGCTTATAGCTTATGGCTTACAGCTTCCGGCGAAGCCGGGGACTTCAAGCTTCCGGCTTCAGGCTTTCAAGGCGGTCGACCTTCTGCAGGCCGCGGGGCAGCTTGCTGCCGCGCCGGCCGCGTTCGCCACGATAGTAGTCCAGGTCGCCGGCCTTGAGGGTCAGGTGGCGCTTGCCGGCATGCACCACCAGCGCCGCACCGGCGGGCAGAACCACCAGGTCGCGCACGAACTCCTCGCGGCGAGCGGCCCGGGCACCGGGGATGTCGATCATCTTGTTGCCCTTGCCCTTGGCCATCTCCGGCAGCTGCGAGAGCTCGAAGACCAGCAGCCGTCCCTCGTTGGAGACCGCCGCCACGCAGGCGCCCTCCTCGGCCGGCATCTCCAGCGGCGGCAGCACGTTGCAGCCCTTGGGCACGCTGAGGACCGCCTTGCCTGACTTGTTCTTGCCGATCAACGCGTCGAGGGGCGCAATGAAGCCGTAGCCGCCGTCGGAGGCCAGCAGGAAGCGCCTGTCCGGCGGTGCCAGCATCAGGCCGGCCATATGGGCCCCGGCTGCCACGTTGACCCGTCCCGTGACCGGTTCGCCCTGGCCGCGGGCGCTGGGCAGGTTATGGGCCGACAGGGTGTAGGCCCGCCCGGTGTCGTCCAGCAGCACCAGCGGCTGGTTGGTCTTGCCCCGGGCGGCGAGGTGGAAGCGGTCGCCGGCCTTGTAGGAGAGGCCGGCGGGGTCGATCTCGTGGCCCTTGGCGCTGCGGATCCAGCCCTTCTCGGAGAGCACCACGGTGACCGGGTCGGCGCCGACCAGCTCCACCTCGGAAAGCGCCCGGGCCTCCTCGCGCTCGACCAGCGGCGAGCGACGGGCGTCACCGTGCGCCTCGGCGGCGGTTCGCAGCTCCTTCTCGATCAGGTCGGTGAGCGCCGACTCGCTGCCGAGCAGTGCCTGGAGGCGCTTGCGCTCGGCCTCGAGCTCATCCTGCTCGCCACGGATCTTCATCTCCTCGAGCCTGGCCAGGTGGCGCAGGCGCAGCTCGAGGATCGCCTCGGCCTGGCGGTCGGAGAGACTGAAGGCCTCGATCAGCGCGGCCTTGGGCTCGTCCTCCTCGCGGATGATGCGGATCACCTCGTCGATGTTGAGGTAGGCGGCCAGCAGGCCCTCGAGGATATGCAGACGGTCCTCGACCTTGCCCAGGCGGTGCTCGAGTCGCCGGCGCACCGTGGCGCGGCGGAAGCGCAGCCACTCGCCGAGCAGGTCGGGCAGCGCCATGACCCGAGGGCGGCCGTCCAGGCCGATCACGTTCATGTTGACGCGGGTGTTCTTCTCGAGGTCGGTGGTGGCGAAGAGGTGCGCCATCAGCGCCTCGATATCGACGCGGTTGGAGCGGGGCTCGATCACCAGCCGCGTCGGCTCCTCGTGGGTCGACTCGTCGCGCAGGTCCGCGACCATGGGCAACTTCTTGGCCTGCATCTGGGCGGCGATCTGCTCGAGCACCTTGGCCCCACTCACCTGGTAGGGCAGCGCTGTCACCACCACGTTGCCCGCCTCGCGCACATAGCGGCCACGCAGCTTCACCGAGCCGCGTCCGCTCTCGTAGAGCTTTCGCAGGTCGCTGCGCGGGGTGATGATCTCCGCCTCGGTGGGAAAATCCGGCGCCGGCAGGTGCTCGAGCAGGTCCGTTGTGGTGGCTTCGGGGTGGCGCAGCAGGTGGCAGGTGGCCTCGACCACCTCGTTCACGTTGTGCGGCGGGATGTCGGTGGCCATGCCCACGGCGATACCGGTGCCGCCGTTGAGCAGCACGTGGGGCAGGCGCGCCGGCAGCACCACCGGCTCGTTCATGGTGCCGTCGAAGTTGGGGGTCCAGTCCACGGTGCCCTGGCCGAGCTCGGCGAGCAGCACCTCGGCGAACTTCGACAGCCGCGCCTCGGTGTAGCGCATGGCCGCGAAGGACTTGGGATCGTCGGGACTGCCCCAGTTGCCCTGGCCGTCGACCAGCGGGTAGCGGTAGCTGAACGGCTGAGCCATCAGCACCATGGCTTCGTAGCAGGCGCTGTCGCCGTGGGGGTGGAACTTGCCCAGCACGTCGCCGACGGTGCGCGCCGACTTCTTGTACTTGGCACTGGCCGAGAGCGCCAGCTCGCGCATGGCATAGACGATGCGCCGCTGCACCGGCTTCATGCCATCGCCGATATGGGGCAGTGCCCGGTCGAGGATGACGTACATCGAGTAGTCGAGGTACGCCTTCTCGGTGTATTCGCGCAGCGAAAGGCGCTCGACGTCGCCCTCCGCCACCTGGATATCCATGGTCATGGGTTCGGGGCCCTATCTGCCATCATGGAAAATTCGCGGGGAGTGCCCGCACGATACGTTCTGGAAGAGCTGTAAGCTTGAAGCCGTAAGCTGTAAGAAAAACCACTTATTCCTGGGGTTGCTTACAGCTTCAAGCTTACGGCTTATAGCTCCCGGCGAAGCCGGGTCAGACCTCGATATCCGCCAGGTTACCGTAGTCCTCGAGCCAGCTCTTGCGGTCACTGGCACGCTTCTTGGCCAGCAGCATGTCCATCATCTCCATGGTGCCGTCGCCGACCTCACGCGTGAGCTGCACCAGGCGGCGGGTCTCGGGCGCCATGGTGGTCTCGCGCAGTTGCAAGGGGCTCATCTCGCCCAGGCCCTTGAAGCGTTGTACGTTCACCGGGCCGGCCTTCCGGGTGCCACGCTTGCCCTCGAGCTTGCGCAGGATGGCCGCCTTCTCGCTCTCGTCCAGGGCATAGTGCACCTCCTTGCCCAGATCGATGCGGTAGAGCGGCGGCATGGCCACGAAGACATGGCCGGCATCCACCAGCGCCGGGAAATGACGCACGAAGAGCGCGCACAGCAGGGTCGCGATATGCAGGCCATCGGAGTCGGCATCGGCGAGGATGCAGATCTTGTGGTAGCGCAGCTTGGAGAGGTCATCGCTGCCTGGGTCCATGCCCACGGCCACGGCGATGTCGTGGACCTCCTGGGAGCCATAGATGTCATGGGACTCCACCTCCCAGGTATTGAGGATCTTGCCGCGCAGCGGCAGGATCGCCTGGGTCTCGCGGTTGCGTGCCTGCTTGGCGCTACCGCCGGCACTGTCACCCTCCACCAGGAACAGCTCGCTGCCGGCCGGGTCCTGACCCGAGCAGTCGGCCAGCTTGCCGGGCAGCGCCGGCCCCGAGGTAACCTTCTTGCGCGCCACCTTCTTCGAGCTCTTCTGGCGGCGCTGGGCGGCACTGATCACCAGCTCGGCCAGGGCCTCAGCCTGGTCCACGTGGTGGTTGAGCCATAGCGAGAAGGCGTCCTTGACCACCCCGGAGACGAAGCCCGCCACGGTGCGCGAGGAGAGGCGCTCCTTGGTCTGGCCAGCGAACTGCGGGTCGAGCATCTTCACCGAGAGCACATAGGAGACTCGCTCCCAGAGGTCCTCCGCGGTGAGCTTGACCCCCCGGGGGAGAAGGTTGCGGTACTCGCAGAACTCGCGCAGGGCGTCGACCAGGCCGGCCCGCAGGCCATTGACATGGGTGCCGCCCTGGGTCGTGGGAATCAGGTTGACATAGCTCTCGAGCAGCGGCTCCCCGCCCTCGGGGAGCCACTGGATCGCCCAGTCCACCCCGTGCTCCTCATCGGCAAAATGGCCGATGAAGGGCGAGGCCGGCAGCACCTCATAGCCATCGGTGGCCTGGGCCAGGTAGTCGCGCAGGCCATCCGCGTACTGCCAGACGCTCTGGTTGCCATCGGGCTCCACCAGGGTGACCTTGAGGCCCGGGCAGAGCACCGCCTTGGCGCGCATCAGGTGCTTGAGACGCGAGAGCGAGAGTCGGGGGCTGTCGAAGTAGCTCTCTTCGGGCCAGAAGCGCAACACCGTGCCACGGGCCCGCTTGGGGGCACTGCCGATCACCTGCAGGGGAGAAGCCTTGTCGCCGTGCTCGAAGGCCATGCCGTGGCGGCTGCCATCGCGCAGCACCTCGACCTCCAGGCGCTTCGACAGGGCGTTGACCACCGAGACCCCGACCCCGTGCAGGCCGCCGGAGAAGCGGTAGCTCGATTGGGAGAACTTCCCGCCGGCGTGCAGCCGGGTCATGATCAGCTCGACCCCGGAGACACCGTGCTCGGGGTGGATGTCGATGGGCATGCCGCGACCATCGTCGGCAACCTCGATGCCGCCGTCCTCGAACAGCCGCACGCTGACCTCCCCGGCATGGCCGGCCAGTGCCTCATCCACGCTGTTGTCGATGACCTCCTGGACCATATGGTTGGGCCGGGAGGTGTCGGTATACATGCCGGGGCGCTTGCGCACCGGCTCGAGGCCGGAGAGGACCTCGATGGAGCTGGCACTGTATTGCGTCATGCATCACCCAAAGTGGTTGCGATCGTTCGTGTCGCCCGGGATGCCGGCGCCCGCTGTTCCGAGGGGCTGGCTGCCGGACCACCCAGGTGCCAGGCGGTGGCCGCCGTGGGCGAGGATGGCCGGCAGATGGTCGGCCAGCGCCGCGAAGCCGTGATCTCCCTGCGGGTGCAGGAGCGTCCTGGCACCACGATACAGGGCAAAGGCCTCGGCCGGGTCCAGGGTCTCATCGGCCGTTCCCAGCAGCAGCAGGTAGCGCTCGGCCATGACCCGATCGGGCGTCAGCGCCTCGAGTTCCTCGAGGTGCGCGGCCTCGATGGCGAAGCGCTCGCCGGTATAGGCGTTGTCAAAACGCTCGCCGACCCAGTTCGCCACCAACCGTGCCGGGGCCACCGCCGGGTTGATCAGCCCCGCCGCGAGGTTGTGGCGTTCGGCCATCACCGTCGCCAGGAAGCCCCCCATGGAACTACCCACCACCAGCGGCCTCGGCCCCAGACGGGCCAGCCGCGACTCGGCCAGCGCCAGGGCCGCCGCCGGGCGATGCGGCAGCTGCGGCGTCGCGCAGGACAGCCCGAGCCACGCGCAGGCCTGGCGCACCAGCGCCGCCTTGGGGGAGCCGCTGCCACTGTTGAACCCATGGAGGTAGAGGACCCCGCTGGCGGCCGGCGGCTGCCGGGCAGCACTCAGCATACCGCAACCCCTGTACATGCAGCCAGTATCATCGCGAATCGCGCTCCGCCGCCCAGACGGCCTCGATCAGGCCCCGGGTGGAGTCGTCCATGTCCGCGATGTCCGCCTGGTGCTCGAGGATCCGCTGGGTCTCGCCGGCGATCTTCTTGCCCAGCTCCACGCCCCACTGATCGAAGGGGTTGATGTCCCAGATCCTCGCCTGGACGAACACCTTGTGCTCGTAGAGCGCGATCAGCGCCCCGAGGGTCGCCGGCGTCAGCCGGTCGAGCAACAGGGTACTCGAGGGCTGGTTGCCGCGGTAGCGCTTGTGCACCGGGCGTGGACCGTCGTCCTTGATGGCCTCGTCGCCGAGCATCAGCACCCGCGACTGGGCGAAGCAGTTGGCGAGCGTCAAGCGGTGCTGGCCCATCAGATGGTCGCGGGTGGCAGGATCCTCCACGTCGTCGTAGCGCACCTTGGGGGCGATGAAGTCGCACTCCACCGCCTGGGTGCCCTGGTGGAGCAGCTGGTAGAAGGCATGCTGGGCATTGGGTCCCAGCTGGCCCCACAGCACCGGGCAGGTGGAGTAGCCGACTTCGCGCCCGTCGTGGGTCACCGACTTGCCGTTGGACTCCATCTCCAGCTGCTCGAGGTAAGCGGCGAAAAACTCCAGGCGGCCGTCGTAGGGCAGGATCGAGTGGGCCCGGATATCGAGGAAGTTGACGTTCCAGATCCCCGCCAGGGCCAGCATCACGGGCAGGTTGTCTGCCAGCGGTGCCTCGCTGAAGTGACGATCCATGGCATGGGCACCGGCAAGCAGCTCATGGAAATGCTCCATGCCCACCACCAGGGCGATGGGCAGACCGATGGCCCCCCAAAGCGAGTAGCGACCCCCCACCCACTCCCAGAACTCCAGTTGATGGTCCTCGGCGATGCCCCACTCGTTCATCTTCTCGGGGCTCGCCGAGACGCCGATGAAGTGCTGGCGCATCACCAGCTCGGTGTCGACGCCCTCCTCGCGGTGCTCGCCCATCAACCGCGCCATCAGCCAGTCCCGCGCGGTGCGGGCATTGGAGAGGGTGTCGATGGTGGTGAAGGACTTCGAGGAGAGCACGAACAGCGTGGTCTCGGGATTGAGCCGTGCCAGGTAGTCGGCCAGCTGGGAGCCGTCCATGGTCGAGGCAAAGTGCACGTCGATGGTGTGCACGCCCTCCGGCTGGTAGTCGGCCAGGGCGTGAGTCACCATCAGCGGGCCCAGGTCCGAGCCGCCGACCCCCAAGTTGACCACGTCGCGAATCGCCCGGCCGGTGGCACCGCGCCACTGGCCGGCGTGGAAACGCTCGACCATGGTGGCCATGCGTTCGAGCGTCGCATGCACCGCGGGCACCAGATCCTCGCCTGCCACTACCAGGCTGGCCTCCGGCGGCAGCCTCAGCGCGGTATGCAGGGCCGGCCGGTCCTCGCTGCGGTTGACCCGCTCCCCGGCGAGCAGGGCACGAATCGCCTCGGGCACCTCGGCCTCCCGGGCGAGGTCGAGCAGCCGGGCGAGGGTCTCGTCACACCAGCGCTGCTTGGAGAGGTCCAGGGTCAGCCCCGCCGCCCGGCGGGTGAAGGCCGCGTGGCGCCCCGGCGCGCCGGCGAAGAGCTCGCTGAGGTGGGCAGCACGCATCCCGGCGGCATGCTCGGCCAGGGCCTGCCAGGCAGCGCGCTGGTCGATCGTGGGGTGTCTCATGGCTTCCTCCTTGACGTCCTGTCGTGCAGCCGGTGTGGGCGAGGCGTAGAATGACGTCCCTTCTCCCACGATTTCCGGCCTGTTCCATGAGTGACGCATCTTACCGTGACGCGATCTTTTCGACACCCCTGGACCGGGTGGCACGCTTTTCGTTCGACGAGAAAGTCGTCGCCTGCTTTCCCGACATGATCCGCCGCTCGGTGCCCGGCTACGGCCAGATACTGGGCATGCTCGGCCTGATTGCCGCCCGCCACCTGCGCCACGGCGCCCACGTCTACGACCTGGGCTGCTCGCTGGGCGCCACTGGCCTGGCACTGGCCGGGACGCTCCCGCCGGACGCCTTCCGCTATATCGGTGTGGACCTCTCCCCCGCCATGGTCGCGCGTGCCCGGGAGACCCTGGCCGCGGAGTGCCCCGACCACGCCATGGAGGTCCTCGAGGGCGATATCCGCACCCTGGACTACGCT
>NZ_JAVLBC010000145.1:0-8030 GCF_031581305.1 Halomonas sp.
GCGAGAAAAGCCGCCTATGGTACCCAAAGCCTTGGCGTGTGGCGAGGCGCCCGGGTGACTACAAATGGCAGTCGGCAATAGTGGCACAACTCGGGGCTACTCCGGCGATGGGTCTACGAGGAGGCGCTGTAAACCCTTCCCTGGGCGCTACCGACGCCCTGCTGCGCTCTCGCATCCTGCTCCGCTTGCAGGGCCGGTGCTGGCCATCCATGGCCAGCCCGTTCGGAGGAATCCTCCTCACCCCTGGCGTAGGACCTCCTCTACGCCCCATCCCCGGCGCCCCTCACCTCGGTACACCTATTACCTTGGGCGCCCACAGGCAGCACGCTCCCACCTAGTTAAGCAACTTGCGGGCCATTCGCCGCCCGACCCACCAACACAGACTTGACGAAACGGTCAGGTCTTTCGTTCGTGTCACACGCCACGCGCTTCCAGCACCCGCTCCACCGTCTCGACGATGGCCTGGGTCTGGGGGTCGATCTCGATATTGACGGCATCACCCGGCCCCCGTTCCACCAGCACCGTGCGGGCCAGGGTCTCGGGGATCAGGTCGACGCAGAACCGCGGGCCGTGATCCGCGGTGGCCGAGCGCACCTCACCGATGGTCAGGCTGATACCGTCCACCCCGATATAACCCTTGTCGAACAGGAAGCGTCCCAGGGGGTGAGGCACCTCGAACCAGAGCCGGCGATTGTTGGGCGCCTCGTCGAGTTCGACCAGTTCGGCCAGGGCCATGACGTGGCCGGACATGGCATGGCCGCCGATCTCGTCGCCGAAGCGCGCCGCCCGCTCGATATTGACACGATCCCCCTCCTTCACCGCACCAAGATTGGTCACCCGAAGGGTCTCGCGCATCAGGTCGAAGCTGACGCACTCGCCATCGAGGGCAGTCACCGTGAGACAGACCCCGTTGTGGGCCACCGAAGCACCCAGCGCCAACCCCTCACGCAATTCTGCCGGCAGCGCCAGCACATGGGTACGAAAGGCCTCCGCCTCATGGATAGCCACCACCTCGGCGGTGCCCTGTACGATGCCTGTGAACATGAACGCTCCTGCTGCTGGCCGGCCGTGACCGGGCCGGGGAAAGAGCGCCAGTCTAGGCAACCCCGGGGACGACGTCCATGAGGGTGAGGGGCAAAGCGAGGGGCGAGGCGCACAGGCCCTTTGGGGTCAGACCCCGACCATACGAGGAGGTCCGTCATCGTGCGCTTTCCCGGCGGATGCGATCGCCGCCGGGGTCTGACCCCTAAGGGGCTCAAACGCTCATCACCGCGGATATCTTCCAGCACTATCCTGCCATGCAGGAAATTCCTCCAGGACGAAGCTTTCTTGACGACATCATCGCCCATTGTCATTGACATACGCTCGTTCGAAACCTATCGTTAGCGGCTACATATTTGAAGGCGCCGATTTGACTCCCGGATTGCGGGCGCCGACGTCGCGGATTGCCCTCAGGGCAACCCACGCCGTGAAGTGCAGCTAAAAGGGTGTGTCCAGCGTTGATGGCCACCCGCCAGGGTGGCTTTTTTTTCGTGCCTACCCACTGCCCTGCCCGCCCGACGCTCGACCGGCGCCCCCACCGGCGGCTGTGATGATTCGACTCCACGACGTTTCCAAGACCTACTATCCGAGGGGGCGGCGCAGCACCAGCTCTGCCGTGACGGCACTCAAGCATGCTGACCTCCACGTGCCCCAGGGCCGGATCCATGGCGTGATCGGCCTCTCCGGTGCCGGCAAGTCCACCCTGATCCGCTGCGTCAATCTGCTGGAGCGCCCCACGACGGGCACCGTCACCGTGGACGGCCAGGAACTGACCGCCCTTTCCGGGGCGGCGCTCAACCAGGCACGTCACCGGATCGGCATGATCTTCCAGCACTTCAACCTGCTGACCTCACGTACCGTCTTCGCCAACGTGGCCCTGCCGCTGGAGCTGATGGGCATGAAGCGTGGCGAGGTTCGTGAGCGGGTCACGCCCCTGCTGGAGCTGGTAGGCCTGGCCGACAAGACGCGCCAGTACCCGGCGCAGCTTTCGGGCGGCCAGAAGCAACGCGTGGCCATTGCCCGGGCGCTGGCCAGCCGTCCCAAGGTGCTGCTCTGCGACGAGGCCACCTCGGCACTGGATCCCCATACCACCGGGTCAATCCTGGAACTGCTGCGCGACATCAACCAGAAGCTAGGCCTGACCATCCTGCTGATCACCCACGAGATGGAGGTGGTCAAGTCGATCTGCCACCGCGTCAGCCTGATCTCCGACGGCGAACTGGTCGAGGAAGCCGACGTGGGCGACTTCTTCACCGCGCCACGCACTCGCCTGGGGCGCGACTTCCTCAATGACTTCCTGGAGCTGGAACCACCGCGCGCCCTGTTCGAACGCCTCGAGGAGCACCCCGGGCCACACAGCCACCCGGTGGTTCGCCTGGCCTTCTCGGGCGATGCCGTCTCGACCCCGCTGATCTCGCGGCTGGCCAGAGAGTGCGGCGTGGACGTCAGCATTCTCCAGGCCAAGGTGGAATCGATCCAGGAGCGCACCCTGGGGCTGATGATTGCCGAACTGATGGGCCCGAGGGAGAAGACCCGCGAGGCCCTCGACTATCTCGAAACCCACGACCTGCAGGTGGAGGTGCTCGGCCATGTCCAGCGCGATGATTGACCTGATCCTCAAGGCCACCCTGGATACGCTCTACATGGTGGGCGTGTCGGGAGTGATCTCGTCCCTGGTGGGCATCCCGCTGGGCGTGCTGCTCTACGTCACCCGGCCGCGGCAGATACTGGCCGAGCCGACGCTCAACCGGGTCCTGGGGGCGATCACCAACATCGGTCGCTCGATCCCCTTCATCATCCTGATGGTGGCGATCATCCCCTTCACGCGGATGCTGGTCGGCTCATCGATCGGTACCAATGCCGCAGCCGTTCCCCTGACCATCGCCGCCATCCCCTTCGTGGCGCGCCTGGTCGAGGGCGCCCTCAACGAGATCCCCCCGGGACTGGTCGAGGCCGCCCAGTCCATGGGCGCCACACCCTGGCAGATCATCACCAAGGTGCTGGTCCCCGAGGCGCGCGGCGGCATCTTCACAGCGCTCACGGTGACGGCCGTCACCCTGGTCAGCTACTCGGCCATGGCCGGTGCCGTGGGTGGTGGCGGCCTGGGCGACCTGGGCATCCGCTATGGCTACAACCGCTTCAACCCCACCATCATGCTGATCACCGTGGTGATCCTGGTCGTGATGGTCCAGGGCTTCCAGAGCCTGGGGGATTATCTGGTCCGAAAAAGCGACCACAAGTGAGTGAAGACACTGATTTACTCCTGCGCTCGGGCCCTTGATAAAAACAGCTGGCCGCCGGCGGTGCCGGTGCGCCGGCCCGGTCGCCTCCTCATGTAGCAGGCCACACACCGGGAGCTGTGCTCCGGGGTCGGCCAGCCTCTCTTCGCTCGCAACGCAAATCAGCGCCTTCCCCAATATAGAAACGCAATATATAGTATTTAGCTATTAGAAATTAATCTATTATTCTCTTCATGTAGAGATAGTACGAAAGGAGAACCACCATATGCGCAAGAGCCTGATCGGCACCCTGACCGCCTCCGCCCTGACCCTCGGCGCCGGCAACGCCCTGGCCGACGAACATTCCATCAAGGTAGGCACCGTGGCCGGTCCCGAGACCGACGTGATGCAAGTGGCCGCCGGGATTGCCCAGCGCGAGTACGGCCTGGAGGTCGAGATCATCGAGTTTACCGACTACGTGACCCCCAACGCCGCCCTCGCCGACGGCAGCCTCGACGCCAACGCTTACCAGCACGAGCCCTACATGCGCTCCATGGTCGAGGATCGGGGCTACGACTTCGCCATCGCCGGCTATACCTTCGTCTACCCGATCGGCGCCTACTCAGCGAAGTACGACAGCATCGAGGAACTCCCGGACGGGGCCACCATCGCCCTGCCCAATGATCCCTCCAACGAAGGGCGCTCCCTGATCCTGATGCACAACGAGGGGCTGATCGAGCTAGAGGATCCGGCGTACCTGGAAGCCACGCCGCTGGATATCGCCGAGAACCCCCGCGACTTCGACTTCCGCGAGATCGAGGCCGCCCAGCTGCCGCGCGTGCTGCCCGACGTGGACATGGCGTTCATCAACAACACCTTCGCCCAGCCGGCTGGACTGAGCCTGGACGACGCCCTGATCAAGGAGGGGCCGGAGTCTCCCTATGTCAACCTGATCGTGGTGCGCGGCGGTGACGAGGACCGCAAGGCCATCCAGCAGCTGGTCGAGGCCTACCAGACCGAGGAAGTCGAGGCCAAGGCAGCAGAACTGTTTGGACCGCAGGCGGTGCCCGGCTGGAAGTAAGGTAACTCAAGCCTGGCGCGAGGGGCGCCGGGGGCAAGCCGGAGAGGAGGTCCTACGCCAGGGGTGAGGAGGATTCCTCCGAACGGGCTGGCCATGGATGGCCAGCACCGGCCCTGCAAGCGGAGCAGGATGCGAGAGCGCAGCAGGGCGTCGGTAGCGCCCAGGGATGGGTTCACAGCGCCTCCGGAAGGCCGGCCCCGCTCGAAGGCTTGACGACGGATCAGCCCCGAGCGAAAACACGATTCGAGATAGCCAAAGGGCCAGCCACTGTGCCGGCCCCTGTCGTTAAAGGAGCCGCCATGATACCCGACTACCCCCTGCTGGCCCGCCAGCTCGAAGCCCTGCTCGATACCCGCGACTGGCTGACCAACAGTGCCCAGACCTGTGCTTTCCTGATGCAGGAGCTCCACGACCTCAACTGGGTGGGCTTCTACCTGCAACGCCAGCCGGAGATGCTCTCGCTGGGCCCCTTCCAGGGCAAGCCGGCCTGTCACCCCATCCCCTTCTCGAAGGGGGTCTGTGGTGCCGCAGCCCGCACGCGCAGGAGCCAGCGCGTGGATGACGTGCATGCCCTGGCGGACCATATCGCCTGCGATGCGCAATCTCGTGCCGAACTGGTGGTGCCCCTCGTGGTGAACGACCGCCTGTGGGGTGTGCTGGACCTCGATAGCCCGAACGAGGGACGCTTCAGCGAGGTCGACCAGGCAGGCACCGAATCACTGATGATGACATTTGTTGAGAACACAGACCTGGCAAAGGCGTTTCAGTAAGCAATATACCATGCCCGGAGAACATCGGTTCGAGCGGCACAGGGTAAAGAATTTACTCAGGACAAGAAACCTACTAGGTGTTCAAAAACGAGGCGACCTCTTGGCGGTCCTCTTGATCATGCTCATCAGTTACGGCCATTTAATTGCTGATGACCCCGCCATTGTTGGCGGGGCCGCTATTCAGGAGACGGCTTTTTCTGGATAGCATGTTCCAGAGGGCTTATGCCTTACGCATAGTGCCTGGCGCTGGCGACGATCTCTTTAGCGAGGTCGTCATCATGACAGTGGTCGGCAATATCACCGATGGTAATGATACCTACCAGATCCTTGTCGGTGGCGTTGTTTAGCACCAGGAGCCGCTGAACCTTCTGTTGCTGCATGTTCTTGAGCACAGCGGTCAGATCTTCGTCCTCGAAGGTGTAGAGCGGCTTGTCGGAGGCGATGTCCATTGCCTTTCCTGCCGGATCCATGCCTTCGGCAATTCCACGGACGACGATATCGCGATCGGTAACGACACCCACCACCTTGTCGTTCTTGACCAGAGGCTCGAAACCGGAATCGATATCGCGCATCTTGTCGGCGACCTCGCGAATCGATACATCAGCATCCAGATACTCGGGGCGCGTGGTCATGACTTCTTTAGCTTGCATGGCAAACCTCCTATGCAGTGGAAACATCAAGGCCTAAATGCACAATTATCGCATTGAAAAGAAACATCAAAATGTGACTCCAAGCCCCAACATTAAGGTTAGTTCGACAAACAGGACTTTTCAAACCGGTATTCGGTGAATTATCGCGAGAGATTGAGCGAGACGAGATCAATCGACAACCTCCATGCCGTCTCATCGATGACTTTGGTTCGCAACATACTATTTTAATAATTATTAATTTAATGCCGCATCGGCTGAACCGACTTCGACGAATCTTGAGACCGCCACCTTTCTCGATGCGATTTTTTTTCAACTGCAGGACATAGGGCGGCGCACCCGCTCCTCGTTCTCGCGGAGCTGGCTGATATCGGTGAATAACACCGCGTAGTGGTTGGTGACGCCCTGGTCGTCGGTGATGGCGGTGATGGTCAGCTGCTCGAGGAACAGCTGGCCGATCTTGCGCCGGTTCCAGATCTCGCCATGCCAGTAGCCGTGGGCCTGCAGCTCCTGCCACATGGCGTGCTAGAAGTCGGCGTCATGGCGGCCGGGAGTGGGGAATGTAACGCCTGGACCGGCCTTCGGCGACGCCGCCACGGCCACTACCACGTCGCCGTATGGTCTAGCGCAGCCAGTTTTCCGGGTAGGATCCGGATGAACAACCTACCGAGAGGTCACACCTAGGCGCCGCGGGACAGCGCCTGCCAGTCGTGGCGACCCTGCCATGCCTCGAGCCATTCCGGCAGCTCGCCGGCTGGCATGGGCCTGGCGATGCCGTAGCCCTGGGCCAGAGTACAGCCCAGCGACAGGAGGGCACGGGCATGGTCCAGGGTCTCCACCCCTTCGGCGAGCATGGGCCGCTTGAAGCGGTTGGCCATGTAGATGACGCTCTCGACGATGGCCATGTCATCCGGGTCGGTCAGCATGTCGCGCACGAAGCTCTGGTCGATCTTGATCAGGTCCACCGGCAGCTGGCGCAAGTAGGTCAGCGAGGAGAAGCCGGTGCCGAAGTCATCGATGGCGAAGTCGATGCCCAGCACCTTGCAGCGTCGCATGGCCTCCAGCGCGGCCTGGATGTCGTGCATGGCGGCGGTCTCCAGCACCTCCAGCTTGAGCAGCCGCGAGGGCACCTCCGGGACACCGGCCATCAGGTTGCCCAGGCGTTCGGGGAAGTTGCCGCTGAGCAGGTGGGCGGGGCTGATGTTGACGTGCACCGTCAGCGCGATGCCCATTTCCAGCCAGGCCTGCAGCTGCCTCAGCGCCGCCTCGATGACCCATTCGCCGAGCTCGACCTCCAGCGAGGTTCCCTCGGTCACTGGCAGGAAAGCGCCCGGCACCAGCAGCCCCTCCTCGGGATGCTGCCAGCGCACGAGGGCCTCGACCCCGATCACCCGGCCGCCCAGCATGTCGATCTGGGGCTGGTAGTGGAGCCGCAGCTCCTGGCCGGCCACGGCCGTGGCCAGGCGCTGGCGGCGCTCCTGACGCAGCCTCAGCTGGCGGTCGAGCCCCGGGTCGAAGACATGGTAGAGGTTGCGGCCACGCTGCTTGGCGCGGTACATGGCCTGGTTGGCATGGCGCAGCAGCACGTCCCCCTCGACCTCGTCGCTGGGATAGACGGCGATGCCCAGGCTGGCCGAGACGCGCAGCGACTGTCCCTCGATGACGATGGGCTGGCGAATCGCCTCGAGCAGCTGCTCGAAGTCGCCATCGCCCTCGACATCGTGCTGGAGCAGCACGAACTCGTCGCCGCCGGTGCGCGCCAGGACGTCGTCGCCACTCAGCAGGTGGCTGACCCGATGGGCGAAGGTAGAGAGCAGCAGGTCGCCGACCTCCCGCCCCAGGCGGTCGTTGATGCGCTTGAAGTGGTCGATGTCCAGGGCACAGACGGCCAGTTGCCCGCCCTGCTGGCGCACGTGCTGCATCGACTCGTGGATCAGCTGGGTGAGCAGGTGCAGGTTCGGCAGGCCGGTGAGGCCGTCGAAATAGACCTCCCGTCCGGCCTGGCGCCCCGCCGAGGTCAGCGACGCCAGGTCGGCCAGCACGATGACCTGGTGGGAGACCTCGCCCGCCGCGTCACGCACCCGGCGCACCGACAGCAGAGCCGGGTGGACCCTGCCTCGGCAGTCGCGGTAGGAGACCTCGGTCTTCACCCGATCGTCGACCTGCAGCGCCTGCCACAGCCGCAGGGGGCGCTCGCCGGCCAGGCACTGCAGGCCGAATGCCTCGGGGGGCTGGCCGAGCACCTCCTCGCGCCGGTAGCCGGTCAGCTCGG
>NZ_JAVLBC010000146.1:0-3240 GCF_031581305.1 Halomonas sp.
CGCAGGAACTTGCGCTGGTCGATCAGCTCGCCGCGGGTAACGTGCAAACGCATCTTCAGGTACTGGTCGGGATCCCCCAGGCCGTAGATCGCCGATACCGAGACCACGATGATGGCGTCGCGACGCTCCAGCAGCGCCTTGGTCGCCGAAAGCCGCATCTGCTCGATATGGTCATTGATCGAGGCATCCTTCTCGATGAAGGTGTCGGACGAGGGCACGTAGGCCTCGGGCTGGTAATAGTCGTAGTAGGAGACGAAGTACTCGACGGCGTTGTCGGGAAAGAACGCCTTGAACTCGCCGTAGAGCTGCGCCGCCAGGGTCTTGTTGGGCGCCATGACGATGGTCGGTCGCTGCAGGTGCTCGACCACGTTGGCCATGGTGAAGGTCTTGCCGGAGCCGGTCACGCCGAGCAGCGTCTGGTGCGCCAGTCCCGACTCCAGTCCGCCGACCAGGCCACGAATGGCAGAAGGCTGATCGCCGGCGGGCTGGAACTTGGACTGCAGGCGGAAGGGCTTGCTCATGGCGGCTCCACTGGAGGGGGCGGGCGCCGACAGGGCACCCGGAGAAACGCGGTCAGGCCGAGCGTCAGGCCTCGGCAGTGCGCTCGACGGTGCGGGTCGTCACCTCCACGGTGGATGTGGTCATCAACCGGTGAATCGGGCACTTATGGCTTATCTCCTCCAGCCGGGCCCGCTGCTCGGGGTCCTCGATGCCGTGGAAGGTCATCGCCACGTCGAGCCGATAGGTCCCGTGACGCTCCTGACTGTCGTCACGATTGACGGTGACGCTGATGCCCGTCAGCGGCCACTTCTTGCGCCGGGCGTACATCTTCGAGGTGATCGCCTTGCAGGCCCCCAGCGAGAGATCGAAGTAATCATGGGGATCCGGCGCCGTCCCTTCGCCGCCGTAGGCTTCGGGCACGTCGACAAACAGGTCGTCAAAGCCATCCAGCTCGACCCGCTGACGATAGATATGGTTGCGCTCGCTGACGACTTCAATGGTCTTCTTCATTACTTCACCTCGATACCGAGCTTGAGAGCGTCCACCGCCTTGATCAGCGCCTCGCGGCGGGCCTTGCCCTCCACCTCGGCGCCGTGGCGGCCGACCTCGACACTGTCGACGCCGTCCAACATCATCAGGGCAGTGGTGATGCGATTGACCTGATCGGCGTTCTCGACGCCCTTGAAGCTCAGGGACTGATGGGCCATGGGCGGCTCCTGACATGGCGTAGGTGGACGGTCTGACGATGGAACTGGTAGCCGATTCTAGCATGCCACCCCAGGTGCGGGCAGCGCTTGCAATGCCGCCCCATCGCCCGCATCTAGACGGCAGGATCATGCACGACACCGAACCACGAGGAGCCCCGCAGATGATGGACTGGATCGCTGCCACCGGCGGCCGGCAGGAAGCCGAATACCGAGTGACGTTCGACACATCCGAAGCGCCGCGGCGTGCGCTGGACACCACGGTGATGACGCCCCTCGCTCACCTCGGGGTGCTGGACGTCGAGGGCCCCGATGCCGAGCGGTTCCTGCAGGGCCAGACCAGCGCTCAGGTCTCGCTGGCCGACGGCGACTTTGCCCCACTGACCTGCTTCTGCACGCCCAAGGGGCGCATGCTGGCCAATGCACAGCTGCTGCGGGTCGGCCCGGCCCACTATCGCCTGATCATGCACGCCAGCCTGGTGGCCTCGCTGGCCGAGCATCTCAAGAAGTTCGCCCCCTTCTACAAGGTCGAACTGCGCGAGCGCGACGACCTGGCGCTATTAGGATTGATCGGTCACGAGGCGGCAGCGCTCGCCGAGGTACGCTTCGACGCCCTACCCTCCGGGCCATGGCACCAGGCCGGCAATGACGAACTTCAAGTGTTGGCCCACCCCGGGCCGCGCCCGAGACTGCTGGTCTGCCTGCCGGCAGATCGAGCAGAGCAAGCCTGGCAGTGGCTGAGGGAGCACGCCACGCCGGTCGGCAACGCCGTGTGGCGGTTGCACGACATTCAGGCGGGGCTGGCCTGGCTCGATGCCGACCTGGGCGATACCTACCTGCCGCAGATGATCAACTGGGAGGCTCTCGGCGGCATCAGCTTCAAGAAGGGGTGTTATACCGGCCAGGAAGTCGTCGCTCGCGCGCACTTTCGCGGTCAGGTGAAAAAGCGTCTGTACCGTGCCCAGTTGGAAGGCGACCGCCTCCCGCAGGCAGGCGCCCCCATCACGGATACCAACGACAAGGCCAAGGGCGAAGTGCTCGCCGCCGAACTCGACGCCTACGGCCAGGCAGAAATTCTCGCCGTGCTCAGCATCAAGGAAGACATCGGCCCGCTCAGCGTGGAGGGCCAGACATTGAAGCTGCTGAAGCTGCCCTACCCCATCGAGCGCGTCGACCCGGAGGCCTTGGCGACAACAGCAGGCTAGTGTTCCACCAACCCCCTCAATGACAGCAAGGCCAATTGCTCACGCCGCGCCACACCGGTCTTTTGCAACACCGCCTCACAATGCCGGCGGGCGGTGTTCATGCGAACCCCTAGCTGCCGGGCGATTTCCCGGGACGTGAGGCCTCTCAACATCAGCTCGGCAGTCTCTCTTTGCCTGGGGCTCAACGCAAAGCGCTGAGCCAGAGCGGCTGCCAGATCCTCCAGACCCAGTGTGCCTAGTGAAATCTGCAGTTGTCCGCCCTCCTCCCCGGAAAGTTCGGGTAAGGGTAGCTGGATCAGGGGCTTGCCCGCCCCGCCACCGCGAATGTTCGATCCATTGATGTCAAGCTTGTTAACGGTAGCAGACACCCTGGCCTCGGCGATGGCCTTGTCGAGCCGCTCCTGGTGCCGATGGGCCCGGTCGATGGCACTGAAACCGAAGCTGAATGCCGGCAGGAGCAGTCTGAGCAGTGTTTCCGTTCTGCCACTGACGAAGCCGGGGTCGTCATCTCCCTCGAACCCGAAGGCGAACAACGCCTCGCCAACGGCCAGCCGTGTGGTCATGCCGATAACGTGATGCATGCCGGCCGGTGCGAATGCCTCGTGGAAGTAGGCGGCTCGCGTCACGATCTCGCGCTCCGCCAGCACATTCTCGTGATAGACGCCCGAGCCCAGGCGTCGCCGTGAGAGATTGATCCTGTCCAGGTCGGGGTCCGTGGCCCTGAGATTCCCTTCGACGTCCACGCCGTCGAAGACACGTGCGAAATAGGCTTCAATTTCCGGGCCCGCCCGATGGGTAACAATTATCGGCACCCCGCCATCGAGCCAGGG
>NZ_JAVLBC010000146.1:3250-8023 GCF_031581305.1 Halomonas sp.
AGCACCGCCAACTCGGCCAGCAGATCCCCAATACGGGCTCGATCGAGGCGGATATTGAGAAGCGCTTCCTGAAGCCGCGTGATCTGCTGTAGTTCCCTGCTTGATAGCTCCATGCCCCTAGCCTTGTCAATCTGCCCGCATAGTGCAACTGCACCATGCGAGGGTCGTATAGGTCTGTCTAGGCTTTAAGCATGAACGTTCACTGAGGGAGACTATCATGAGAACCGGTGTCACCAGCCTGCTGTTTTTCTCCATGATGACGTTCGCCGTGGCGCTTCACGCACAGGACGCATCGAGCACCAACCCACGGCTAGCGTCTGACAAGATTGAAGACACGAAGCAGTTTCCCGACTCTGTATTCAACAAGCGAGAACAGCCAGCGACTACCCTACCCGAGGATAAGCGGAAATTCCCCGACTCCGTTTTCGACGAAAAACGTCCGGAACAATTGGACCAGCGCCAATGGCCCGACTCAGTTTTCGACGAAAAGCGTCGCTCACCTTGATATGAACGCATCTAGCCAAGTTAGAGATGTTCCGACTGTGTGAAAAAACCAGGCGAATAATACCGAGGGAAAACAATGAAACATCCCATCATGACAGGCTTTTCCATCGCGCTGCTGGCGTTGCCATTCGGCCTGCAAGCCCAGTCAGAAGAGAGTGCGGCGATGCTGGTACTGGACGGCTCGGGAAGCATGTGGGGCCAGATCGATGGCACACCCAAGATCACCATTGCCCGGGAGGCGATCGACACCATGATGGGCGACTGGCCGGCAAACAGCCCTATCGGGCTGATGGCCTATGGGCACCGAGAGGAAGGTCAGTGTGGCGATATAGAGACCCTGATAGAACCCGGCCCCCTGGATCGAGTTGCCTTCCGTCAGGCCATGGAGAGCGTCAACCCGCGCGGCAAGACGCCCATCGGCCGCTCGGTGGAGAGAGCCGCCGAGGCCTTGTCCCATGATGACCGAGCCACCTCGGTGATCATCGTCACCGATGGGCTGGAAAACTGTGGCGCCGACCTGTGTGAACTGGGGGCACGCCTCGAGACGTCAGGCATGGCCTTTACCGCCCATGTCATTGGCTTCGACATCGGCGACGACGGCCAACTCGCCTGTCTCGCGGAATCGACCGGAGGGCAGTATCTGGCAGCGAGGGATGCCGGGGAACTGACGGATGCCCTACGAACCGTCAGCACTCCCGAGCCAGACCCCACGCAGTCGGGACCGCTATTCGTCGATGAGTTCGAGCGTAGCGCGCTTGGTGACGACTGGTCTATCGAGTATCCCGAACCCACGGGTTTCATTCTGGACAGCGGCGAGCTCGTTACCATGACGGTGCGTGCTGGCGCCATGGGAGATGCACCGGACCAGCCCAATATCTTCCAGTGGATGGGGGCAACGCTTCCCGAGGGCGACTGGGAGATCAGCGCAGATTTCACCGCCAGGCTTGGGGAGGTCAAGACCCTGGGGGGGCGTCGTGCAATCGTGCAGGTTGGCCGTTACCAGGATTCCGACAATCACATCACTGTTCACATCGTCCGCCAAGGCAACTCCAACGATGACATGTGGCTGCGACTCCGCGCCGTCTCGGGCGGCAACGCCTCGGTGGCTGATGTCGAGATCGCCGGCGACACTCGCGGCTACGACCTGGCGCGCATCCTGCGCGACTTTGAGGAGAAGGGAGCTCGACTTACCCTCGTTAAGCGCGGTCGTGACTATATCGGGCGGCTGGAAATGAAGCGCTGGGCCATGCAGAAAGGTGGCCCTGAGAGCATCGAAACCGAGCCACTGCAAGTCCTGCGCACCGCAGGAAAGCCGGCCATCTTTGCCGGAACGCTAGGCTCCGAGCAGACCGTGGCCGAGTTCGACCGCATCGATATCCGCGAGGTGAAATAATGCGCTTGATACGTCTTTTCGCCGGGGTAGCCCTGAGCTCGCTGGCGGCTCCTGTTCTGGCGGAACCCTGTGGCCCATCCTTGCCGTCCGCTGACGCATCGACACTGTACCCCCTCCCCGATGGGGAGATGTGGGGCTATGTGGGCGCCGACGGCGAATGGCAGCTGGCGCCCGAATGGCGGCAGGTGCGTCCCTTCTCTGAGGGGCGCGCCGCCGTGGAGAGCCAGGAAGGCTGGGGCGTCATCGACACCAGCGGCGACTATGTGGTGACGCCGGGGTCGCGGGATGCCGATGCAGTGATCATCAACCAGACACGCTACCACCTCTCACCTTACAAGCCGTTTTCCCAGGGCTGCAGCGCGGTGACCCCGGAGGAAGGATCGCCACATTTCATCACCCGTGACGGCACCCGCTGGGATCCACCTGCGTTCACCGAGCACGATATCCTCGATATCGGCGCCTTCTCCGACGGCCTCGCGTGGGTGCGCGTCGACAGAAATGATGGCAACGAAGTGGGCTGGATCGACACAGAGGGTACCTGGGCAATCGAGCCCGAATTCCACGATGGTGGCGACTTCGCCGCTGGACGCGCGCCGGCCGCGTTGTCAGATACCAACTGGGGCTACATCGATACAAACGGCGATCTGGTCCTGGTCCACAAGTTCGTGTTGTCCTGGGCGGCGGCCTATTCGGAGGGACTCGCCCCAGTAAAGCTTGGCGACGAGATCGGCTACATGGACGCCGAGGACTGGGCCATCCGCGAGATCCGCTTCGCCGAAGGCAGTCGCAAGGCGATAGCGGCAGCAGGACCTTTCGCCGACGGCCTCGCCCCGGTTCGGGAGGCTCAAGCTTACAACCCTGCTCCGGTCTGGATCGACCAGGATGGCGAAGTCATCGTCGATCCTGAGTCAGATAGTCGCCTGACGATCTGCAATGAAAGCCGTCTGTCTCGCTATCATGACGGTCTGCTGCCACTTGTCGTAGGCGATGGCATCAATATTTGCGGCAACACGCCCGAAATCTCCCATGAGGGGCTCGGCGACCCGCGCAGTGGACCGGAACAGATGCTCTGGGCACTGCCCTGGGCGCGCGACAAACTGGTCTGGCTCGACCGAGATGGCCACAAGGTGATCGACTCTACCGCGTGCCGCCGCCCCGCTGGCATGGAACCGTTATCCGTCGAAGCCTATGCCGGTGTGCTTGCCGCGGGCGCCTATCGGATGGAAGTGTCTGGCGCTGCCGAGGGCCAGTTCGGTCCTGTCCGCGCCGATGCGCCCTGCAACCGTTCCACATATACGCTCGCCGATAACGAAGGGACCAATGATGGCGGGCCGTGGCGATTCAGTTTCAGGGGTGAGGCACGCTGGCAAGATCATCCCGTCAACACAAGCCTGAGCCTCAATCTGCCTGAAGGACTGTCCGCGGGCACCCATGAAGTGGGTGCGTTCGGCGATGACACGGCGGTGAACGGTTTGCTCTGGCTCTCCCTTAAACAAAGCCGCGCGTCAGATTCCAAGCGGCCCCCTACGTACCGTTCGCGAGGCGGGACGCTGACACTCTCGAAATTCGACCAGACGTCGGCCACTGGGCGCCTGGAGGTCAAGCTGGCCCCAAGCGACGCGCCCGAACGGATGATAAGCCTATCCGCTCGCTTCCGGGAAATCCCCTACACCTTCGCCCCAGAAATCGAGATAACCCAACTCACCGGCGCCCTCGCCGAGATGCAGGAGGAGATGCCCGACGACCCTCTAGTGAACTTCTTCACCCCCATCGAAGTGACAGAGGAAGACGGACGGCTTTCAATGGTGTTCGGCACACGCGGTCCCAACCTCGAACTGGTCTTCCCCGCCGGGCATTCGGGTCCCTTCACTGCCGGACCCGATGAACCGGTTTCGGCCAGCCTCTCAGAAATGCCGGTCAGTGCAGAGGGCACCCTCTCGCGCATCGACGATGTTCTCGCTGGCGATATTGATGTCCAGATCCTGGACCACCCAAGATTCGACGGCGGTGCGGGCATGTCGCTTCGTTTCGCCCATGTGCCGTTGGCAACGTCATCAGACGAGTAACTGGAACAGTCGACGAGCGGTGGCGGTGCTGTCCGCCGCCACTCGCTGCAGCGTCTGTTCGCGGATCTGTGCTACTACTCGGCTTACCTCGGTGACATTGACCGGCTCGTTGCGCTGGCCCTGGAGGCCAGCCAGCGGCATGTCGGGGCTGTCGGTCTCAAACACATACCCGTCGTTGGGCAACGACTTCACCGCCCGGCGAAGCCGTTTCGCCCGATCATAGGTGACAGCCCCGCCGAGCCCCAGCACGAACCCCAGGTCGAGAAACTTCCCGGCTTGCTCCGGGGAGCCGGTGAAGGCGTGAATCAGCCCTCCGGCAGGAAGCGCCAGCTGGCGAAGGCGCTTGGCCACCTTGTCGTTGGCCTGCACGCAATGGATCACCACCGGCAGCTTTCTCGCCTTGGCGAGTCGCAACTGGTCATCGAAGAGGCGCCACTGGGCGTTCCAGCTCTCCCCGAAACGCGCATCGATGCCACACTCCCCCACCGCTACGACTCCGGGATTGGCGTCCAGCGCTTCCTCCAGGGCCTCGAGATCCTCTTCCCGATGCTCGTCCATGAAGTAGGGGTGCAGCCCTAGGCTGGCGCTGACGTCGTCACGCTCACCCAGCACCAGTACGTTGGACCAGCGCTTGCGCGTGGTGCCCGGCACCACGAAATGACCCACACCCGCTACCCTCGCCCGTTCGAACACCGCCTCACGGTCGGCATCGAAGTCGGGGAAGTCGAGGTGGCAGTGGGCGTCGATAAGCATAGGCTGGAAGCTGGAAGCTGGAAGCTGGAAGCTGGAAGCTGGAAGCTGGAAGCTGGA
>NZ_JAVLBC010000147.1:0-7978 GCF_031581305.1 Halomonas sp.
AGTTGAGGCGCACCACGTCGACGCCGGCTTCGAGCATCGCCTCCAGGACGCCCTCCCGGTCGCTGGCCGGGCCCAGGGTGGCGACGATCTTGGTGCGACGGATGGGGGCGTGGAGGAGAGCAGGGTGTGGACGGGTCATGGGATCCTCGGTAGTACCAGGATGGCACGGAAATCGTTGACGTTGGTGCGCGTCGGCCCGGTGATGATCAAGTCATCCAGGGCCTGGAAGAAAGTATACGCGTCATTGCGTGACAGGTAATCGACGGGGTCGAGGCCCCGGGCCAGGGCATGCGCCCAGTCCTCGGGCGAGAACAGTGCCCCGGCATTGGCCTCGGACCCGTCGATGCCATCGGTGTCGATGGCCAGGGCATGGATGCCCTCGGCACCGCTCAGGGTCTCGAACAGCCCCAGCAGGTACTCGACATTGCGCCCGCCCCGACCGTCGCCCTGCACGGTGACGCTGGTCTCGCCGCCGGACAGGATCACCAACGGATGCTCCAGTCCTTCCTGGGCGGCCAGCGCCAGGCGCCCCTGAGCGCGCCCGAGTTCGCGGGCCTCGCCTTCCAGGTCGTCGCCGAGCAGGCGCACCTGGAGGCCTGCAGCCTCGGCGGCGAGGCGGGCCGCCTCCAGGGCATCCCGGGCCCGGGCGAGGATCTCCCTCTGGTCGCGGGCGAAGGCCGGCTCCCCGGGATGCGGGGCCGGGGTATCGGCCGTCAGGTGACGGCGCACGCCGGCGGGCACCGCGATGCCGTGACGCTCGAGGATCGCCAGGGCGTCGGCAGGCGTCGTGGTGTCCGGCAGGGTCGGCCCCGAGGCCACCAGCGAGGCCTCATCGCCGGGCACGTCCGAGATCAGCCAGCTCAGCACACGGGCCGGGTGTGCCGCCACGGCCAAGCGGCCGCCCTTGATGGCGGAGAGATGGCGGCGCACGGCGTTGATCTCGCGGATCGGCGCCCCGCAGCGCAGCAGTGCCTTGTTGACCGCCTGCTTCTCGGCCGGGGTGATGCCCGGCGCCGGCAGGCTCATCAGCGCCGAGCCACCGCCGGAGATCAGGGCGATGACCCGGTCATCCTTACCGAGCTCTCCCACTGCCTCGATCATGCGCCGGGCGGCCCGCTCGCTCAGGTCATCGGGCATGGGATGGGAGGCCTCGAGGACCTCGATCTGGCGACACTCGGCGCCCTGCCCTTGTGGACCATGCCCGTAGCGGGTCACCACCAGGCCTTCGAGCGGCGCCTCGGGATGGCGCTCCTGCCAGGCGCGTTCCAGGGCCGCCGCCATGGCGGCGGCGGCCTTGCCGGCCCCCACCACGAAGGTGCGACCGCGCGGTGGCTCGGGCAGCACGTCAGGCAGCAGGGCATCGGGATGGACGGCAGCCACCGCCTGCTCGGCCAGCTGTCGGAGCCAGGCCCGCGGCGTCTCGATCGGGTCGCGGGCGACCAGCGACGTCAGGGTATTCATGGGGACTCCTTCACGAAAAAGGCCCGGTGACGAGCGGGGTGATCCAGGGGGAGCCCGCCACCGAGCAAGGATCGCCGTCGGCGATCCGGCAGGCGACGACCCGACACCTGCCGTCAGGGAGCAGTCATCTCCCTGTCACCCGTCGGCTCAGGACAGCAGCCGACGGATAAAGCTCACGACTGGCCCACCTCGTGGTCGGCCAGCGCCTCCAGGGCCCGCAGGATGCCGGCATGATCCCAGTCGGCGCCGCCGTGGGCGGCACAGGCCTGGAACAGCTGCTGGGCGTTGGCGGTTCCGGGCAGCGCCAGGTTGAGGCTGCGTGCTCCGTCCAGGGCCAGGTTGAGGTCCTTCTGGTGCAGGCGGACCTTGAAGCCCGGCTCGAAGGCACGGTTGATCATCCGCTCGCCGTGAACGTCGAGGATCTTCGACTGAGCCAGACCGCCGAGCAGTGACTCGCGTACCTTGGCCACGTCGGCCCCGGCCTTGGAGGCAAACAGCAGGCCCTCGGCCACCGCCTCGATGGTCAGCGCCACCACGATCTGGTTGGCCACCTTGCAAGTCTGGCCGGCGCCGTGTCCCCCGATGTGGGTGATGGTCTTGCCCATCACCTCGAGGATCGGCCGCGCGCGCTCGAAGCCCTCCTCGGTGGCACCGACCATGATCGTCAGCGCGGCGTTGATGGCGCCACCCTCGCCGCCGGAGACCGGGGCATCGACGTATTCGCCGCCGGCCTCGTGGATGCAGCGAGCGAAGTTCTGGGTGGCCAGGGGGGCGATGGAGCTCATGTCGATCACCAGGGTGCCGGGCTTCAGGCCCTCGATGACGCCGCCCTCGCCGAACAGCACCTCCTCGACATCGGGGGTATCCGGCACCATGGTGATGATCACCTCAGCCTCGGCAGCCACCGCCGCGGGGGTCTGCACCTCGCGCATGCCCTTGTCGGCGAGGGTGGCATCGAGGGTGCCGCGCTTGACCGTCACCAGTTCATGACCGGCGTCCAGCAGATGGCCCGCCATGGGACGGCCCATGATGCCGAGGCCAATAAATCCAATCTTGCTCATGATCTCTCTCCTGTTGTCATTGGGGTGTCGATACGGTGTTTACCGGATGGCATCCAGCCAGCCCAGTCCCTCACGGGTGGTAGTGGCCGGCTTGTACTCGGCGCCGACCCACCCCGTGTAGCCCAGGCGATCAAGGTGCGCGAACAGGAAGGGGTAGTGGATCTCGCCGGTGCCCGGCTCGTGACGGCCCGGGTTGTCGGCGACCTGGACATGGGCGATGCGATCGAGGTGTCTCTCGATGGTCGGTGCCAGGTCCCCCTCCATGATCTGCATGTGATAGATGTCGTACTGCAGCTTGAGGTTGCCGCTTCCCACCTCGTCGAAGATCGCCAGCGCCTGCTCGGTGTGGTTGAGGAAGAAGCCCGGGATGTCACGGGTGTTGATCGGCTCGGCGAGCAACAGGATGCCGGCGGCCTCGAGCTTCTCGGCGGCGAAGTGCAGGTTCCCGACCAGGGTCTGGCGGGCCTCGTCATCGCTCACGCCGGAGGGCTTGATGCCGGCCAGGCAGTTGACCTGGGTGTTGCCCAGCACGCGGGCGTACTCGATCGCCTGGTCGACGCCGCTGCGAAACTCCTCGATGCGGTCCGGGTGGCAGGCGATGCCGCGCTCGCCGGCCCCCCAGTCGCCGGCCGGCAGGTTGAACAGCACCTGGGTCAGGCCATGGTCATCGAGGCGCTGCTTGATCGCGGCGGCCTCGAACTCGTAGGGGAAGAGATACTCCACGCCCCGGAAGCCGGCATCGGCGGCGGCCGCGAAGCGGTCGAGGAAATCCTCCTCGGTGAACAGCATGCTGAGATTGGCGGCAAATTTGGGCATATCGAACTCCTTGCGTCTTGCCTTCTGGATTGTGATTCGACGAACCGCGGTCAGACGGTGGCGGTGATCGCACTGGGGGCATCGCTGACGCCCTCGGCCAGCTCCTCGAATTCGTTGATGGCGTCGATCTCGGTACCCATGGCGATGTTGGTCACCCGCTCGAGGATCACCTCGACCACCACCGGCACCCGGTGCTCGGCCATCAACTCCCGGGCCTGGGCGAAGGCCGGGCCGATCTTCTCGGGCCGGGTCACGCGCAGGGCCTTGCAGCCCAGCCCCTCGGCCACGGCGAGGTGGTCGACGCCGTATTCGCCCAGTTCGGCGGCATTGACGTTCTCGAAGGAGAGCTGCACGCAGTAGTCCATGTCGAAGCCGCGTTGGGCCTGGCGGATCAGCCCCAGATAGGCATTGTTCACCAACACGTGGATGAAGGGCAGCTTGAACTGGGCGCCGACGGCCAGCTCCTCGACCATGAACTGGAAGTCATAGTCGCCGGAGAGCGCGACGATCTCCGCCTCCGGGTCGGCACGCCGCACGCCCAGCGCCGCGGGGATGGTCCAGCCCAGGGGACCGGCCTGGCCGCAGTTGATCCAGTGACGCGGCTTGTGAACGTGGAGGAACTGGGCGCCGGCGATCTGCGACAGCCCGATGGTACTGACGTAACGGGTGTTCGGGCCGAAGGCCTTGTTCATCTCCTCGTAGACCCGCTGGGGCTTGACCGGCACGTTGTCGAAGTGGGTCTTGCGCAGCAGGGTGCGCTTGCGCTCCTGGCACTCCGCCGCCCAGACCGTGCGGTCCCTCAGGCGGCCGTCGGCCTTCATCTCGCGGGCCACCTCGAGGAAGAGATCGAGCGCCGCCCCAGCGTCGGAGACGATGCCGTAGTCAGGTCCGAACACCCGGCCGATCTGGGTCGGCTCGATGTCCACATGGACGAAGGTGCGCCCGCGGGTATAGGTCTCCACCGAGCCGGTATGCCGGTTGGCCCAGCGGTTGCCGATGCCCATCACGAAGTCCGAGGCAAGCAGGGTCGCGTTGCCGTAGCGGTGGGAGGTCTGCAATCCCACCATGCCGGCCATCAGCTCGTGGTCATCGGGGATCGCCCCCCAGCCCATCAGGGTGGGGATGACCGGCACGCCGGTGAGTTCGGCGAACTCGACCAGCCGGTCCGAGGCATCGGCGTTGATGATGCCGCCGCCGGCCACGATCAGCGGCCGCTCGGCCGCCTGGAGCATGGCGATGGCCTTCTCGGCCTGGGCCCGGGTCGCCGCGGGCCTGTAGGCCGGCAGCGGTTCGTAGGTGTCCGGGTCGAACTCGATCTCGCTCATCTGCACGTCGATGGGCAGGTCAATCAGTACCGGTCCGGGGCGCGAAGAGCGCATCAGCTGGAAGGCGTGCTGGAAGGCGCGCGGCACCTGGGCCGGCTCGAGCACCGTGACTGCCCACTTGGTGACCGGCCCGGCGATGGCCTGGATGTCCACCGCCTGGAAGTCCTCCTTGTGCAGCCGGGCGCGGGGCGCCTGGCCGGTAATGCAGAGGATCGGGATGGAGTCGCCCGAGGCGGAATAGAGCCCGGTGATCATGTCGGTCCCGGCGGGGCCGGAGGTGCCGATGCACACCCCGATGTTGCCGGCTTTCGTGCGGGTATAGCCCTCGGCCATGTGTGAGGCGCCCTCGACGTGGCGGGCCAGGACATGGTCGATGCCACCGAGCTTGCGCATCGCGGCATAGAAGGGGTTGATGGCGGCACCGGGTACCCCGAAGGCGACATCGATACCTTCCTTGCGGAGCACGTGAATGGCGGCTTCAGCGGCAGTCATGCGCGTCATGACCTTTCCTCCTGTGAGGGGATTTTTGTTTTTGAAAAATATTTCTACATACAGAGATTAGGCACCCCGCCATGGCCCGTCAATATTTAATGGAAAATATTTTCATATATTGCATAGCAACAAAATACCCAAGCCCACTCAGTGGCTTGGGTGTCATTAACAGCAGCAGCACCGCCTCCTGGAGGGCGGCTCGGAGGGTCACGCGAACCGCCAGCGGATGCTCGTCGCAGTTGCTCCCTTCCCCTCCGCGGTCGACGACCAGGAACGCCCCTTCCCGCTCCAGCACCGACTGGATGGCGTACCAGGTGCCGGCAGGTTAGTTGCCCCCTGACGGCCGTCGGTGACGAAGGCGCGCACCTCGGCGGGATCGATCTGCTCTCCTGGCGGCGCCACCACGATCACGAAGCGCTAATCCTGCAGCGGCATGAAGGCATGGCTGCCCAGGGGTGACGCTCCAGGAAGTCCCGTTCACGCGGTATCTCAACCGGCTGGCTGACGTAGTCGCTGTCGTAGAGGAAGCCGCCCTCCTCGTAGTTGAGCACGAACGGCACGGCGATCCTCGCCCCGCCCGGCCAGTGGGCATGGCGCGGGTGCGGGGATGCGGCCGTAGCCGATCAGGTCATGGGGATAATCGGTCGAAGCCGTAGGCCCTGGTGAGCCAGGACTTGTGGTAAAACTTCCCCACACTGCATCACCAACAATTCAAATTACTGATCCGGCGCATCTCACCTGGCATCGCGCCGCTTGCAAAATATCTGACATTATTTACTATAAAGTCAGATATTATGCCGGAGCCGATGATGCTCGACGACCTTGTCCTTCCCGCCGACGGCGGCGCCCCGGCCCTGGCGGCAGTCCTGGCCCGCGCCATCCTCTCGGGGCAGCTGCCGGCCGGGAGCGACTTCCCGCGGGAGAAGGACCTCTGCGAACGCTTCGCCGTGAGCCGCAACCGGGTGCGTAACGCCCTGGCCAGCCTGGCCGCCACCGGGCTGGTCGAACGCACCGCGGGGCGCGGCAGCCGGGTACGCGAGGTCACCGACTGGCACCTGCTCGATCCCCTGATGAGCGACTGGCTGACCGGCTTGGCGCATCCGGACCCGCGCCTGGTCCGCGAGATCTATGCCTTCCGCCTCTCCGCGGAGCCACAGGTGGCCGAGCTGGCCGCCCTGGCGGCGGATGGCCGGGACCTGGTTCGCCTGGAGACCGCCTTCGCGGGTATGCGTGATACGGCAGGCACCGGCCAGCATCAGCAGCATGCCGAGCATGACGTCACCTTCCACGATGGCGTCTACCAGGCCACCCACAACCTGGTATGGCGCCAGATGGGTCACCTGCTGCGGCCCTCCATCATCGCGCTGATCCAGCACTCCCAGCACCATGCCGACTCCCTGGAAGACAGCCTCGAGCGCCACCGCCGGGTGATGGAGGCAATCCGACTGCGCCAGCCGGAGACCGCTCGCCGGGCGGCTCGGGCGGTGCTTGAACGCACGGCGACGGACCTGGGACTGCTGCCCGGGTCCACTCGCCATACCGAAGGACACCCTGCATGAAGATCACCCGACTCAAGACCTGGCAGTTACCGCCGCGCTGGCTATTCCTCAAGATCGAAACCGACGAGGGCTGCTATGGTTGGGGGGAGCCGGTCATCGAGGGGCGTGCGGCCACTGTCGAGGCAGCCGTCCATGAGCTCGCCGACTACCTGGTCGGCCAGGACCCGCACCGCATCGAGCACCTGTGGAACACCCTCTATCGCGCCGGCTTCTACCGCGGCGGGCCCATCCTGATGAGCGCCATCGCCGGCATCGACCAGGCTCTGTGGGACCTCAAGGGCCGCGACCTCGGCGTACCGGTGCACCAGCTGCTTGGTGGCGCGGTACGCGACAGGATGCGCATGTACGCCTGGACCGGCGGCGACCGCCCCAGCGACGTGGGCGCCGGCGCCAGCACGCTGGTGGCGCAGGGCTTCACCGCCTTCAAGATGAATGGCACCCCGGAGCTCGCCATCGTCGACTCGCACCGCAAGGTCGACGAGGCGGTAGCCCGGGTGGCGGAGGCTCGCAACGCCGTGGGGCCTGACGTGGGCATCGGCATCGACTTCCACGGCCGGGTGCATCGGCCCATGGCCAAGGCCCTGCTGCGCGAGCTGGAGCCCTTCCACCCGATGTTCGTCGAGGAGCCGGTAGCCCCCGAGCACCTGCCCTGTCTCAAGCAGATCGCCGGCGGCCTGGGCTATCCGCTGGCCACCGGCGAGCGGCTGCACAGCCGCTTCGAGTTCCGCGACCTGCTCGCCGACGGCATGATTGACATCATCCAGCCCGACCTCTCCCACTGCGGCGGCATCAGCGAAGGGTTGAAGATCGCCGCCCTGGCCTCGGCCCATGACGTGGCATTGGCCCCGCACTGCCCGCTCGGCCCGCTCACGCTGGCCGCCTCCCTGCAGCTCGATGCGGTATGCCACAACGCCTTCATCCAGGAGCAGAGCATGGGCATCCACTACAACCGCGACAACGACGTGCTCGACTACCTGGTCGACAAGTCGGTGCTGGCCATCGAGGACGGCTTCTGCGCCATCCCCCAGGGGCCGGGGCTCGGGGTGGAGATCGACGAGGCCTTCGTCGAGGAGCGCGCGCAAGTCGGCCACCGCTGGCGCAACCCCGTGTGGACGCATGAAGACGGCTCCATTGCCGAGTGGTAGGAGAAACACCATGACAACCACACCCCGCGAGACGGTCAGTTGGGTCGGCGTAGACTGGGGCTCCAGCAACCTGCGTGCCTGGGCCCTTGACGCGCAGGGCGAGGTACTGGCCCGGTCCG
>NZ_JAVLBC010000330.1:0-1641 GCF_031581305.1 Halomonas sp.
AGGCTGATGCCGGCCACGGTCAGGAAGATGAGCGGGAAGGCCCAGTCGCTGACGGTTTCCGAGAGCAGGGCCGCGATGCCGCCGAGTAACCCGACCAGCGAGTGGGTGCGGATACCGGCGATGCGCTCGCCGGACTTCTGCTCCCGGGCCACCCAGCCGCGCTCGATGCCGATCAGCGCCCCCAGCAGCAGTGCTACACCCAGGCGGATGGCGGGTTCGTTGGCGGTGAGGAACTGGCTGGCGACATCGTCCATGGATAGGCTTCCCTTCGCCGTCTGGTGGCCGGCGGATGATTCATGGTGGCCCTTGGCGACGTCTGCTTCAATGGGGAGTAGGGGGCTCCGTCGGGGCGCCTTCCTGTCGTCGAGCCAATACACTGAATCTTGCTGATTCAACACAAGGATTGCCCGGGGTATGAGGGACGCGTCGCCCCCCTCCGACGAGGGTTTGCTCGAGCGCGGCACACGCCGTCGCGCCATTGCTTTCTATCTGCTCGCCCTGCTGGCTCTGCTGCTGCTGTTCGCCGGGCTTCTCCTGGATCAGTATCGGCGTGACCTGGAGGTGGGGCGGGAACGTGCCAGCGCGAGGGCCGACCTGGTGGCAGAATGGGTGGCCACGACCTTCGCCGTGAGCGAGCATGCCCTGGGTGGTCTCTCGCAGTTGCTCGAAACGCCGCTGGAGCGGGTCGTGAAGGATCCGTCACTCGCCCCGGCTGATGTCGAGGCCTTGTTGGCCGGTCAGCGTGACCGACTCTCCTTCATCGACGAGCTGAGCCTGGTCGATGCAGCAGGGCGCGTCATTGCCTCCTCTGCGCCCTGGTGGCCTCCCGGCTACGACGTCAGTGGCCTGCCCTATTTCCGTATCTTCCAGTCTACCCCCGGGCGCGACGAACTGGTGACTCCCCTCTACTGGTCGGCCTTCAGTCAGAGCTTTCATGTGGTGCATGCCCGACGGCTCACCGGTCCGGATGGCAACTTTCGAGGCCTGGCCGTTCTGCAACTCAACCCCGTCATCTTCGGCGAGGTCCTTGAGCGACTGAACATGACCCGGGGTGAGAGCATTGCCATCATCGACACCGAGATGCGGCTGATCACCCGCCGGCCGATCTTTGGTGAGGGGGGCACCATGGACATGCTCGGCACCCTGGTCAGCGAGCCGCTGACTCGCGCCTTCCTCGACAGCGGTGAGGCGTCGACGGCTCTGCGCACCGCCTCGCGGCTGGACGGCATCGAGCGCCTCTATGCCATGCAGCGAGTGGAAGGGCTACCATTCCTGGTGGTGGTCGGCGAGCAGATTGAGGTGCTGTTGGCCGGCTGGGGGCAGCGGCTCTGGCTGCTGGTTGGCATCTTCCTGATAGTGGCGGCGCTGGGCTGGTGGCTGCTGCGTCACTACCTCGGTCGCTTGAGACTGGAAGGCGAGCTGCGCCGGCATCTGGTGGAGCGCGAGCAGGCCCGCCGCGCGGTGCAGGAGCGTGAGGCACGGCTGCAGGCTCTGGTCGGCTCGATCCAGGACATGATCTTGGTGTTCGATGCCCAGGGACACTTTATCTATGTCCATGCTGCGGACCGGGACCAGCTGCTCGATGAGGCCGAGGCGCTGCTGCAACGTCACTACCGCGATGTCCTGCCGGAAGCGGTGGCG
>NZ_JAVLBC010000148.1:0-7962 GCF_031581305.1 Halomonas sp.
CCCATGAAGCCAATCGGAGCATACACCGCCACCAGGGTGGTGGTCATGGCAATAATGGGAACGGCCATCTCCCGGGCGCCGTTAATGGCCGCCTGGAAACGGGATTCGCCTTTCTCGATGTGCCGGTGCACGTTTTCCACCACGATGATGGCATCATCCACCACCAGACCGATGGCCAGTACCATTGACAGTAAGGTCAGCAGGTTGAGCGAGAAACCGAACGCCAACATGATGAAAGCGCCACCGATCAGCGACAGGGGCACGGCGACCGAGGGCACGATGGCGGCCCGGAGGGAGCCCAGACAGAGAAATACCACCACCAGTACGATGACCAATGCTTCCAGAAGGGTCTTGATCACTTCGTTGATCGAGTCTTCGATGAAATCCGAGGCATCGTAGGCCAGCCGTGCATTCAGGCCCGACGGCAGCTGGCTTTTGATCTCCGGCATCTCCGCTTTAACCAGACCGGCGACGGTCAGCGGGTTGGCGCCGGGGGCCAGCTCGATGGCCACATAGGTAGCCGGCTGGCCTTTGTACAGGGCGAGCTGATCGTAAGTCTGTGAGCCCAACTCCACCCGGGCGATGTCCTGCAGGCGGATCTGGGAGCCCTCAGACTGTTTGACCACGAGGTTGCGGAACTTGTCCGGATCGGCAACATCGGTGTCACTGGTCATGCTGATTTCGGTGTAGGTCCCCTTGGTATTGCCTACTGCCGCCTGGTAGTTGTTGGCGCGAAGCTTGGCAACGACTTCCTGGGGCGTCATGTCCACCGCCGCCAGGCGCTCCGGGTCGAGCCACACCCGCAGGGCAAAGGTCCGGCCCAGAAGGTCCGCCTTGCCGACACCGGACAACGCCTGGAGTTTCGGTTGCACGACCCGGGTCAGGTAGTCGGTAATCTTGGGAACCGCCAGTTGCTCACTATAGAAGGCGATGTACATCAGCGCCGTGGAATCCCCGGTGGTGGAGGTGATCACCGGGTCCTGGGCCTCAGCGGGCAGCACGTTGCGCTGGCTGGCCACCTTGGCCTGGATCTCCGCAAGCGCCGCGTTGGCGTCGTAGTTCAGCTCCATCTTGGCCTGGATGCTCGAGACACCCTGGGAGCTGGTGGACGTCAGATAATCGATACCACTGGCTTCGGCGATGGCCTGTTGCAGAGGCGTGGTGATAAAGCCCTTGATCAGGTCCGAACTGGCCCCCGGATAGGCCGTGGTCACGGTCACCGTGGTGCTTTCCAGTTCCGGGTACTGCCGGATCTCCATTTCCATGGCAGCCCGGGCGCCGAGCAACAGTATGAGCAGGCTGACCACCGTCGCGAGCACCGGACGACGGATAAAGATGTCAGTGAATCGCATTACTCGGTCGCCTCCTGCGGCTGCTCGCCTGTCTGTATCTCGACCGACTGGCCGTTGCGCAGACGCAGCAGCCCCTTGGCAACCACGGTTTCACCTGCCTTTAAGCCGGAGAGCACCGCCACCCGAGTGTCACGGGTTTCTCCAGTGGTGACGGTCCGGCGGCTCACGGTCTTGTCGCCCTTGTCGTTTTTCTCAACCACAAGGACGAAGTCGCCGTAGGTGTTGTAGGAAATGGCTGTGCGAGGCACCGTGACAACCGCTCTGGCCTCCGGTTGCCGGGTCTGAATGGTCGCGAACATGCCCGGACGCAAGCGACTCTGGGGGTTGTCCAGGGTGGCACGAATGCGCACGGTGCGGGTCGCGGGATTGACCGAGGTATTGATGGCACTGACCCTACCTTCAAAGCTCCGTTCCGGTACCGCCGCCACGGTGGCCACCACCGGGTATCCTGTGGCCACATTCGGCAGATCTTTTTCCGACAAGGTGTAGTCGACGTAAATCGGGTCCAGCATGTTGATTTCTACAATCGGCGTGCCGGTGGCAATGTACTCGCCCTGGTCCACCATCCGGATACCCAGGGTGCCATCGAACGGCGCCCGGATGATTTTCTTGTTCAACTGCGCTTCAGCTTCGTTCACCCGCGCCCTGGCCGCATCGACATTGGCCTTGGCTTCGTCGTACTGGGATTGGGATACCGCGCGCTTCGGCAGCAGGTCGGCGATGCGCTGGAATTCCTGCTCCGCCAACTGGGCTTCTGCACGGCGAGTTCGCAGAGCGGCTTCATCGATTTCCGCGTTCAGGCGAACCAGGACGTCGCCCTTCTCAACGGTGTCGCCGGACTCGAAATTGATCTGCTCAACAACACCGGGCACCTCATTCGCAACCTCGATGCCATTAACGGCCTCAACGCTGCCCACTGCCTTGATAGCGGGTGTCCAGCTCTCGGTTTGGGCCTGGGTGGCGGAAATCAGGGTTGGCGGTTGAGGCTGGGACATCTGCTCTTGCATCTGGCCGAACTGGTAAAACTTGTAGCCAAAGATGCCTCCCAGCACCACACCAAGGAATATGACGACAATTAAAAAGCGTGACGCAATGCGCATAGTACGGTCCTGTCGATCCGTGTCCGGTCAAGCAAGTTATGAAGGAGAATGGCGACGCATCGACAAGCTTCAGCGCAATGGCTGAGGCGGCTCACCGATCTGCATGACCGCCTCGGTCGGATCGCGCTCTTCCGGCAGGGTGAAGGAGACGCTGCTACCGTCCAGCCAGGCATTGACCTCTTCCACGGCCGGCACGTCCAGGGTCCCCGACTGCTGACGCAGGCTGAGGAGGTTGATCACGTAATCGTAGCGGGCGCTGGCATGATCAGCCACGGCGTTGTAGAGGTTCTGCTCGGCATTGAGCACATCGACGATGTTGCGGGTGCCCACCTCGTAACCGGCGCGGGTGGCGTCCAGGGCGCTCTGGTTGGAGACGATGGCCTGGGCCCGAGCCTCCACCGTGGAGACGTCGTTGCTGACCTGGGTGAAGCGTGAGCGGACCTGCTGGACAGTATCGCGACGCTGGGCCTCGAAGTCGTACTGGCTGGCCTCCAGCCGGTAGGTGTTCTGGCGGATGCTGGCCTGGGTACGACCGCCGGTATAGAGCGGCAGGCTGGCGCGCAGGCCGACCTGGCTGGCGGAGTTGTGTCCCTCCACGCCGTCGCGGTCGTCATCGGCGTAGTTGTAGTTGGCGAAGGCGTTGACCGTCGGCAGGCGCTGGGCGCGGGCGATCTCGACGCTGCTGCGCGTGACCTCGACACCGGCCTCGCTGGCCAGCACCAGGGGATTGTTGGCCATGGCCAGTTCCACCCAGTGTCTGCGATCGTCCGGGGTGGGCGGCTGGATGGGCACCTCCTCCCCCAGCGCATCGATGCTGGAGTAGCGCTGGCCGGTCAGGCGCTCCAGAACCTCGAAGCGCACCTGCAGGTCACTCTCGGCAGCAATGCGAACCGCCCGGGCCTGATCGAAGGCCGCCTTGGCCTCCTCCACCTCGGTAATGGCGATCAGCCCCACCTCGAACTGCTCGCGGGCCTGCTCCAGCTGGCGGCCGATGGCCCGCTCCTGGGCGCGCCGCGCCTCCAGCACCTCATGGGCCCGCAGAATTTCGAAGTACGCCGAAGAGACGTCGATCAGCACTTGCTGCTCGGTGGCGGCCAGCTGATAGGTCTGCTGGTCGATCTGACGCTCGGCCTGCTCGACTTCACGCGTATTGCGCGCGTCGAATAGCGCCTGGGTGGCCTCCAGCGTCAGGCCGGCGCTGTTGTAGTTGTCGTCGCCTCCTCCCGTAAGCCCGCTTGTCTGGGATGCATACTGACGGTTGTGCGATACGGTCCCCGAGGCATTGACCTGGGGCAGCAGATCACTGCGTTGCACGTCCCGCCCCGCCTCGACGCTGCCGGTCTGTGACCGGGCCGAGGCCAACTCGGCATTGTTCTCCAGAGCATCCCGGGTGATGGTCAACAGATCGGCCGCCTGCAGGGGCACAGCAAAGGCCGATGCGATCAGTGCCGGCAGCAGGGCATGACGAAGGGTGCGGTGACGGGTCATCGGGTCATCCTCGGTTTCTGAACAAACATTTTTACATACATTGTCGCATGTTTCGTTGGCGAATCCACTGCCGAGCTTTCGGGAATCATGGATATTTGACGAAAGCCCCGGGAAATTTCGCTATGCTGCCTTGCAGCATAGTCCACTGAGGGAGAACGCCCATGGACGCTCTGGAATTCGTCAGGGTAAGGAAGCTGGAAGTCGCCGTGCGTATCTGGCACCCCGAGGCAACACGCACCGTGGTCGCCTGGCACGGCCTGGCCCGCCACGGCGGAGACTTCGAGGACTTCGCCCGCGTGCTGGGCCCCGGCTGGCGGGTCCTGGCCCCGGACACCCCCGGGCGCGGCCTGTCGAGCTGGTCACTCTACCCCGCCCATGACTATCTCTACGCCCACTACATGAAGGTAGCAGTGGCGGTGCTCGACCACTTCGGTCTCGAACGAGTGCCCTGGGTGGGCACTTCCATGGGCGGGCTGATCGGCATGCTGATGGCCGCCGCGCCAGAAACGGCATCACGTATCGAGCGGCTGGTGCTCAACGACGTGGGCCCGGAACTCGACCCCGAGGGCCTGTCGAGCCTGTCCAAGTACTTCGGCGTGCCCCATCGTTTCAGCCGCTTCAGCGAGCTCGAGGCCGAGCTCAGGCGCCACTATACGGGCTTCGGCATCGAGGGCGACGACGCCTGGCGGCGCCTCGCCCTGGGCAGCGCCCGGCGGCTCCCGGACGGCAGTTGGACCTACCACTACGACCCGCGGATCAGCGAGCAATTCGTCCACGACACCCCCCGCGACACCTGGGCCGACTGGGCGGCGATTCGCTGCCCGCTGATGGTCGTACGCGGCGAGCACTCGCCGCTGCTCAAGGCCGAGAGCGTGACCCGCATGGCCGAGGCGCAGCCCGGCCTGGTCAATCTAGAGGTACCCGGCTGTGGACACGCCCCGATGCTCGACCGACAAAACCAGGTCCGCCCCATTGCCGACTTTCTCGACCTGCCACGCCGCTGCGTGCTGCCTGGCGTCAGCGGCAGTACCCTGAGCTGGTGGCAGCGCGGCCTGCGCTGGCTGAAGGGGGCCGCCGGCGCAGGTTGAGCTAATGTAAAGGCATGCAGACTGATACCATCGGCCACCATGACGCACCCGAGACGCCATTGCCCATGACCGAGCCGGGCCACATCGACCAGCAGGACGGCCGTCTGACCATCGCCGGCGACTGGACCCTGGTGCATTACGCGACCCTCAAGCGCCAGGTCGCGTATCTGGCGCAGGCCCGCGAGCCGTCCCCTCAGGGGGTCGAGCTCGAGCGGCTCGCCGCCCTGGATACCGCCGGCGCCACACTGCTGATGGAACTGGTCGGCGCCGGGCCGCTCGCCGCCATCGACGACTGGGCCCCCGAGCTGCCGGCGACACGCCGCGCCCTGCTGCGCACCCTGGGCGAGGCCATGGTCGACCGCGAGCCGCCCGCGGTACGACCCAGCCGACCGCTGAAGGATACCCTGGCGCGGACCGGCCAGCTCGTCGAGGGCCTCTGGCAGCAGCAGCGCCAGCTGCTCGGCTTCATCGGCCAGGTGCTCGCCACCCTGGCCGCCACCGCCTGGCGGCCTGGCCGCTGGCGCCTGACCTCGGTGGTGGCCCAGCTGCACCAGACGGGCCTCAATGCCCTGCCCATCGTCGCCCTTCTCACCTTCCTGGTGGGCGCCGTGGTAGCCTTCCTCGGCGCCACGGTGCTGAGCGACTTCGGCGCCACCATCTATACGGTCAACCTGGTCGCCTTCGCCTTCCTGCGCGAGTTCGGGGTACTGCTCGCCGCGATCCTGCTCGCCGGCCGCACCGCCAGTGCCTTCACGGCCCAGCTCGGCGCCATGAAGGCCAACGAGGAGCTCGACGCCGTGCGGACTCTCGGCATCGACCCCGTCGAGCTGCTGGTACTGCCTCGGGTGCTGGCGATGATGCTGACCCTGCCGATCCTCACCTTCGTGGGCATGCTCAGTGGCATTCTCGGCGGCGCCCTGGTCTGCCTGCTGGCCCTGGACATCTCCCTCACCCAGTTCCTGGCCATCCTGCAGCGCGACATCCCGCTCAATCATTTCCTGGTGGGGCTGGCCAAGGCACCGCTGTTCGCCTTCCTGGTCGCGGTGATCGGCTGCCTGGAGGGCTTCAAGGTCAGCGGCAGCGCCCAGTCGGTGGGCGAGCACACCACCTCTAGCGTGGTGCAGTCGATCTTCGTGGTCATCCTGCTGGATGCGGTGGCGGCGCTGTTCTTCATGGAGATGGGGTGGTGAGCGCGGCACAGGCATCGATGGGCGAAGCGCCCCTGATCCAGGTGCGCGGGCTGGCCAACCGCTTCGGCCAGCACAGCGTCCACGAGGACCTCGACCTCGATCTCTACCCGGGCGAGATCCTCGGCGTGGTCGGCGGCTCGGGCACTGGCAAGTCGGTCCTGCTGCGCAGCATCGTCGGTCTGCTGAGGCCCAGCGCCGGGCGCATCGAGGTGTTCGGCGAGGACCTCCAGCCTCTCCGACCGGGACCGCTCCCGAATGGAGCGCCGCTTCGGGGTGCTCTTCCAGCGCGGCGCGCTGTTCACCTCGTTGACCCTGCAGGAAAACGTCGCCCTGCCGCTGATCGAGCACGCCGAGCTCTCCCGCGCCGACGCCGAGGCCCTGGCTCGGGTCAAGCTGGCCCTGGCCGGCCTGCCCGGGGAAGCCGCGATCAAGTATCCCGCCGAGCTCTCCGGTGGCATGATCAAGCGGGCCGCCCTGGCCCGCGCCCTGGCGCTGGACCCGGAGGTACTCTTCCTGGACGAGCCGACGGCGGGCCTGGACCCGATCGGTGCGGCGGCCTTCGACCGCCTGATCCTGACCCTGCGCGACGCCCTGGGCCTGAGCGTCTTCCTGGTCACCCACGATCTGGACACCCTCTATACCGCCTGCGATCGGGTGGCCGTGCTGTCGCAGCGAAGGGTACTGGTAGCCGATCGGCTCGACGTCGTCGCGGCCACCGACGATGACTGGATCCACGACTATTTTCATGGCCCCCGAGGCCGCGCCGCCCAGCAGGCGGCCCACCCGGTGGAGGACCTCTGACGATGGAACCCCGTGCCCATCATGTGCTGATCGGGCTGTTCACGGTGATCACCCTGGGCAGCGCGCTGCTGTTCGCCCTCTGGCTCGGCAAGTCCAGCGTCGACCGCGACTACGCCTGGTATGAGGTCGGCTTCAACCGCGCCGTCAGCGGGTTGTCCGAGGGCAATGCGGTCCTCTACAGCGGCATCGAGGTCGGGGATGTGGTCAGGCTGCGCCTCGATCCCCGGGACCCACGCCAGGTGCGGGCGCTGATCCGCGTCTACAGCGACGTCCCGATCAAGCAGGACACCCGCGCCAGCCTCGCACTAGCCAACATTACCGGCACCATGAACATCCAGCTGCTCGGCGGCACGCCGCAGAGCCCCCGCCTGCAGGGCGACCGAGATGATCCTCCGCTGATCCAGGCCGAGCCCTCGCCGTTGAGCTCGCTGCTCGCCAACAGCGAGGAGCTCTTCGACCAGGTGGACCGGTTGCTGACCAATGCCAACCGGCTACTCTCCGAGGAGAACGCCGAGAGCCTGACGCGCACCCTGGACAACCTGGAGGTCGTCTCGCGGGCGCTGCTCGAGCAGCGCCACGCCTTGGGCGAGGCCATGACACGCTTCGGGCAGGCCGGCGAGCAGATCGAAGCATCCCTCGAGGGCTTCAGCCGCCTCGGCAAGACGGCCGACGACCTGCTGGACAAGGAGGGTCGCGAGATCCTGCAGAGTGCCCGACGCGCGATGCAGTCGCTGGAGACCACCACCACCCGGCTGGACCGCCTGACCGAGAATCACGAGGGCTCCCTCGCCCGGGGCCTGCAGGGTGTGGGCGAAATCGACCCGGCCATGCGCGAGCTGCACGCCGCCCTGCGCGCCCTCAACCGGCTGGTGCGACGCCTCGAGGAGAACCCGGCGGACGCCCTACTGGGCCGCGACGATATCCAGGAGTTCAACCCATGAAC
>NZ_JAVLBC010000149.1:0-7896 GCF_031581305.1 Halomonas sp.
CCAGCTTGGCGAAACGCAGGCGGGGCTCGAGGTCTCGGGCGGCCTCGGCAAAGATCGGCGCCATCATCTTGCAGGGCCCGCACCAGCTGGCCCAGAAGTCCACTACCACCGGCAGCTCGCTGCGCTCCACCAGGGCCTGGTAGTTGGCCGCGTTAAGCTCCATTGGCTCGCCAGTAAACAGCGGCTGCTTGCACTTGCCGCACTTGGGGGCATCGTTCAGACGCGCCTGACTGACACGGTTGACCGCGCCGCAGTGGGAGCAGCCCACGGTAAGGGAGTCCACCATCTCGCTCTCTCCATCCGACAGGTGATATCAGCACTATGCTGGCGCCCGGCCGACGCATCAAGCGGCATGGCGCCGCTGGCTACCACGCGCTCCGTCATGCAGCGACCTCCCGAGGCTGCTATCGTCGCGACAACACCCGCCGACGCTGCCGCCGAGATCCCCATGGCCCCACGACCCGATCCCCGCGTGCTGCTGCGCCTGCTGGCGCTGCTGCATCCTTACCGCTGGCGTTTGATACTGGCGGCGCTGGCCCTGCTCGCCGCGGCAACCAGCGTGCTGGTGCTCGGCCAGGGACTGCGCCTGGTCATCGACCAGGGGTTCCTGGCCGAGGATCGCGCAGGGCTCAACCAGACCCTCGGCCTGATGCTCGTCGTGGTGGCGGTGCTGGCGATGGCCTCGGCGCTGCGCTATTACCTGGTCACCTGGATCGGCGAGCGGCTGGCGGCCGACCTGCGTCGCCGGGTCTTCGACCACCTGCTCGACCTCGCGCCCGGCTTTTTCGAGACCCGTGCCGGGGAGAGCGGCGGCGCCGGAGAGATCACCTCGCGACTGACGGCGGATACCAGCGTGCTGCAGAGCCTGTTCGGCTCGTCGATCTCGCTGGCCCTGCGCAACCTGCTGATGCTGGTCGGGGCGGTGGCACTGATGTTGGTGACCCAGCCATGGCTCTCGGCCATCGTACTGCTGGGCATTCCCGCCACGGTGCTGCCGATCCTCTGGTACGGACGCCGGGTGCGACGCCTTTCACGCTTCAGCCAGGACCGGGTGGCGGAACTCGGCCGCTATGCCGGGGAGGCCCTGGCCGGCATCCGCACCGTCCAGGCCTTCACCCACGAGCCCCAGGATCGCCAGGCCTATGGGGCTCGGGTCGAGGAGGCCTTCGCCACTGCCGTGGCTCGCACCCGCCAGCGCGCCTGGCTGACGGGCATTGCCATGCTGGCGGTCTTCGCCGCGGTCGGCGTGATGCTCTGGCAGGGCGGCCAGGCGGTGCTGGCCGGCAGCATGACCGCCGGCGAGCTCTCGGCCTTCGTCTTCTATGCCGTGCTGGCCGCGGGCGCCGTGGCGACGCTGGCCGAGGTGGCCGGCGACGTCCAGCGCGCCGCCGGGGCCGCGGAGCGGCTGCTGGAGCTGATGGACACCCACCCGAGCATTGCGCCGCCGGCCCGTCCGGTCCCGATGCCCGAGCCGCTCTCCGGGGAGATCCGCCTGGAGCGAGTGTGCTTCACCTACCCCGGCCGTGAATCACCGGCGCTCGATGACGCTGACCTGACTATCCACCCGGGCGAGAGGGTGGCGCTGGTGGGGCCCTCCGGGGCCGGGAAGAGCACCCTGCTCTCGCTGCTGCTGCGCTTCCATGACCCCGAGTCCGGCGCCCTGCGCCTCGACGGCGTCGACCTGCGCGACCTGGATCCACGAGAACTCCGCACGGCGCTGGGCCTGGTGGCTCAGGAGCCGGTGCTCTTCACCGGCAGCGTGGCCGAGAACCTGCGCTATGGAGACGCCGAGGCCGGCCTCGACGAACTGCGCAAGGCCGCCCGGGACGCCAATGCCCTGGACTTCATCGAGGCCCTGCCCCGGGGGTTCGATACCTCGCTCGGCCCCGGCGGCGTGCAACTCTCCGGCGGCCAGCGCCAGCGCCTGGCCATCGCCCGGGCGCTGCTCAAGAAGCCCGGCGTGCTGCTGCTTGACGAGGCCACCAGCGCCCTGGACGCCGAGAGCGAACGGCTGGTGCAGCAGGCCCTGGACCGCCTGATGATGGGCCGCACCAGCCTGGTGATCGCCCACCGCCTGGCCACTGTGGTCACCGCCGACCGGCTGCTGGTGCTGGACCGGGGCCGTCTGGTGGCCAGCGGCCGCCACGATGAGCTGCTCGAATCGAGCCCGCTCTACCGCCACTTGGCCGAGCTTCAGTTCGGGAGCCATCCAACGGCGATCGCCAGCCCCTGACGTCTCGCGCTGCCTTGGTGCCCGAGGCTCTCTCTGCTACCCGCTTCAGGTGCAGGAAGCGGGGCGATGCATCTCCATGACGCTGGCTTCGCGTTGGAGAGCCTGCCACAGGCCTCCGTTATTGACACAATATTTCTCTTTTAATCAGTTATTTAAACAATAATCGATTTTTATGGCATAACCCTTGCAATGGTCACGGCGCAATGAGAACGACGGGCTTCCGTCATCCATTCCATGACACCCAGGGGTGAACTCCATGACACTCTCGCGCCGCAACTTCCTGACCACCGCTGCCGTTACCTCCACCGCTGGACTGGTAATGGGGGCGCCCGCCGTAGTCCGCGCCCAGTCTTCGGAAACCTTCAACTGGCGGATGACCAATGCCTATGGCCCGGGGTCGCCCTTCTATGTCGAAGGACCGGGCAGCCCCACTGACTTCTGCCGCAAGGTGGAGCAGCTCTCGGGGGGGCGAATGAAGATCGATCATTTCGCCGCCGGTGAGCTGATCCCCGCCCTGGAGGGCTTCAATGCCGTCTCCAGCGGCACGATCGAGATGAATGCCGGCAATGCCTATTTCTGGGCGGGACAGGTGCCGGCTGCCCAGTATTTCACCACCGTGCCCTTCGGGCTCAACACCCAAGGCATGAACGCCTGGCTCTATCACGGTGGTGGCCAGGAACTCTGGGACGAACTGTATGCCTCCCGAGGCCTGGTGGCGATGCCGATGGGCAACACCGGGGTGCAGATGACCGGCTGGTTTCGTGAGCCCATCGAGCGTATCGACGATCTGGATGGCCTGAAGATGCGTATTCCCGGGCTGGCCGGTAAGGTCTACAGCGAGTTGGGCGTCGCCGTGCGCCTCCTGCCCGGCGGCGAGATCTTCCCGGCGCTCGAACGCGGGGTGATCGATGCCGCGGAATTCGTGGGACCCTTCCAGGATCGTCGCATGGGGCTGCACAAGGCGGCCAAGTACTACCACACCACCGGCTGGCACGAGCCCACCAACGTCACCGAGCTGATGATCAACAAGCAGGCCTGGGACAGCCTGCCCGCCGATCTCCAGGCCATCGTCCGCACGGCGGCCATGGCCTGCAACCTCGAGAGCCAGGCCTGGTGTGAGGCGGTAAACGCCGATGCCCTGAAGGATCTGGTGGAGAACGAGGGCGTCATCGCCGAGCCGCTTCCAGCCGCCGTCGTCGATGAGCTCAAGCGGGTGACCGCCGATGTGCTTGCCGAGATGGCCAGCGAGGATGAGGAGACCCGCAAGGTGCATGACGCCTTCATGACCTTCCGAGACAAGCACGCCTCCTGGGCAGCCGTCAGCGAAAAACCCTTCCTCAACCTGTGACTTAACCTATGAATAGCGCCATGTTGACACTCATCGAGAGAATCGAGCGGTGCATCGAGTGGCTGGGTTGGCTCGCCAAGGCGAGCCTGCTCGGCGTAGTGCTGCTGGTGGCCGCCAATGTCCTGCTTCGTTATCTGTTTTCCATCAGCCCCGTGCCGCTCCAGGAACTGGAATGGCACCTGGTATCACCCATCGCCCTGATCGGGATCTCCTATGCCCTAAGGCATCGTGCCGACGTCCGGGTCGATATTTTCTATGAACGCTTTCCCGAGCAGGCCAAGGGACTGGTCGACATGCTCACTGGCCTACTGACCCTGGTGATCGGTGCCTATGTGGTCTGGCTGGCCTGGCCCTTCGTGATGCAGTCCTATGCCTTCGGCGAGGGATCCCCCAATCCGGGCGGCCTGACCCATCGCTATCTGCTCAAGGCCTTCCTGCCGCTGGGCTTCGCGGCGCTGGCCCTGCAAGGCCTTGCCGATATGCTCAGTGGCCTGCGTCAAGCCTGGCAACCGGCGCTCGAGACGGAGGTGGCATGAGCCTCAACGAATGGCTGGCCATCGGCATGATCGGCCTCTTCTTCGCCATGATGCTGATGGGGATTCCGGTCGCCGTCTCCCTGGCCGTCTCGGGGTTCTCTGCGGGGCTGCTGGGCTTCGGGCCCATGCTGTTCAACCTTCTGCCGGGCCGACTCTATGGCGTGGTCACCAACTACACCCTGATGGCGATCCCGCTGTTCGTGTTCATGGGGGTAATGCTGGAGAAATCCCGGGTCGCCGAGGACATGCTCGACACCATCGGCCGTGCCATGGGAGGGCTGCGAGGTGGCATGGGCATGGCCATCCTGCTGGTGGGCGTACTGATGGGTGCCTCCACGGGTATCGTCGGAGCCACTGTGGTCACCCTGGGCATGTTGACGCTCCCCCCCCTCCTGCGTCGCGGCTACCATCCCGCGATCGCCTGCGGCACCATCTGTGCCTCGGGCACCCTGGGGCAGATCATCCCGCCGAGCCTGGTATTGATCCTGCTCTCGGACATCACCGGGGAATCCGTGGGCGCGCTGTTCGCCGGTGCCGTGGTACCGGGTCTGGTCATCGCCGGTGTCTATGTGGCCTTCCTGCTTCTGCTGGGCTGGCGTCGCCCCGCGTGGCTGCCGGCGATTCCCCGCGAGGAGCGTGAACAATTCAGCCGCCTGGACCTGCTGCGCGACATCGGCCGCAGCGTGGTACCGCCGTTGTCGCTGGTGTTCATCGTGCTGGGATCGATCATCGGCGGCGTTGCCGCTCCCACCGAGGCGGCATCCATGGGGGCCGTAGGCAGCCTGCTCCTCGCTATCCTGAGCCGTCGCCTCGACTGGCCGATGCTCAAGGCCACCCTGCACGGGACCCTGACCATCACCGCCATGGTCTATTTCATCCTGCTGTGTGCCCAGCCCTTCGCGCTGGCGTTCCGTGGCCTGGGGGGCGAGGGGCTGGTCCATGACATGTTCGCGCTGCTGCCGGGCGGGGAACTGGGGGCCCTGCTCTTCCTGATGCTGCTGCTCTTCGTGCTGGGCTTCTTCCTGGAGTGGATCGAGATCTGCTATATCGCCTTGCCGATGTTCCTGCCGGTCTTCATCGGCTACGGGACCGACATGGCCTGGCTGGCGATCCTGGTCGCCATGAACCTGCAGATGTCCTTCCTCACGCCGCCCTTCGGCTGGGCTCTGTTCTTCCTCAAGGGGGTGGCGCCCAAGGAGGTAAGCACAGGACATCTCTACCTGGGTGCCATACCCTTCGTAGGCATGTTGATGCTCTCCATCGCCCTGGTGTTCCTGTTCCCGTCCATCACCACCTGGTTGCCGGCGATCATCGGCTGGTGAGCTTGATGACAACGAAAAACGACAAGGAAATCCCATGATCCATACCCGACGTAGCTACGCTGGCATGTGCGTGGCACCCCATCACCTGGCCGCCGAGGCGGGACGTGATGTCCTCAAGGCCGGAGGCAATGCCGTGGAAGCCATGGTGGCGGCCGCCGCCGCCATCGCTGTGGTCTACCCGCACATGAATGCCCTGGGCGGAGACGGCTTCTGGCTGATTCATGAACCGGGCAAGGCGCCGGTTGCCATCGATGCTTGTGGTCCTGCGGCGGGCCTGGCCACGCCGGCCTTCTATGAGGGCTACAGTCGCATTCCCGAACGCGGCCCCCTCGCTGCGCTGACCATGGGCGGTACCGTGGGGGGCTGGCAGGAAGCGCTGGAGGTCGCACGAGGCTGGGGGTCAGCCATGCCGTTGCCCGACCTGCTGGCCGAGGCGATCCGCCACGGCCGCGACGGGGTGGCGGTGTCACGCAGCCAGCACCAGCTCACCGCCAAGCACCAGGCAGCACTCTGCCAGAGCCCCGGCTTCGCCGAGGCCTTCCTCATCGACGGGCGGCTGCCGGAGATCGGTGAGCGGCTACGCCAGCCGCGTCTCGCCGAGACCCTCGCATTGCTCGGCCATGCCGGCCTCGAGGACTTCTACCGCGGCGAGCTTGCCGTCGGCATGGCGAAGGATCTGGAGGCCCTGGGCAGTCCGCTGCGCCTGGACGACTTCAAGGCCTACCGTGCCCAGCGGGTCACTCCGCTCGAGGTCGAGCTCGAGCAAGCGACACTCTATAACCTGCCGGCGCCCACCCAGGGGGTGGCCGCCCTGATGATCCTTGCTCTCTACGAGCGGCTGAAGGTCAGCGAAGGGGAGAGCGTTGGGCACCTGCACGGGCTGATCGAGGCCACCAAGCGGGCCTTCCTGCTACGCGACCGTCATGTCACCGATCCCGGGCGCCTGGGGGTATTGCTGCAGGACCTGCTCGGCGAGGAGTCACTCGCCCGCGAAGCCTCGCATATCGACCCGCACAAGGCACTGCCCTGGCCCCACGAGCCGGCACCCGGGGACACCATCTGGATGGGCACACTGGACAGCGAAGGCCGCGCCGTCAGCTTCATCCAGAGCATCTACTGGGAATTCGGAAGCGGCGTGGTGCTGCCGGAGAGCGGCGTGCTGTGGCAGAACCGCGGCATCAGTTTCTCGCTGGACCCGGATGCCCTGCGCGGCCTGGGGCCGGGACGCAAGCCCTTCCATACCCTGAACCCGGCGTTGGCTCGCTTCCGGGACGGCCGCACCCTGGTCTACGGCACCATGGGCGGCGAGGGCCAGCCGCAGACCCAGGCAGCGGTCTTCTCGCGCTACGCCTTCCACGGCATGCCGCTCCAGGAGGCGATCAGCGCCCCACGCTGGCTGCTCGGCCGTACCTGGGGGGAGAACAGCACCAACCTCAAGCTCGAATCGCGGATACCCACGCAGAGCGTCGAGGCGCTGCAGGCCCTGGGCCATGATGTCGAGGTACTCCCCGAGGCCTTCAGCGACACCATGGGCCATGCCGGAGGCATCGTGCACCACCCGAACGGCCTCATGGAAGGCGCCCACGACCCGCGCAGCGATGGTGGCGCCGCCGCGGTCTGAGACGGGCCCGGCAGCGCAGAGCAGCCTCATGGGATCACGCGTCTTGCACCTCGATGATCAGGTCAGGGATAAAGAGCGGTAAGTCGATCGGCTCATGGACATGGCCGTGGAGCCAGGGGTCCCTGCGGCCCATCAGCTGCAGAAGGGAGGCGAAGGCCGGAGAGGGCCCCTCGCCGTGGTAGCGCAGCAGTATGCATTCGGCCAGGGGGCGTGGTGGCTGATCACCCTCGGGTCGTTGAACGGCCGGGCCAGCTCCGCTTCAAGCCAGGCCAGCGCCTCTGAATGCAGACGCCCGCTCTCTCCCGGGGGGAATACCACGGCTTCGGGCTGCTCGATGATACGAAAAGCCGGCATCAGGGCCAGCACCCCGGCCTCGATGAGTGCCGGGTCGTGATCGGCCTCATTCGTAGTGCACCGCCAACCAGATGGTGTCCTCATCCGGGTCGGTCCAGGCGACACGATGTCGGCAATGGGCGGGGATCGCCAGGTGGTCGCCCGAGCCGAGCGTCACTTCCTTGCCGCTTTCGAAGGCCACCACGCCCTTGCCCTTGAGCACCAGCACCCACTCGTGTCGCGGCTGGTCATACCAGCCGGTGTCGGGTGAAGTGTGTCCCCGCGATACAATGCGCTCCACCGTCACCGCACGGCCACTCACGACCTCCTCGAACAGCTCCTCAGGGAGGGGCTCGGGTATCGTCTCGAACAGATTTCCCATCATCTACCGCCCTTCAACCTAGACGACCATGCCCAATGCATGGCCGTTATGTCCCGGGATATTCTGTCATGACCCTATCAGCCCGGCTTTGGCGGGCGCATGCGTTCCCTGCCCACAACCA
>NZ_JAVLBC010000150.1:0-7894 GCF_031581305.1 Halomonas sp.
CCTCTGACGCCCACAACCTCGAGCGCAAGCTGGAAGTCGCCGGCGATGCCCTGCGCCTGCCGCCCTGGGATGCCCGGGTCAGCCACCTTTCCGGTGGCGAACGACGCCGCGTGGCGCTGTGTCGGCTGCTGCTCTCCAACCCCGACATGCTACTCCTCGACGAGCCTACCAACCATCTGGACGCGGAATCCGTGGCCTGGCTGGAGCGCTTCCTCCACGATTATTCCGGCACCGTCGTGGCCATCACCCACGACCGCTACTTCCTCGACAACGTGGCCGGCTGGATCCTCGAGCTGGACCGTGGCCAGGGGATTCCCTTCGAAGGCAACTACTCCCAGTGGCTCGAGGCCAAGGAAAAGCGTCTGGAGAAGGAAGCCAAGCAGGAGGCCTCGAAGAACAAGGCGATCAAGCAGGAGCTGGAGTGGGTGCGCAGCAATGCCAAGGGCCGTCAGGCCAAGAGCAAGGCACGCCTCAACCGCTTCGAGGAGCTGCAGTCCGGCGACTTCCAGAAGCGCAACGAGACCAACGAGATCTACATTCCGCCCGGCCCCCGCCTGGGTGACAAGGTCATCGAGTTCCACGACGTGGCCAAGGCCTTCGACGACAAGCTGCTCTACGAGGACCTGACCTTCACCGTGCCCAAAGGGGCCATCGTCGGCATCGTCGGCGGCAACGGCGCGGGCAAGTCGACGCTGTTCAAGCTGATCACAGACCAGGAGCAGCCCGATGCCGGCGAAGTGGTGGTCGGCGAGACCGTCGACATTGCCTACGTCGAGCAGCTGCGCGACGGCCTGGACGACAAGCAGACGGTGTGGGAGGCGGTCTCCGACGGCCAGGACATCCTCAACATCAACGGCCATGAGGTCTCCTCACGAGCCTACGTGGGCCGTTTCAACTTCAAGGGCAATGACCAGCAGAAGCGCCTCAACGAGCTCTCCGGCGGCGAGCGCGGTCGCCTGCAGCTGGCCCAGACCCTGAAGCAGGGCGCCAACGTGCTGCTGCTCGACGAGCCCTCCAACGACCTGGACATCGAGACCCTGCGCGCCCTCGAGGAAGCCCTGCTGGCCTTCCCCGGCTGTGCCCTGGTGATCTCCCACGACCGCTGGTTCCTCGACCGCATCGCCACCCATATCCTGGCGTTCGAGGGGGACTCCCACGTGGAGTTCTTCGAGGGCAACTACACCGAGTACGAGGCGGATCACAAGAAGCGCGTCGGGAATGACACCCCGCACCGCATGAAGTACAAGCGGATCGACGCCTGACCGGCTTCGCCGGAGCTGTAAGCCTGAAGCTGGAAGAAAACCCCACGGCTGCGAGGCCTGTGGGGTTTTTCCATTTCACTTCCCGCTTCCAGACGTAGGCCCGGTAAGCGACAGCGCACCGGGCGAGTAGTGGCCAACTCACGCCACTGGAGGCTCCATACGCCGGATGCGCCTTCGGCTTATCTGGCCTACAAACTTCGCCGGAGCGGTAAGCCATAAGTTTTAAGCTGTAAGTGAACCCCACAGACCCTAGGGTGTGTGGGGTTTTCTTATGGCTTACGGCTTATCGCTTACGGCTCCCGGCCTGTATTGACGCGAAGCGTCAGTAGAACTTCGGTTCTCCCGGCGGTCGTGTCTTGAAGCGCCGGTGCAGCCAGAGGTACTGCTCCGGGTGGCGGCGTATCGCCGCCTCGATCACGGCGTTGATGCGGGTAGCATCGGCCACGTCATCACCGCTGGGAAAATCAGCCAGCGGCGGCAGGTACTCCAGGGTATAGGTGCGGTCATCGGGGTTGCGGTGGAAGATCAGCGGGATCACCGGCGCTCCGGTCATGCGCGCAATACGCGAGGTCATGCGGACCGTGGCCGCCGGGATGCCGAAGAAGGGAGCAAAGACGCTGGCATCACGACCGAAGTCCTGATCCGGGGAGTACCAGACCGCGTGGCCAGCCTTGATCCGACGCACCACGCCCCGCAGATCATGGCGGTCGAGGACCGCATCGAAGTAGGGAGCCCGGGCGCGCCCCATGAAGCGGTCGAAGAGCGGATTGTCATGAGGGCGCTGCACGGCGTCGGCGCGGAAGTAGAGCGCATGCAACGCGGCCCCCAGGTCCAGGGTCGAGAAGTGCACCCCGAGGATCAGCGCCCCCCTCCCCTCGGCCTGCAACCGGGCCCGGTGCTCCTGCCCCAGGAAGGTGACACGGTGGCGCAGGTGCTCCGGGTCACGGCACCAGCCGGTGGCCGTCTCGACGATGCCGATGCCGTTGGCCATGAAGGTCTCGCGCACCAGCCGACGTTGCTGCGGCCCATCGAGCTCGGGGAAGCAGAGGCGGATATTGGTCTCGGTGATATGGCGGCGGCGCCTGGCAATGCGCCAGGCGGCGAGGCCGATCGCCCGCCCGACCCACAGCTTCAGCCGCCAGGGCAGCCAGGCCACGACATGCATGGCCCCGATGCCCAACCAGGTGGGCCAGTAGCGTGGATGGGCAAAGGAGGTCTTGGTGGTATCGTCCCTGGACATGCGGCTTCCCGTGGTGCGGCGATCAGTCCGCCCCATGATAGCGCCTGGGCACCCTCGGCAGCACCCCGGTGAGCAGGGTGTAGCTGATGGTGTCGCAGTGGCGGGCTACCTCGTCCACCGACAGCAGCGCGCCGTTCGAGGCCCGTCCCCAGAGCACCACCTCGCTGCCGATGTCGGCCTCGTGGATGTCGGTGAGGTCCACCGTCAGCATGTCCATGGACACCTTGCCGGCGAGGACCGTGCGTTGTCCGTTGACCAGCACCGGGGTGCCGTCGACCGCATGCCGGTCATAGCCGTCGCCGTAGCCACAGGCCACCACGCCGATCCGCGAGGGGCGCGGGGCCTTCCAGCGCCCGGCATAGCCCACCGGCTCCCCCGCAGCGAGCTCACGGACGGCGATGATCCCGGAACGCAGGGTCATCACCGGTGCCAGCCGACGGCTCGCCTCGTTGGAGGTCTCCAGCGGGTCGCTGCCGTAGAGCATTACCCCGGGGCGGTTCCAGGCGCCGTGTGCCTCGGGCCAGGCCAGGGTGGCGGGCGAGTTGGCAAGACAGGTGGGGGCCTCGAGCCGGATCGCCAGGTCGTCGAGCAGCTCGAGCTGGCGCCGGAAGTAGCCGGGCTCCAGGGCGTCGGCGGTGGCGAAGTGGCTCATCAGGTGCAGGTCGCAGGCGCAATCGGGCGCCGCGGCGAGACGCGCCCAGACCGCCTCCGCCTGTTCCGGCGGGAAGCCCAGCCGGTGCATGCCCGAGTCCACCTTGATCCACACTGGGATGGGGCGCGCGGGGCGATAGGCGAGCAGCGCCTCCAGCTGCCAGTCGGTGTGCACCGCGATCCACAGCCCCAGCGCCTCGACCCGCTCGAGCTCGGCGGCCTCGAAGATGCCCTCGAGCAGCACGATGGGCGCCGTGATGCCCCCCTCGCGCAGGGTCTGCGCCTCCTCGAGGCAGGCCACGGCAAAGGCCGGCGCCAGATCCTGAAGTGCCCGGGCACAGGCCACGGCACCATGGCCGTAGGCATCGGCCTTGATCACGGCAACGGCGCGGCTGTGGGGGGCCTGATCACGGGCGAGGCGATAGTTGTGACGCAGGGCGTCGAGGTCGATATCGGCGATCAGCGGCCGGGCCATGGTCGAGATCCTGGGGGCACATTGGCAGATCGATCATCTACCCGTCATCAGGCAGAGAAGCGACGGTGCCGGAGAAGGCTCCGGCACGCGACATCACTCGAAGATGGCATCCAGCGAAAGGCCCTGCTTGTCGAGCATCCGACGCAGCTTCTTGAGCGCCTCCACCTGGATCTGGCGGACCCGTTCGCGCGTCAGGCCAATCTCCTCGCCGACCTGCTCGAGGGTCGCGGCCTCGTGGCCACGCAAGCCAAAGCGACGCACCACCACTTCCATCTGCTTCTCGGTGAGCTCGGCCAGCCACGCATCGACATGCTGGCGCACGTCACCGTCCACCAGGGTAGACTCGGGGCCATGGTCGCTGTCATCGGCCAGGGTCTCGATCAGCGGCTTGTCGCTCTCGCTACCCATGGGATAGTCGACGGAGGAGACCCGCTCGTTGAGGCCCATCATCTTCTTGACGGTCGCCACCGGCTTGTCGAGGTAGTCGGCGACCTCCTCGGCCGTGGCCTCGTGATCCAGCTTCTGGGTCAACTCGCGGGCCGCCCGCAGATAGATATTGAGTTCCTTGACCACATGGATCGGCAGCCGGATGGTGCGGGTCTGGTTCATCAGCGCCCGCTCGATGGTCTGGCGAATCCACCAGGTGGCGTAGGTGGAGAAGCGGAAGCCGCGCTCGGGGTCGAACTTCTCCACCGCCCGGATCAGGCCAAGGTTGCCCTCCTCGATCAGGTCGAGCAGGGTGAGGCCGCGGTTGAGATAGCGCCGGGCGATCTTCACCACCAACCGCAGGTTCGACTCGATCATCCGCGAACGGCCCAGCGGGTCCCCCTGGCGCGCCAGGCGGCCGAAGTAGACCTCTTCCTCCGGCGTCAGCAGCGGCGAGAAACCAATCTCGTTGAGGTAGATCTGGGTGGCATCGAGACTGTGGCGCTGATGGCGATCCTCCCGACTCAGCGCCTTCTCGAAGGCTTCCTCGTCGCCGGCCACCGCCTCCTCAACCTCGATATCCTCCCGTTCCAGCTCATCCTCGGTCTCGACAGCGGCCTCATCCACCTGATCGGCGGCTGCCAGATTCACATCCTGAAGATCCCGTTCAAGCATGCTCATCGATTACTACCCCATGGTTGCGACCGGGCGTCGTAGGTCCATGGCCGGACGATCGACGCGCGACATTATTATTGTGCGCCACCCTGTTCAAGCTGCATTCGATGCTGGCCGACCGTCAGGGTCAGCGGACCGGCAGGAATTCGAGGGGATCCTGAGGCTGGCCATCCTTGCGCACCTCGAAATGCAGCCTGACGTCCTCGGCATCGCTGTCACCCATGGTGGCGATGACCTCACCGGCCTCGACCACATCATTCTCCTTGACGTTCAGGGTGTCGTTGTGGGCATAGGCACTCAGGAACTGGTCGTTGTGCTTGAGCAGGATCAGGTTGCCGTAGCCTCTGACGCCGCTGCCCGCGTAGACCACGATTCCCGGGCCGGCTGCCTTGACAGGTTGCCCCTTTTGACCCGCGATATCAATGCCGGCGGTGATGCTTCCCCCCTCGCCGAACTGGCCGACCACATCACCCGCGACCGGCCACTGCCAGGCCACGTCGTCCACCGGCGTATAGCGGCGTCCGGTGCGCTGCTCGGACGCGGGCTCACCGGCCACCGAGGTCCCGGCATCAGCGCCACCGTCGTCCGTCTCCGACGACGCCCGGGCCGTCTGGGCCGCCTCGTCCTCGGCCGTGGCGTCGGGCGCGTCGCGCGGTTCGGGGCCGCTCTGTGCCGCCGTGCCGTCGACCTGCTGCTCTGCGCGCGACGCCCGTTCACGCCGTTCGGCCAGGTCACGCTCGCTCAGGGTGCCGTCCGCTCCCGGGCTGTCGTAGCTGTAGATCGGTCCCGGCCCCCGGTCAGCGCCCGACGAGGCGGCATCGGCACTTTCCGTCGTTGATGGGCTGGCCGCGGCCGCCTGACTGGTCCCCCGGGGCGAGTCGCCCGCCTCCTGACGCTCGCCCGAGAGGCGACGGTTGCGCTCGATGGCACTCTCATCGGGCATCAGCCAGTCGAGCTCCTCGTCGCTCGCGGACGCCTCGCCGCCGAGGCCGGTGGCCACGACCCCGCGACCACGAGGCTCGCCCTCGCCGCTGCTCCGGCCGGAAGCCACAGTGGCGCTCCCCTCGCCGCCCAGTACCAACCGCTGACCGGGCTCGATCCGGTAGGGGGGGCCGATACGATTGAGGCGAGCCAGGTCGCGGTAATCCATATCGTGGCGCCAGGCGATGCCATAGAGCGTATCGCCGGCCTCCACGGTATATTCGGCGGGCGTCGAGTCCGCCCGACTGGCCGACAGGTCACGCACCTGGACAGGCCCGCTCTCGCCTTGCTGGGCGGCACAGCCGGCCAGGACCAGGGCCAGGCCAGAAATGAGAAATACCTTATGCATCGGAGCCTTCCTCCTTGTCAGCACCTTGTCGGGAAGCGGACATTGCGGGCTGGTTGGCCCGGCTGATCAGCAGCACCAGGACCGCGCCGGCCAGCATCAGGGCCACCACCGCCGGCAGACGGGCAGGTTCCCCGGTCAGCTCGGCGAAATCGGCCGGGGTCAAGTAACGGTAGTCGAGGGGGATCATCTGACCCTCGGAACCCAGCTGGTAGCGTACCAGTTCACGCCATGGCCAGAGTACCGGCAGCGAGCCGATGATGAAGCCGACCAGCAGCTGCAGGGTCGCGGTGTGATGGTGGCGCAGCAGCCAGGAGAGCAGCCGCGAGAACCCGAACAGGCCGATCAGGCAGCCCACCCCGAACAGCCCGATCAACCCCAGGTCGAAGACGCGGATACCCTGCATCACCGTGCCGTAGAGGCCCATGGTCAGCAGCAGGAAGCTGCCCGACACGCCGGGCAGCAACAGGGCACTGATGGCGATGGCCCCGCCCACCACCAGCACCAGGTCGGGACTGCCGAGCAGGGTGACCAGCGGCATCAACGACGGCAGGCCGTGGGCGAGCAGCAGGCCTCCGGCAAGGGGCAGCAGGTGCCACCATTTCCAGTCGGTCGGGTGGCGGCTGACGACCACTGCCGACGCCGCCACCAGGCCGAAGAAGAAGCCGTTGAGCAACTGAGGGAAATCGTCCATCAGCCAGACGACGAGGTGGGCCACGCTGGCCAGGCTGATGGCGATGCCCGCCAGCAGCGGCAGCACGAACGCCAGGTTGAGATGAACCGCCAGCAGTGGAAGGCCGCCGCGACGCCAGGCGAAGAAGGCGCTGGGGCCGAACTGCTTGATGCTGTGGATCAGCTCCTCATAGATGCCGGTGACGAAGGCGATGGTGCCGCCGGACACGCCGGGCACCGCATCAGCGGCCCCCATGCCGGCGCCCCTGAGAAAGATACCGAGATGACGCTTCAACAGCGGACTCCTTTCGAAAAACCACGCCTTCAACGAATGACGCCTTCCAGCAGCGGCACGAACCGCACCACCTCCAACCGCTGTGTCTCGAAGCCCTCACCGCTGCGGCGCACACGGGTCAGCCATTGCCGGCCATCCGGCTCGGCCAGCGGCGTGATCAGCACCCCTCCTTCGCCGAGCTGGGCGAGCAGCGGTGCGGGCAACTCGCTGGCACAGGCGGTCAGCAGGATGACATCGAAGGGCGCTTCCTCCGGCCAGCCATGGCCCCCGTCGGCGAGGCACAGCCGGGTATTGTGGACATCGAGCAGGCGCAGCCGGCCACCGGCACGGTGATGCAGGGCATTGATCCGTTCCACCGACCAGAGTTCCTTGACCAGACGCGACAGCACCAGGGTCTGGTAACCGGAGCCGGTGCCGACCTCCAGCACCCGGGACGGCGTCTCCTGGATCACCAGCTCGGTCATCCGCGCCACCATCCAGGGCTGGGAGAGGGTCTGGCCATGGCCGATAGGCAGCGAGGTATCCTCGTAGGCACGATGCGCCAGGGCCTCGTCGAGGAAGAGGTGACGCGGTTCCCGGGCCATCACCTCCAGCACCCGGCGGTCACGGATCCCCTGGTCGGCCAGGCGGCCCACCATGCGGTCCCGGGTACGCTGCGATGTCATGCCGACACCGCGCAGCAGATCAGGTGAGTGCATCCAGCCAGTCCTGCACGTCGTCTCGCGCTGCATGCCGGGTCAGGTCCGTCTGCAGCGGCGTGATGGAAACATGGCCCGCCTCGACAGCGGCGAAGTCGGTATCCGGGCCATCGTCGGCATTCTCGCCCACGGCGGCGATCCAGTAGCGCAGCCGGCCGCGGGGATCCCGGACC
>NZ_JAVLBC010000151.1:0-7893 GCF_031581305.1 Halomonas sp.
GCCTGGCCGGGTTTGACGCCGCGCGTCTCCAGTGCCGAAGCAAGCCGCCGGCAGCGCTCCCAGGTGGTGCCCCAGTCACGGCGGATCTCGCCATAGACCACCGCCGGATAGTCCGGGTAGACCGAGGCGGTGCGCTCGATGAAGGTCAGCGGCGAGAGCGCCACATGGTTGGCGGGTGTCTGCGGCAGGCCCTGTTCGAAGATGCTCTGGCTCATGGGAAGGCTCCGTGAGGTGGTCCGGGAAGTACGCCGCCGGCACGGGGCCGGCGGCGAAAAGGTCACTGGGCGGCAGCATCGAAGGCGGCGAGGCTCGCCATACCGGCCTCGATCACCGCACGCTGGGCACGGCCCACCGGCAGCCACTGGCGGATGGCATAGTCGGCGCTCTGGCACTTGGCCTGATAGAACGCTTCATCACGGCCCCTGGCGATAGCCGCGCTGGCCTTGAGGGCCGCCTCGCCCATCTGCCAGGCGCACAGCACATGGCCGGTCAGATTGAGGAAGGGGGTGGCGTAGGCCTGGACGGCATCGGCGCCCTGCTCGGCATCGGCGCCCGCTTCCAGCACGGCGGTCATGGCAGCGCGCAGGTCGGCAGCGCCAGCGGCCAGGCTCTCGCCCAGCGCGGCCAGCTCGGGGGTCTCCTTGAGCGCCGCGGCGGTGGCCTCTACGTCGTCAATCAGGCCCTCGAGGGCCGCGCCGCCGTCACGCTGCAGCTTGCGCCCGGCCAGGTCCAGGGCCTGGATGCCGTTGGTGCCCTCGTAGATCGGCGCGATGCGCGCATCGCGCAGCAGCTGGGCGGCGCCGGCCTCCTCGATAAAGCCCATGCCGCCATGCACCTGAATGCCCAGCGAGGCGATTTCCACCGCCTGGTCGGTGGAGAAGGCCTTGACCACCGGGATCAGCACGTCGACCCGCGCCTGGGCCGCCTCGCGATCGGCCGCATCCGCCGCGTGACGGGCCAGGTCCAGCTGGGCAGCACAGTATAGGGCGAGCGCGCGCAAGGCGTCGGTGCGCCCCCGCATGGAGAGCAGCATGCGCCGCACATCCAGGTGGTCGCTGATGGGGCAGTCGCTGCGCCCGGAGCGCGGGCTACGCCCCTGGGTACGGTCCAGGGCGTAGGCGAAGGCGTGCTGGCAGGCGCGCTCGGCCACGCCGATGCCCTGGATCCCCACCTTGTGGCGCGCCTCGTTCATCATGGTGAACATGTGGTTGAGGCCGCGCCCCTCCTCGCCCACCCGATAGCCGATGGCGCCCTCGCCTTCGCCGAAGCTCAGGGTGCAGGTGGGCGAGCCGTGGATGCCCAGCTTGTGCTCGATGGAGGCACAGGTGACGTCGTTGCGCTCGCCCAGGCTGCCGTCGGCGTTGACCAGCGGCTCATTCACCAGGTACTTCGGCACCAGAAACAGCGAGATCCCCTTGTTGCCCTCGGGGGCGTCGGGCGTGCGCGCCAGCACCAGGTGAATGATGTTCTCGGCGGCGTCGTGCTCGCCCCAGGTGATATAGATCTTCTGGCCGAAGAGCCGGTAGCTGCCGTCCTCCTCGGGCACCGCGCGGGTGCGCACCTTGGAGAGGTCCGAGCCAGCCTGGGGTTCGGTGAGGTTCATGGTGCCGGTCCAGGTACCCTCCACCAGCTTCGGCAGGTAGATGGCCTGCTGCTGCTCGCTGCCGTGATGGGCCAGGGCCTCGATGGCCCCAGCGGTGAGCATCGGGCACAGGCCCAGCGCCATGTTGGCGCCGTGGAGCATCTCCTGAACGGCGCTGGCCACCACCTCGGGCAGCCCCTGGCCGCCCAGCGACTCGGAGACGCCGATGCCGTTCCAGCCGCCCTCGGCGTAGGCCTGGTAGGCCTCGATAAAGCCGTCGGGAAGGGTCACGCTACCGTCGTCGCGGCGGGTGCAACCCTGGTGGTCGCCGCTGGCGTTGACCGGCGCCCACACTTCGCCCGCCAGCCTGGCGGCCTCTTCCAGTACGGCCTCCACCAGGTCGGGGCTGGCTTCTTCGAAGCCGGGCAGCGAGAGTGAGCCGTGTTCGAGCAACTCCTCCAGCACGAAGCGGATATCGCGGACGGGGGCGGCGAAGGGGGGCATCGGAACACCTCTGGGGAAAATGATAACGGCGATAGTAGATTCACTACTTTTCGCCGACCATTATCCCAACGTCTTAGCCACCATTCACGAAGGCCAGGCCTCAGCTGCGAGAAGAAAGCGGCTCAATGCCGGGCAGCTCCTCCTGGGTAGGCTCATTCTCTTCCCCTGTGTCGGCCTCGTCGAAGTAGGCGATATGGGCCTCGTCGGGCGGCGGCGGGCCGACCAGCGGCTCGGCCACCGCCACATCGGGCACGGCCCCCGAAAGATCCTCCACGTGCTCGTGCTCGATGGCGCCCTGAACATGCTCCTCGGTGACTGCCAGCTCGGCCCCGGCGGAGGACATCGGCGTGGAGGGCGAGAACGGCGCCACCGGCATCGGCGCCGGACGCACGCTGCGCCGCCAGCCGAAGAAGGCCACCAGGGTCAGCCCCATGGCCCCGAAGGCCCAGAAGAGGCCGGCATCGCCCATCAGACTCATCACCGGCGAGACCAGCGGAGGACTGAGCGTCGAGCCGATGGCGTTGACCAGCAACAAGCCCTGGCTCATGCGCACCAGTGCACCGGCCGGGGCACGGTCGGCGGCATGACCCACCGCCACCGGGTAGAGCGAGAAGACGCCACCGCCCAGCAGGAACAGCAGGCCCGCCAGGATCCATAGGGTCATCGGCAGCCAGAGCACCGCTGCGGAGATCAGGGCACAGAAGGCCCCGATCAGGATGAGCACCAGCTGCCGGTCATGGCGGTCCGACCAGCGCCCCACCGGGTACTGCAGCAGCATGGCACCGAGCACCACCACCGCCATCATCTGACCGATCCGGTCGACCGCGAGCCCCGTGCGCTGCAAGTAAAGCGGCAGAAGAGAGTAGACCGCTGCCACCATCAGCCCCGAGCCGAAGCTGCCCATTACCCCGGTCGGGGTCAGGGTGATCAGGCGCAGCGGCGAGAGCGGCTCCGCCTTTTCGACCAGCGGCGAGACCCGCGGGATCATTGCCATGGGCAGCACCGAGAGCGAGGCCAGCATGCCGATGACCATGAACGACGCCGCGCCCCCCATGGCCTCGGTGACGCCCAGCAGCAGTTGGCCAAGCACACCGGCGGCGTAGAGCGAGATCATGTAGAGCGCCAGCAGACGACCGCGCACCTTGGCATCGCCGGAGGCCAGCAGCCAGCTCTCGATCACCAGGTAGACGCCCACCGTGGCCCAGCCGCCGATCAGGCGCAGGGTAAACCAGGCCCAGGGCTCGGCCACCAACCCCTGCAGCAGCACGGTCACCGCCACCAGCGAAGCGAAGCTGCCGTAGGCGCGGATATGGCCGATGCGCAGCAGCAGCCGGTCGTTGAGCATGGCGCCCAGCGCCAGGCCAATGAAATAGGCCGAGGAGACCCAGCCGATCACCACCGCGGACTCCCCCGCGGCATCCAAGCGCAGGGTGATCACCGTGGCCAGGAAACCGTTGCCGATCCCGAGGATGAAGAGCCCCAGCAGGGGCGCCAGGGCCATGGCAAGCAGTTGCCGCGACATGAAGAGCCTCACAGCAGCAGGTGAAAACGAGGAAGGTGGCAGAAAGTGCCGTAGGGCGCCGGTACGACGGGCCGGGGAGCGATGCTGGGCGCAAAAGCATACCCCCGGCCGGCGGCGAGTCAATCGATTTATCGACGCTGCAGCAGCGCCACGTCTGCCGCAGGAAACTCGACCCGCATGCTCAGCTGGTCGGCCAGCCACACGAAGGTCGCCTCGCTGAAGAAGACCACATGGGTGGGGTCGAGGATGTAGTGCCAGCGCATGAAGGCCTGATGGTCGGTGACGCGCTTGGTCATCAGCCCCAGCCAGCCGCCGGACGGAAGCATATCGGTCAGTCTCGCCAGTTCCCGACCGGGCTGGAACAGATGCTCGACCACCTCGCTGGCGGTGATAAAATCGTATTCGTCTACCAGCACGCTGGCATCCGGCGCGTAGAAGGGGTCATAGATTGCCATGGGATGCCCCGCCTCCTCGAACATCACCGACAGCGTCGGCCCGGGGCCGGCACCGAAGTCGAGGCCTCGGGCGCCGGGCGACAGCCGCTCGCGTAGCGGATCGAAGAGCCGCGACAGGAAGCGGCGATAGCCGGGGTCATGCGGCGAGTTCTCGTGCTGGTCATAGACCGCCCGTTCCTCCGCCGGCCCGAGCCACTGGTCGGGCGGCACGAACACCAGCGCGCAATGCCGGCAGCGGTGGTAGTCGCGGCGTTCGTCATGGTGAAAGTGCCCGGTGTCAGTAGCCCCACATAGCGGACAGGTCAGCATCATCGTATCCTCTGTACCAGAACGAATTCCCCCAGGATTCCCCTGCTATCGCCAGAACCCCGCAAGAGGAGCCCCGAATGCTGTCAGGTCTGGATCATCTGGTCATCACCGTGACCGACATTTCCCGTGCCGTGGACTTCTATTCACGGGTGCTGGGACTGGACGTGCGCTATCGCGACCGCGAGCGTGTCGACCTGATGCTGGGCGACATTGCCCTGCGGCTGCACTGGACCGCCACCGACGTGACGCCCCGCGCCGCCACGCCCACGCCAGGCAGTCTGGACCTCTGCCTGCGCAGCCTTCTGCCGCTCGATGAGGTCCAGCGCCATCTGGAGGCACTGGATGTCGACGTGGAGCTCGGCCCGGTGGCCCGCCAAGGGGCTATCGGCGAGATCAACTCGCTCTACCTGCGCGACCCGGACGGTAACCTGCTGGAGATCAGCCGCCCCGTGAAATCCTAGAAGCCTGTCGGACCGGCTGACCCCCGGTGGCATTGTCGTCTTCGACCGGTATGATTGGCGCCAGCCTTTCGATCTTCAGGAACGCGCCATGAACGACCATCTTCCGCAGGACGACGACCGCCCCATCCCCGAACGGGGCACTGCCCCCGACACGACCCTCCCCATCGTGGTGTACGTGCTGCACCTGGCGGGGATGATCACCGGTGGTCTCACTTCGCTGGTCGGCGTGGTGATCGCCTACGTCTACCGTGGCAGTGGACCAGCCTGGCTCGACGAGCACTATCGTTATCAGATACGGACCTTCTGGATCGCCCTGCTCTACTTTGGCATTTCCGGCCTGCTTACCCTGGTGCTCATCGGCTTTCTCACCTGGCTGGCCGCGGTGGTCTGGCTGGTGATCCGCTGCGTGAAGGGGCTCAAGGCCCTGAACGAGCAGCGCGCACCGGACAACGTGGACACCTGGTGGGTCTGATCCATGGCCAGAGGTGAGTCCCGCTCGAGCATCCTCCAGGCCCGCGCCATCGCCACCCTGTGGCGAAGCCTCGCCGGTCGCCGCCTCGCCACCCTGTGGCGCCTGGCCCGGCTGGTCGGCCCCCTGGTGGAGCGGCTGAGCCGCCGGGAGCGTCAGGTCACCCGGACCAACCTGGCCGAGGTCTACCCTTCCCGTAGCCCGGCCGAGCGCCGCCAGCTCTCCCGGCAGAGCCTGACCCACTCCACCACCACCATGCTCGAGTTGGGTTTCGCCTGGATGGGTGCCCCCGAGCGGGTCGAGGCCGCGATCCTCGAGGTCCATGGCCGCGAGCTGCTCGACGAGGCCCGTGCCGAGGGGCGCGGCGTCATCGTGCTCGCCCCCCACTTCGGAAACTGGGAGGTACTCAACTTCTGGCTCTCCGGCCACTTCCCCTTCACTGCCATGTACGAGCCCCCCAAGCTCGCCCCGCTGGATCCGATCATCCGCCAGGGACGCGAACGCCAGGGGGCACGCCTGGTACCCACCACCCCCCGCGGCGTGGCCGCGCTGCTCAAGGCGCTCAAGCGCACCGAGGCCGTGGGCATTCTGCCCGACCAGGAGCCGAACTGGGGCAGTGGCGTCTTCGCGCCCTTCTATGGCCGTCTCGCCTACACTGCCACCCTGCTGCCCAAGCTGGTAGCCCGCACCGAAGCACGGGTCGTCATCGGCGTGGCGCTGCGCCTGCCCGGCAAGGGCTTCGCCGTGCATTTCCTGTCCGCCGACGAGCGGGTTTACGACCCTGACGAGGTCACCTCGGCCACCGGCGTCAACGCCAGCGTGGAGGCCGCCATCGCCCTGGACCCGGCCCAGTACCAGTGGGAATACAAGCGCTACCGCAAGACGCCGCAGGAGGCCGAGGGACACCCGGAGTACCGGCGCTTCCGGCTCTATTGATCGCCGCGGAGACCCGATAGCCCTCCTTGCCGGGCTGGCAATGGTGTCTCTTCCTGCTACAGTAGAAGCCTCGCTTGACGGGGTGCCGTTAAAGACGGCTGAGATCATGCGCTTGCGAGCATGGATCCCGTTGAACCTGAACTGGCTAGGACCAGCGTAGGGATCAAGCGACACGCCGCCTTGGCGCTCCACGCCTCCGCGGCCCCTGTCCTTCCCAGCGGTCCTCCCTGACAACGCCACCACCCCCAAGGGAGAACACCGTATGAGCAAGACCAATCACTTCCTCGCCGAGACCGCCCGGGTCGACGAGGCCGCCATCCAGCCACTGCCCGGCTCGCGCAAGATCTACGTGCAAGGTTCGCGCCCGGATATCCGCGTGCCCTTCCGCGAGATCTCGTTGTCGCCGACCCGCACCTCCGGCGCCGACGAACAGAACCCGCCACTGCTGGTCTATGACACCTCCGGCCCCTACACCGACCCCGAAGCCGAGATCGACCTGCGCCAGGGCCTGCCCGAGCTGCGTCGCGCCTGGATCGAGGCGCGCGGCGATACCGAGCGCCTCGACGGCCCGACCTCCGAGTACGGCCGGCGCCGGGCCAACGACCCGATGCTCGCCAACCTGCGCTTCGACCTGACCCGCACGCCGCGGCGCGCCAAGGAAGGCCGGAACGTCACCCAGCTCCACTACGCCCGCCAGGGCATCATCACCCCGGAGATGGAATTTATCGCCATCAGGGAAAATCAACGCAGGCAGGCGCTCGGGACCGAGGAGGTCGAGCGCATCCTCGGCCACCAGCACCCGGGTGAGGCCTTCGGTGCCCGGCTGCCCGAGGAGATCACCGCCGAGTTCGTGCGAGCCGAAGTCGCGGCGGGACGCGCGATCATTCCCTGCAACATCAACCACCCGGAATCCGAGCCGATGATCATCGGCCGCAACTTCCTGGTGAAGATCAACGGCAACCTCGGCAACTCGGCGGTCACCTCCTCCATCGAGGACGAGGTCGACAAGATGACCTGGGGCATCCGCTGGGGCTCGGACACCATCATGGACCTCTCCACCGGGCAGAACATCCACGAGACCCGCGAGTGGATCATCCGCAACGCCCCGGTACCGATCGGCACCGTGCCGATCTACCAGGCGCTGGAGAAGGTCAACGGCGTCGCCGAGGACCTCACCTGGGAGGTGTTCCGCGACACCCTGATCGAGCAGGCCGAGCAGGGCGTGGACTACTTCACCATCCACGCGGGCGTGCTGCTGCGCTATGTGCCGCTGACCGCCAAGCGGGTCACCGGCATCGTCTCCCGGGGCGGCTCGATCATGGCCAAGTGGTGCCTCTTCCATCACCAGGAGAGCTTCCTCTACACCCACTTCGAGGAGATCTGCGAGATCTGCAAGCGCTACGACGTGGCCTTCTCGCTGGGCGACGGCCTGCGCCCGGGCTCGGTGGCCGACGCCAACGACGAGGCGCAGTTCGCCGAACTCGAGACCCTGGGCGAGCTGACGCGCATCGCCTGGAAGCACGACGTCCAGGTGATGATCGAGGGGCCCGGCCACGTGCCCATGCACCTGATCAAGGAGAACATGGAGAAGCAGCTCACCGAGTGCGACGAGGCGCCCTTCTACACCTTGGGGCCACTGACCACCGACATCGCGC
>NZ_JAVLBC010000152.1:0-7856 GCF_031581305.1 Halomonas sp.
GGCCTTCATCGTGATGGCTGCCCTGGCCTACGGAGGACTCTTTCTCGGCTGAACAATCCCAATGACCCATAACATGAACCGAAACGGAAGCGCGCTCACACCTGGTTCGGAGTAGCCCGAACCTCACAACAAAAGCCACAACATCCGAGGTGTACCACCATGATGCGCAACAAGCTGACCTCCATCATTGCCACCCTGGGCCTTGCCATCGCCGGCAACGCCCAGGCCGACTATCCCGAGAAGGACATCCGCCTGATCATCCCCTACGGCCCAGGCGGCGCCACCGATATCATCTTCCGGCTGATCTCGACGGAGGCCGAAGAGCATCTGGGCGAATCGATCGTGCCGGTGAACATGGCTGGCGCCGGCGCGACGCTCGGATCCCGCAACGTCAAGGATGCCGACCCCGATGGTTACACCTTGCTGGGCAGCCATGACACCATCGCACTCTCCAAGCTGGCCGGCACCGTGGACTACTCCTACGATGCCTTCGAGCCCATCACTCTGCTGACCCAGACCATCAATCTGCCGGTTGCCCACGCCAATCATCCGGTCAAGAGCGCCGAGGAAATCGCCGACTATGTCCGTGAAAACCCGGGTGACGTTCGCTTCAGCATGATCCCGAGCTCAACGGACCATTTCTTCTGGGTGCAGTTCTTCGATGCCGCGGGCATCGACATGGCCGACGTGCGCCTGGTCGGCTATCCCGATACCGGCGAACAGGTCTCCGCCCTTCTCGCCGAAGAGATCGACTTCGCGATGTTCAACCTGCCGTCTGCCGGCGCCTTCTTCGAGGACGGCAGCTTCACCCCGCTGGGCGTGGCTCACCCCGAGCGGCTCGACAGCCTGCCCGATGTCGCGACGCTGCGCGAGCAGGGGATCGAGATGGACCATTCCACCAGTCGTGGGCTGTTCGCCCCCAAGGGCACCCCGCAGGAGATCCTCGACACCGTGGCGGACGCCTACGGCAAGGCACTGGAAGATGACGAGATCCGCGGTCGCATCGAGAACGATTTCGGCTCGGTGGTGCGCTACCTGCCCGGGGAAGAGTACCAGGCCTTTCTGGAAGAAAACGAAGCGGCACTCACCTCCGCCGCCGAAAACATCGACTTCCAGAACTGAGACGTGGCTAGCCCCCGGAGACCCGGATCTCCGGGGCAAGCACGGAGAGCAAGACCATGCTGACCTTGACCAAGGACCGCGCCCTGGCACTTGCCATGCTGGCCATGACCGGCATCCTGCTGGCAGAAACCCGCAACATCGCACCTCCCACCAGCTGGCAACCCTATGGTTCGGCCCTTTTTCCGCAGATTCTGCTGGGCATCATCGCAGTGCTGTCCCTGCTGCTGTTGCTGCGCACCTTCTTCGTACCCCCCGCTGACCGCAAGGCCGAGCCAGTGCGGCCGCGTCGCTCCCTAGCGGCATGGACGAGGCACAACGGTACCGTGCTGTCACTGTTCGGCCTGTTCGGACTCTATGCCCTGCTGCTGCCGCTGCTCGGCTACCTGCCCGCCACGCTGGCTTTTCTGTTGACATCACTGGCCCTGCTGCTGGGCATCGATACACGCCGCAAGTGGATCATCAACCTGGCGGTCTCGTGCACCATCGCCCCGCTGGTCTACGTGATCTTTCGTTTTGTCCTCAACGTCTGGCTACCCTGACGACGGAGTGACCCATGGCTGATTTCTTTCTACAAGCGCTTGCTCAGGTCGGCACTCCGTCGGTACTGCTGCTGATCCTGGCAGGTGTACTGTTCGGCATCATCGGCGGCAGCATCCCCGGCTTCACCGTGACCATGGCCATCCTGGTCGTGTTTCCTTTCACCTTTGCCATGGATCCTGTCAGTGGCGTTTCGCTGATGGTCGGTGTGTTCGTCGGGGGATACTCGGGCGGTATCGTTTCCGGCGTGATGCTGGGCATCCCCGGCACGCCCTCCTCGATCACCACCGTCTACGATGGTTACCCCATGGCGCAACGCGGGGAACCTGGGCGCGCGCTTGGCGTCGGCGTCGCCGCCTCTTTCATCGGCACCCTGATCAGCGTGGCGGTGCTGGTCTATTTCGGTCCGCTGTTGGCCAGTTTCAGCATGAACTTCCGCCCCTGGGAGATCACGGCATTGATCATCTTTGCCCTGACCCTGGTCGCCGGTCTCTCGCATGGTGCACTGCTCAAGGGCCTGCTGGCGGCTGCCCTTGGCCTGCTGATCACTACTGTGGGCTATGACCGCAACAGCAACCTGCGCTTCGACTTCGGTTTCGATGCACTCGGCGCCGGTTTCGAGATGCTGCCGGTGATGATCGGTATCTTTGCCTTCTCCCAGCTGATGGGCAACCTGGAGAAGCTGCGCGACGACCCGCAATCTGCCAAGGGCGCCGATACCAACGTCGCCATACCCTACGCCCTGATCCTGCGTGACATGACCGGCCAGAAGCTCAATACGCTACGTTCATCGCTGATCGGCAGTCTGGTCGGCGCCTTGCCGGGTACCGGGGGCACCGTGGCCAACTTCGTCAGCTACGATCAGGCAAAGAAGTTCTCGCGCCACCCCGAGCGCTTCGGTACCGGCATACCGGACGGCATCGTCGCGTCCGAAGCCTCCAACAGCGCGGTGGCAGGTGGTGCCTTCGTGCCGACCCTGGCGCTGGGCATTCCCGGCGACCTCCCCATGGCCATCATGATGGGCGTGCTCATCCTGCACGGCATCACGCCTGGGCCGCTCATGTTCGAGCAAAATCCGGTGCTGGTGGGGGCTATCTACGCCAGCCTGCTGATCGGTGCGGTGGTCATGGTGCTGTGTCAGCTGCTGCTGGTGCGCTGGTTCGCCAAGATCTCGCTGATTCCTCAGCAGATCCTCGTTCCGGTCGTGCTGATGCTGTGCGCCATCGGCTCCTACGCGCTCAACAACAACCTGTTCGACGTCTGGGTGCTGTTCGCCTTCGGCATCCTCGGCTACCTGCTCTGGAAGGCCGCGGTGCCCCTGACCCCGCTGATTCTCGGCGTGGTGCTGGGTAACAACCTGGAACGTCAGCTATTCCGCGCCCTGGAGCTCGAAAGCAGCTGGCTGACTTTCCTGACACGGCCGCTCTCGGCCCTCTTCCTGGCCCTGGCCATCGCCTCCGTGATCTTTTCGCTCTACCAGAACCGCAAGATTAAGCGCCATCAGGCCGATGGGGCCATATCCCGCAACGCCTGACATCTACAGAGGAACCCCGTATGCAATTCGATGCGCGTTATTACCCCAGTCCCTCCCGTCGCATGACGACGTTTGGCCGTCGCGGCATGGTTGCCACCTCACAGGCTCTCGGCGCCGAGGCGGGCATGCAGATCCTGCGCCAGGGGGGGAACGCCGTGGATGCGGCCATCGCCACCGCCGCAGCGCTCACCGTGGTGGAGCCAACCTCCAATGGGCTGGGCAGCGACGCCTTCGCCATCGTCTGGATGAATGGTGAGCTGCATGGCCTGAACGCCAGTGGCCCCGCGCCACAGGCCGCTACCATCGAGGCCGTCAAGGCACTGGGTCACGAGGCGGTGCCCGAGCACGGTCTCATTCCCGTGACCGTTCCCGGTGCTCCTGCCGCCTGGGCCACGCTGTCCGAACGCTTCGGTCGACTGCCCTTCGCCGACCTGCTGGTACCGGCCATCACGCTGGCAGAAGAAGGCTTCCCGGTTTCACCGTTGGTCAATCAGCTGTGGGAGGAGGCCTTCGATACCTATCGCCGCTACGATGACAAGGCTTTCCAGCCCTGGTTCGAGACCTTCGCACCAAGAGGTCATGCGCCACGCCCCGGCGAGATGTGGTCCTCCCCCGATCATGCGCAGAGCCTGCGCCTGATTGCTGAAACCCGTGCCCGGACCTTCTATGACGGCGAGCTGGCCGATCGCATCGATGCCTTCTTCCGCGAACACGGTGGACTGCTGCGTCGCGAGGATCTCGCTGCCTTCACACCGGAGTGGGTGGAGCCGATCAGCACCCACTACCGCGATCACGAGATCTGGGAGATCCCGCCCAACGGCTGTGGCCTGATCGCCCTTCAGGCCCTCGGCATGCTGGAGCACCTCGGTGAAGAAGCAAGGGATCCGGTCGAGACCCTCCACCGCCGCATCGAAGCCACCAAACTGGCCTATGTAGACGGTCTGCACCACATCACCGACCGTGATGCGATGCGGCCGAGCGTCGACCAGATGCTGGCCGACGCGTATCTCAAGGGACGTGCCGCCATGATCGGCGAGCAGGCGCTGGATCCGGTGCATGGCAACCCCCTCACTGGCGGCACCGTCTATCTCGCCACGGCGGATACCGAGGGCAACATGGTGTCCTTCATCCAGAGTAATTTCAAAGGCTTCGGCTCCGGCATCGTGGTGCCCGGCACGGGCATCAGCCTTCAGAACCGCGGCTGGTCATTCAAGCTGGATGAGAGTCATGCCAACGCCCTGGCCCCCGGCAAGCGCACCTATCACACCATCATTCCCGGCTTCATCACCCGCAACGGCCAGGCGGTGGGCCCGTTCGGTGTCATGGGGGGCTTCATGCAACCCCAGGGCCATGTCCAGGTGATCACCGGCATGCTCGAGGACGCCCTGAACCCGCAGGCCGCGCTGGACATGCCACGCTGGAAGTGGACGAAGGGACGCACCGTCGAGGTCGAGCCCCACTTCCCCGATCACCTGGCCCAGGCGCTCGCGCGCCGCGGTCATCACATCGTCAAGATGGCGGATTCCGTGAGTTTCGGTCGTGGACAGATCATTCTGCGCGACCCGGAAACCGGTGTGTTGTGCGGCGGCACAGAACCCCGCACCGACGCAGCGGTACTGCCCTGGTAAGTACCCGGGTGGGCAGCCGGCGGTGAGGTCGCTTCACAGCCGGTCAAACAATCACAATGACAAGGAGATACACCATGCGATTTGGACACTCGCAAACCGACGATACCGCACGACCCTGGACACGCAGGGTCTTCACCGCCGTCACTGGCTCCGTGCTCGCCATCGGCTGTGCCTCCGCCAGCGCCCAGGAGGCCTCCTATCCGGAGGATCCCGTCGAGTTCATCGTCCCATGGGGCCCTGGCGGAGGCAGCGACATTCTGATGCGCCTGGTCTCCAACCACATCGAGGAATACCTTGGGGAGCCACTGCCGGTCATCAACATGCCGGGCGTCAGCGGCACGATAGGACTTGCCGATCTGGCCGAGCGCCCCGCCGATGGTTATACCGTGGGACAGGTCCACGATGGTTTCCTGGTCTCCCACCACACGGGCCTGACCCCTCTAAACTGGGACGATTTCGAGCCTGTCGCGTCGATCACTGCCTCGCCCCAGTACCTCACGGTCAACCCCGACAGAGGCTGGGAAACGATGGAGGACTTCGTCGACTACGCCCGTGATAACCCCGGCGAGATCCGCTTCGGTGTGACCCTGGGAGGTGTCCCACACCTTCACGCCGCGATGATCGCCGAAGCCGAAGATCTGGAATTTCGCTTCGTTGGCTTCGAAGGCACCGGTGAGCGCATTCGCGCCCTGGTCGGCGGCCATATCGATGCCGCCATGGGCGACATCGCCTCAAGCAACCAGTTTGTCGAGAACGGCGACCTGGCCTTCCTGGCTGTGGGTCACACCGAGCGCATGGTGCAGACGCCAGACGTCCCCACCCTGATGGAACTCGGCTACGAGGACCTGCAGCTCTCGATTCTCAGGGGTCTGATCGCGCCTGAGGGAACGCCGGAAGAACGCATCGCCGTGCTGTCCGATGCTCTCGAATCCACCGCTAGCGATGAGGATTTCGTCCGAGCCGTGAACAACTCGGGTGCTGAGGTCCAGTTCATGGGCCCCGACGCGTACCGCGCCCACCTTGAGCGGCTCGATGCCACTGTCGAACGTCTCGCTGGGCAACTGCAGCAATGAGCAATGCAACTCACCACGCCCGGTCATCGGATGACCGGGCTTATCTCGACGCTCTTCGGGCCAAGGCGTGGGGGCACATCCTCTTCAATGCCCTCCTGGCCCTGCTGTTTGCTTATATGTTCGTGCGTGCCGGCGACCTGCCCTCCTCGATGTGGGAGCCGATGGGGGCCGGCACCTTTCCCAGGCTGGTCCTTGCGTTGCTGGTCATCTTCAATGTGATGATCATCGCCCAGGAGTTACCCATTCTAAAGCGCACATCGACGCTCTCGTCCGGCGCCGTGCGCGACTGGCTACTACACCACCGGCTCGCCTTTGGGGTACTGCTGCTCTTCGGCCTGCTGACCGCCGCGGTTCCCGTTGTCGGATTCCGCTGGGCCAGTTTCCCGTTCCTGGTCGCCTGTCAGTATCTGCTGGGAGCCCGAAGCGGCAGGGCATTGATCATCGCCGCACTCATTGCACTGGCGTTGTCGTTCGGATTAGACAGCCTGTTCCGCCACGTTTTCACCATCTCATTGCCACGAGGCATTTGGGGCTGAGCCCCACCATCAGGTCACCGTCACGAGGAGCCTCTTCATGCTGGAAGCCATACTGTCCGGGGCCGATCAGCTTTTTACCCTTCTCACCCTGCTGACCATGCTGGTAGGGGTAACCGTGGGCGTCATCGCTGCCGCGATTCCAGGCTTCACCATCACCATGGCGATTGTCCTGACGCTGCCGCTGACCTTCACCATGCCCCCACTGCAAGGGGTAGCTACCATGCTGGCCGTGTATATCGGCGGCTACACCGGCGGCATGATCAGCGCTGCTCTACTGGGCATTCCCGGCACGCCCTCGGCAGTGGCCACTACCTTCGATGCCTTTCCCATGGCGCGCAATGGTGAGCCGGGGCGTGCCTTGGCCCTCGGCATCTGGGCATCGTTCTTCGGCACCCTGATCAGCACCCTGGTACTCATTGCCGCCGCGCCACCTCTGGCTCTTATCGCCGTCAAGCTGGGAGCTTGGGAATACTTCTCGCTGGTCGTCTTTGCCCTGACCATCGTCGCCAGCCTGGTCGGGCGCTCGATGGTACGTGGCCTGATGGCTGGGCTATTGGGCCTGCTGATCGCCACCGTCGGCGCTGACCCGCTGATGGGCGTCACCCGCTTCACCTTCGACCTCCGCGTGCTCTCGGCAGGCATCCCTTTCCTGGTGGTACTGATCGGCATCTATGCGGTCAGCCAATTGCTGCGAGAGGTAGAAAACCCCGCACAGGTGCAACAGGGAAGCGAATTGATCACCGGCCGTATCGAATTCCGACCGTTTGCGGCCCTGCGCGAGGTCGTGATGAACCCCATCAACCTTTTACGCTCTTCCATGGTCGGGGTCTTCATCGGCGCGGTCCCGGGCGCCGGCGGCAGTATCGCCAACCTGCTCGCCTACGATCAGGCCAAGCGGGGCTCCCGCCACCCCGAAGACTTCGGCAAGGGCAGCAATGAAGGGGTGATTGCGTCGGAGTCCGGCAACTCGGCTACGTCCGGGGGTGGGCTGATCCCGATGATAGCCCTTGGCATACCAGGCAGTGCCGTCGACGCCGTGCTGATGGCGGCACTGATGGTCCATGGCATCGGGGTCGGACCTCGGCTGATCATGGATCACGCCGATACGGTCTATGGCATGTTCATGGCCATGTTCGTGGCCGGCGCCATGATGCTGATCATCTGCCTGCTCAGCATGCGCCTGTTTCTCAAGGTCACCAGCATACCCAAATCGGTGATCGTACCGGTGGTACTGACCTGCTGCCTGGTCGGCGCGTTCACGCTCAACAATCGTGTCACCGATATCTACCTGCTGCTGGGTATCGGGGTGGTGGGCTACATCATGACCAAACTCGACTACCCGCTGGCCCCGCTGGTACTGGGTGTCATTCTCGGCCCGATCGCCGAGACCAACCTTCGCCGCGCCTTGATGACCAACGAAGACTGG
>NZ_JAVLBC010000153.1:0-2067 GCF_031581305.1 Halomonas sp.
CGGGATAGAGGGTCTCCAGGGTGCCGAACTGCTCGGCCACTACCAGCGGCGGGTGGTTGGGCAGCATGATGCCACCGCTGCCCACCCGGATCCGCTCGGTGGCGCCGGCGATATGCCCGATCAGCACCGCGGTGGCGGCGCTGGCGATGCCCTCGATGCTGTGATGCTCGGCCAGCCAGTAACGCGTGAAGCCGAGCTGCTCGGTGAGCTGGGCCAGCGCCACGCTCTCCCGGAAGCTGTCGGCGGCGCTGCCGCCCTCGCGGATCGGGGCCAGGTCGAGCACGGAAAGCGGCGTGTCGGCGAGTCGGGACATGTCGTGATGAGCTCCGGAAAAAGTTAGCCTGCTGAGTTTCTACGCCTGCTGGGTGAGGCCGTCAATGTCCTGACTTCGTGGCACCTTTTCCGGCTCTGGTAGCATGGCGTTCGATCAAGCCTACGGAGCAAGGAGTCACCGATGGCCAGTCATGGCGGACAGCGAGTCTTTTACGTTTCACTGGGAATCATTCTTGCCGTCGTTGTCGCAGGGGCGGCTTTCCCGGAGACGATTGGCGGTTTCGCGGCGTTCGCCCTTGATGGCACCACGCGCCTCTTTGGCTGGTTCTACCTGTTCTCGCTGTTCAGCGGTGTGGTCCTGCTGGGATGGCTGGCCTTGAGTCGCTACGGCAAGATTCGCCTGGGCCCCCAGGACAGCCGGCCGGACTACGGCTTCTTTTCCTGGATCAGCATGCTGCTTGCCGCGGGCTTTGGCGTGGGGCTGGTGTTCTACGGCATGGCCGAGCCCATGACCCACTACATCGCCCCGCCCTATGGTGACGTACCGGCCGAGAGCATCGCGTCGGCGCGCCATGCCATCCAGTACAGCTACTTCAACTGGGGTATCCACCAGTGGGCGGCCTTCTCGGTGGTGGGGCTGATCATCGCCTACTTCCAGTTTCGCAAGGGGCAGGCTGGCCTGGTCTCCTCGGTGCTCTCCTCGGTTACCCCTCAGGACTCCCGGTTTCGCTCCTGCATCGGCTGGCTGGACGTCTTCGCGGTGGTGGCCACGGTGATGGGCGTGGCCACCTCCCTGGGGTTGGGCGTGCTGCAGGTGAACGGTGGGCTCAATGCCGTCTTCGGCCTTCCCGAGAACACCCTGTGGCAGTTCATCATCCTGTTCGCGTTGTTCCTGGCCTACATGGCCTCGACCTGGGCCGGTCTGGACCGGGGGATTCGGCGTCTCTCCAATCTCAACATGATCCTGTGCATCGGCCTGATGCTCTATGTCCTGGTGACAGGCCCCACCGTGGCGATCCTCGACACCATCCTTCTCGGGTTCGGCGACTACCTGCAGAACTTTATCGGCATGAGCCTGCGCACCACCCCCTACAGCAACGACGCCTGGGCCCAGGAGTGGACCCTGTTCTACTGGGCCTGGGCCATCGCCTGGTCGCCCTTTGTCGGCACCTTCGTGGCGCGGGTCTCGCGCGGACGCACCATCAAGGAGTATGTGGTGGGCGTGCTGCTGGTGCCGCCGTTGCTGGCCTGCCTGTGGATCGGTGTGTTCGGTGGTGCCGCCATCAACATGGAGCTTGGCGCTGACGTGGGCCTGGCCGCAGCCACCCAGGACAACATCACCGTGGCGCTGTTCGAGATGTTCGAACTGATGCCCTTCTCCGGACCGCTGTCGGTGGTGGCGATGCTGCTGATCTTCATCTTCCTGGTCACCTCTGCGGACTCGGCCTCCTATATCCTGGCGCAGATGACCGACGCCGGCTCCATCACCCCGCCGCTGGTCAAGAAGGTGGCATGGGGCGTGCTGATCGCCGCCATTTGCCTGACGCTGATCACCGCCGGCGGCTTGACCGGGTTGCAGTCGGCCTCGGTCCTCGCGGCCCTGCCCTTTTCCCTGGTGCTCTATGGCATGGCAGCCGCGCTGGTCCGCACCCTGCAGCGCGACCATCGCGCGCTGCTTACCCAGCTCTACCGCCGTCATGGCGAGACGCCGGTGGGGGCGGATGCCTTCGAAGCCGAATCCCTGGGCGAGGAAGAGAGCCTGCGCCTGGCGGCGCCCGGCGTCGTCAAACGCCG
>NZ_JAVLBC010000153.1:2167-7794 GCF_031581305.1 Halomonas sp.
GCCGCGTCAGGCCGTAAGCTCAAGGTAAAATGGTGGAATTGGAATTCGACCATGGCCCTCATCCGCTCCGGTCGCGATGCTCCCCGTCGCGGTGCCAGCTGTCGTCGCCAGCGGTGCCGATTCGACAGGGCCTGCTTCGATCGCTGGCTCGACCGGGTGGTGGTCGTGGCGGTGAGCATCGCCCTGCTGGTGGGCGTCGTGGCCCTGGTCCTCACCCTGCTGCTCTAGTGGCGTGCCTCCCCTCCGACGGATAAAGGATATTCAGCCCCATGCTGGGATTCCTCCAGGGATTTTCCTATGGCCTCTTCCTGACCTGCCTGCCGTGGCTGCTGGTAGGGATGGTCAATCCGCGCCTGGCCGTGCCCGTCGAGCCGCCTGGCCGTCTGCAGGTCATCCTGCGCTATGCCCTGGTGGTTCCCTTCATCAGCATGCTGTTGTGGCTGACCTCGCTGTGGGGCGGCTTCGGGCCGACCCTGACGGGATGGCTCGCGGGGCTGGTGGCGATTCCGGTGACATTGCCGCTGGAGCGTCGCCTGCGTGGCTGGCTCGCTCGGCGACGCGAGAAGCGCCGGCAGGCGGCGCGGGCGGCCGATGCCGCACGACGCCGTGCGCAACGGCAGCGCGACGCCCACGAGGCCGACCTGGTGGTGCTCGATCCGGCACGGCCCCCGGCGAATGCCGACGACCTGGTGCTGGCCCTCTGCCGGGCCAAGCAGGGGTTGATTGACGCCCAGCGCCCCGACCTGGCGGTCCAGGCCGACCGCGTCTACAGTCGCTATCGCCACGTGCTGGGCGTGCTGGGGAGCCGCTTTGACAGCGGCGAGCTGGCCTTCGCCCGTGCCCGCGGGCTGGTGATCGAAGTCTGCCGTGCCGTGGTGGATACCCTCGATGCCATGGCCTCCCGGGCCCGGGGGGTGGCGAACGTGGATGGTGACTTCGTGCGGCGCCGCCTGAGTCGCGAGGGCCGGGCGCTGGGGGCGCAGGAGCGTGCCGCCCTGGTGCGGCGGCTGGAGCTGCTCGAGGAGACCGAGAGGGGGCTGCGCGAGCTGGCCGCACGCAACGAGTCGGCTTTGACCGTCCTCGACGACACGGCCGTGTCCCTGGCGCGCATCGAGACCGGGCGCCCGCAGGCCTCGGTCACCACCGAGCAGGCGCTGGAGGAGCTGCACCGTTTCGTCTCCCGCGCCGACCGCTACGGGCGTGGCAAGTCCTGAGGTCGGCCCTTCATTTGCCCAGACCCGATCCTTGGAGAGGTGCCCATGACCCAGCAATCCGAACGCGGCTCCCGCCTGTCGCTGCCACCGGTAGAGGAGATCGCCCATCAGCTGGACGAGAGCGCATCGGACGACGGTGCAGGCGACGCGTCGCTGGCGGCCCAGGCCGATGCCTTCGTCGGCGAGCTGGTCGCCAGCGGCGATGCGGATGACCTGGCGCGCCAGCGACGCGCCATCGATGAGCTGGGACTGGACTTGCAGCAGCAGGCCGCTCACCAGAGTGCCATGCTGCAGACCCCGCTGCGCCAGCTGGCCCATCACGGTGACGAGGGTGGCCCCGTGGCCAAGGCCCTGGTCGACCTGCGCGGCCGGATGCAGGAGCTGGACCCGGCCCGGCACCGTCTGTCACCGGGCCCTCTGGACCGCGTGCTGGCCTTGCTGCCGGGGGGCCGGCAGTCGCCTGCAGCGCTACTTCCGCAAGTTCGAGACGGCCCAGCAGGCGCTGGACGCGATCATCGCCGACCTGGAGGGGGGGCGCGACATGCTGCATCGCGATAACCTCACCCTGAGCGACGACCAGCAGTCGCTGCACGAGAGCCATGTCCAGCTGCAGCGCCAGGTCGCCCTGGGACGGCTTATCGACGAGCGGCTGCAGGCCGCCATCGCCCGCCGCGCCGAGGAAGACCCCCAGCGGCGCTTCCTCGAGGAGGAGCTGCTTTTCCCGCTTCGCCAGCGCATCGTCGACCTCCAGCAGCAACTGGCAGTGAGCCAGCAGGGCGTGCTGGCGCTGGAGGTGATCATCCGCAACAACCGTGAGCTGATGCGTGGCGTCGACCGTGCCATCAACGTCACCGTCTCGGCGCTGACCGTGGCGGTCACGGTCGCCCTGGCCATCGCCAACCAGCGGCTGGTGCTGGATCGCGTCGAAGCGCTCAATGCCACCACCTCGGAAATGATCGGGGGGACCGCAAGGGCGCTGCGCCAGCAGGGCGTGGACATCCAGCAGCGGGCCTCCTCGGCGATGCTCGACATGCAGGCCCTGGAGGAGGCCTTCGGGGAGGTGATGGGCGCCATCGACGACCTGTCCCGCTATCGCCGCGAGGCCTTGCCGCGGCTGGATGACCAGATCGAGCGGCTGGCCGCCCTGGCCGGCCAGGGCGGTGAGGCCATCGACCGCCTGCAGCGCGGCCGCGAGGAAGAGGACGCCGCCGGGCGCGACCGACAAGGCTGACCCCGCATCGCTCGCGAATTGGACTATGCTGCTCGAAGGCGCCGAGTCCGGTGCGCAACGGAGGGGCAGGGCGATGGCCGAGGAAAAGAACATCTTCGTGGTGGGGCTCAACGACTTCAACCGCCAGCGTCTCGAGACGCTGCGTGGTGCCGGGCAGTGGCGATTCCACGGGGTGATCGCCCCGGAGGCGGTCTACGACACCGAGGAGTTCGACATCGCCGCCATGCTGGCGGAGGCCACGGCGCAGCTCGAGGCCTTCGAGGGCACCATCGACGCCATCGTCGGCTACATGGACTTTCCGGTCTCGACCATGCTGCCGATTCTCTGCGAGCGGTTCGGTGTCCGCAGCACCTCGCTTTCGAGCCTGCTCAAGTGCGAGCATAAGTACTGGAGCCGCCTGGTGCAGCGCGAAGTGATCCCCGCCCACATCCCGGCCTTCGCCGCCTTCGATCCCTTCGACGACGAGGCGTTGACCCGGATCAGCGAGGCGGAGCTCTACTTTCCCTTCTTCGTCAAGCCGATCAAGTCTTCGGGCTCGCGACTGGGCTTTCGCATCGACACTCCCGAAGATTTCTACCATGCCATCGAGCAACTGCGTGACGCGATCGGCCTGATCGCCGACCCCTTCAACACGGTGCTGGAGCAGGCGCGGCTGCCGCCGGAGGTGGCCGCGGTGGATGGGCACTACTGCATGGCCGAGGAGATCATCGGCGGCTGGCAGTGCACGGTGGAGGGGTACGTCTTCGAGGGGGAGGTAGTCAGCTATGGCATCGTCGATTCGCTGCGCTACCCGCAAGTGCTGAGTTTCTTCCACTACCGCTATCCCTCGGGCCTTCCCGACGAGATCCAGGCCGAGATGGTCGAGCTGACCCGCACCATCATGACCCACATCGGCTACGACAATGCCGCCTTCAATGTCGAGTACTTCTGGGACGAGGTGCAGGGACGCATCTGGTTGCTGGAGATCAACACGCGCATCTCCCAGTCGCATTGCGACCTCTTCGAGAAGGTCGACGGCATCAGCCACCAGCAGGTCACCATCGACCTGGGGCTGGGAAGCCGGCCCGACATGCCGCACCGCGAAGGGGAATTCCCCATCGCGGCCAAGTTCTTCTATCGGGTGTTCTTCTCCGATGCGCTGGTGACCCGGGTGCCCACCCCGGAGGAAGTCGCCTCGCTCGAGGCCGACTTCCCCGGCACCATGATCGATGTCCAGGTGGTGGAGGGGCAGTGCCTCTCCACACTGCCCGAGCAGGACAGCTACAGCTATGCCCTGGCGCATGTCTGGACGGGGGCGGCATCGGCCGAGCAGCTGCTCGCCGACTACGACCGGCTGGCGGCGCGCCTGGTGTTCGAGTTCGACAATATCCAGGGCTGAGCATGCCCGGCCTGGAGCAGGGTACAAGGGACTAGTTCAAGGGACCTAGGAGAGCAGGATCATGCGTATCGTCAATGACTTTCCCCGCCGGATCATGGAGGAGGAGACCTGGATCCCGTTGCCCGATGGCAGCCGGCTGGCGGCGCGCATCTGGCGGCCGGTGGACGCCGAGCTCCACCCCGTGCCGGCGATCCTCGAGTACCTGCCCTACCGCAAGCGTGACCTCACCGCCGAACGCGACGTCCAGAGCCATCCCTACTGGGCGGGTCATGGCTATGCCGGGGTGCGGGTCGACATCCGCGGCACCGGCGAGTCCGACGGCGTGCTCACCGACGAGTACCTGCCCAGCGAGCTCGAGGATGGCCTGGCGGTCCTCGCCTGGCTGGAGGCCCAGCCCTGGTGCACCGGCGATGTCGGCATGATCGGTATCTCCTGGGGCGGTTTCAACGGCCTGCAGATCGCCGCGCTGCGTCCTCCGCAGCTCAAGGCGGTGATCACGCTCTGCTTCACCGACGATCGCTACGCCGACGACATCCACCATATGGGTGGCTGCCTGCTGGGCGACAACCTCTCCTGGGCCTCGACCATGTTCGACGGCAACGCCTGTCCGCCCGACCCCGACCTGGTGGGAGAGCGCTGGCGAGAGATGTGGCTCGAGCGCCTGGACGGCAGTGGCCTGTGGCTCGCCCAATGGCTCGAACACCAGCGCCGCGACGATTACTGGAAGCACGGCTCGGTCTGCGAGGACTACTCGCGGATCCAGTGCCCGGTCTATGCCGTCAGCGGCTGGGCCGACGGCTACTGCAATGCCGTCTTCCGGGTGCTGGAAGGGCTCGAGGTGCCACGCAAGGGGCTGGTCGGTCCCTGGGCCCACAAGTACCCGCATCTGGGCGTGCCGGGCCCGGCCATCGGCTTCTTGCAGGAGTCGCTGCGCTGGTGGGATCAGTGGCTCAAGGGCGTCGATACCGGGATCATGGACGAGCCCATGTTGCGTGTCTGGATGCAGGAGTCGATGCCGCCCTCGGCGCGCTACGACGAGCGCCCCGGGCGCTGGGTCGCCGAGCCCGATTGGCCGTCACCGAATATCCTGCCCGACGCCTTTCAGCTCACCGAGGGGCATGACCTGGTGCCGGATGGCGAGGCGGGAGAGGACGACGGAGCCACGCTCGACATCCGTTCACCCCTCTCGGTCGGGCTCTTCGCCGGCAAGTGGTGCTCCTACAATGCCCCCCCTGACCTGCCCCATGACCAGCGCGACGAGGATGGCGGGGCGCTGATCTTCCAGACGGCGCGTCTCGAGGCACCGCTGGAGATCTGCGGGTCGCCGCTGGTGGAGCTCGAGCTCGCCGCCGACCAGCCGGTGGCCATGGTGGCGCTGCGCCTCTCCGACATTGCCGAGGACGACAAGGCCACCCGGGTCTCCTATGGGCTGCTCAACCTGACGCACCGCGACAGCAACGAGCACCCCGAGCCGCTGGAGCCGGGCCGGCGCTATCGGGTCAGGATTCCACTCAAGCATATCGCCCAGCAGTTTCCTGCGGGTCACGCCATCCGCCTGGCGCTTTCCACCAGCTACTGGCCGCTGGCCTGGCCGACGCCGCGGCCGGCGCGGATCACTGTCTGGCCCGGCGCCAGCCGGCTGCTGCTGCCTCGACGCGAGCCACGCCCGGTGGAGGAGGCCGCGATGCCCGCCTTTGCCGAGCCGGAGGGGGCGCCGCCCCTGGCCAAGACGCTGCTGCAGCCCAGCCAGGAGTCCTGGCGGGTGATCCGCGATCTGGCCCAGGACCGCACGACCCTCGAGGTG
>NZ_JAVLBC010000154.1:0-3655 GCF_031581305.1 Halomonas sp.
CGGGTCGTCCACCAGCTCCAGGCGGCCCTGCTGGAGCCGGGCACAGTCGGCGGCCACCGAGAGGCCGATGCCGGAGCCCTTGAGCGGTCCCTTGCGACGCCCTCGGCCCTGGAAGAAGGCCTCGAAGAGCCGGGCGCGATCCTCCTCCGCGATGGGCTCGCCGCTATTGGCCACCTCGATCACCAGCCGGTCACGCAGCACACGGGCGCGAATTTCCACCACGCCGCCGTCCTCGCCGTAGGCGACGGCATTGGAGATCAGATTGTCGAGGACCCGAGCGGTGGCGGTGCGGTCGAGCGCCCAGGCCAGGGGGCCATCGAAGCAGCTGACGCCCATCTCCTTGTTGTCGAGGGCCAGGCGATGCTTGGCCAACACCTCCTTGGCCACGGTGGCGACATCCAGCCGCTCGATGTCGAGCTGACGGTTGTGCTGAAGCAGATTGTAGTCGAGCAGCTGCTCGATCAGCTGCTGCAGCTCGCGCCCGCTGGCATCGATCAGGTCGAGTATCTCACGCTGGCGCGGCGTGACCTCACCGGCCACGCCATCGGCGAGCAGCGACGACCCCTCGCGCACGCTGGCCAGCGGGGTCTTGAGCTCGTGGGACATGTGGCGCAGGAACTGCTGCTTCTGCGCCTCCAGCTCGTCGAGCCGCGCGGCCAGCCAGTCCAGCCGTTCATCCAGGGTGACCAGTTCCGCCGGGCCCTTGAAGGGCCGCAATTTGTGACCCGTGTCGCCGCCCACGCTGCCGATCCCCAGGATGCGCCGTTCGAGCTGACGGATCGGCTGGATGATCAGCCGAGTGAACAACAGCATCAGCACCAGGCTCGCCGAGACCAGCGCCGCGGTCTGCCACCAGAGACGCACCTGCACGTCCTCGGCGCGGGCACGGATGCCCTCGATGCGATCGTCGATGCGACGGTTGGTGGCGCGGCGCATCGCCTCGGTGTGCTGGGCAAAAGGCAGGAAGTCGGAGAGCCGGTCGGTGAACGCCTCCAGCGACAGGTCGGGCAGCTCGGCGAGGTCGTCGAGTCTCTCCTCCAGCGCCGCCACGTCGGGATCACCGGGCAGCAGCTCACGCTGCTGGGCCAGCAATTCACGGAACTCCGCGAGACGCTCGTCGAAGATCTCCAGCAGGCTCTCATCCTCGACCACGGCATACTGGCGCGCGCCGCGCTCCATCTCCAGCGCCAGGGCACCCAGCGAGCGGGCACGCCGGGTCTCCTCCACCGCCTGGCGAGCACTGACATCGGCCAGGCGCGACAGTTCGGAGAGGGCCTGGCCGGCCTGGATCATCAACACGGCCAGCGGCAGCATTACCACCAGGAAGGCCAACAGCACCAGCTGCAACAGCGAGCGCGGCCGCCAACGACGCGTAACGGCTGAGGTCATGGACAGTGTTCTTTGCAGGAGGGTAACGGAAACCACCATCGTCCATCCCCAAGGATACCAGAGTTCAGCCGAGCGCCCCGCGGCCAATCGGCGCAACTCCACCGGCAAGGACCTGGAGGGAAAAAAAGGGCCGGCAGAGCCGGCCCAATACGCAGGGAACTGAAGGGTCCGGACATCCGCTCAATCGACGACCTGGTTCGTCCATTGCCCGAATGTCCATGGGCCGAGGAAGGCCCCCGAAGCCATGAGGCGCCATTTGCCACCAGGGGCTGGTCATCCTCATGCGGGTGGCAAGCCATCGCGTGGCGCACCGCCCTGCTCCGTTCCTGGCACCACCGCCTCGACCTGGAGGTCGACGGCGATGCTGCGCGATTCGATCCCCCTGAACGGGGGAGAGGCATCCATGCCAGGGCATCCTTGCCCTCTCGATACCGATCCTTGCCTGGCGGCGGTACCGTCTCATCGCAACCTAAAGTCACACATCGCTTGGAGCAGACACTGATCGCCTCAGGGAGCAGGAGCACAGGGCAGTGATGGCCCGCCTTCCTTCAGCGACCGGGGAACGGTTCGAGCCGTATGAACCGTTTTCCCTTGCTCACCCTGACTGTTGCCAACGACATGCCAAGATTCGATACAGCCTTTTAATATCAATAGGTTGAAAGCGACAAAAAGGCAGAAAGGTTGGAAGCGACCGGCGGGGCGAACCTTGGCCGGGAGTGATGGCGGGATTTACGTCGCCAAGTGGCGACGCCATTCGGAGGCTTTCCTGGATAGCTATTATTTTCAATGGGTTGGCGCGTCTGTGGAGAGCGACGCCGAATGACCCGGCGACACCTCCAGGCGACAGAGCACGCCCTCAGGTAAGGGTCTTGACCAGGATCTTGGACTTGCGCGCGTGGTTGTAGGTGTCGCGACGCAGCGGCGGCAGGGCCTCGATGTCAGCCAGGCGGAAGCCATGCTCAAAGAACCAGTGGGTGGTGTGGGTTGTCAGCGCGAACAGCGCCGAGATCCCCAGGCGGCGGGCCCGGCGCTCGATCTCGGCAAGCAGCAGCTCGCCGCGCGCGCCACCCCGGTAGTCGTCGTGGACTGCGACGCAGGCCAGCTCCCCCATCCTGGCCTCGCCGAAGGTATGCAGGGCGGCACAGCCGATGATCATGCCGTCGCGCTCGATCACCACGTAGTCGTCGATCTCGTACTCCAGGCGTTCCCGGGAGCGAGGCACCAGCATGCCCCGCCACTCCAGCGGCTCGAGCAGCTCGAGCAGGCCGCCGATGTCGCCGAGCTCTGCCGCACGCAGCTGCTCGTAGCGATGCTCGGTGATCATGGTACCCACGCCATCGCGGGTGAACAGCTCGCCGAGCAGGGCGTCATGGTCATGCCAGGAGAGCAGGTGGGTACGGGCCACGCCGTGTCGTGCGGCGACACAGGCCGCGCCGAGGTGCCGGGCCAGCTCGCTGGTGGGGTCGGCCTGCTGGAGCAGCGGCTCGGCCTCGCCCGGGGTCAGCTGGCGCTGCAGCTGGCCGCTGCGGTCAAACAGCCCGCTGCCCTCGCCGAGCAGGATCAGCTTGTCGGCGCCGAGCGCGGTGGCCGCGTGGCGGGCCACCTCGGCGGCGTCCAGGTCAAAGACCTCGCCGGTGCTGGAGAAGCCCAGCGGTGGCAACACCACCAGCGACCCGCGCTCGAGCAGCCCCTCGATAGCCTGAGCCCGCACCCGACGCACCTCGCCGCTGTGGTCGAAGTCGATTCCCTCGCGCACACCCAGCGGCTTGGCCATCACCAGGTTGCCGGAAACCACGGTCATCTCGATGCCGTGCAGCGGGGTGTTGGGCAGCCCCGGAGAGAGCCGCGCCTCCAGCCACAGCCGCTGCTCAGCGGCGATGCGTTCGACCCGCGACATGATCATCTCGTCGGCTACCCAACGCCCCTGGTGGCGCCGAGGCACGATGCCAGCCTCGTCCAGGGCCTGCTGCACCTGGGGCCGGATACCGAACACCACCACCAGCCGCACGCCCAGGGTATGCAGCAGCGCCAGGTCCTGAATCAGCTGCTCCCCTCGACCGCTGGCCATGGCCTCACCCTCGATCAGGATCACGAAGGTACGCCCGCGGTGGGCATTGATATAGGGAGAGGAATTGCGGAACCAGTCGACGAAAGGGAAACGAGTATCCAAGGCCGCACTCCGGCAGCAGGTGAACGAAGGGGAAAATCGATAGTTACTATATCAGAGCGACGAAAACGGCGGCACCACTGCCGTGGTACCGCCGTG
>NZ_JAVLBC010000154.1:3755-7776 GCF_031581305.1 Halomonas sp.
TCGAGCGTCGAGCGTCGAGCGTCGAGCGTCGAGCGTCGAGCGTCGAGCGTCGAGCGTCGAGCAGATTGTAGCCCGCAGCCCGTAGCCCGTAGCCCGTAGCCCATAGCTCGGCGCTTAGCCGAACATGCTCTTGAAGGTGAAGAAGAAGAGGATCGCGAGGCCGGCGCCGGCCGGCAGGGTGATCAGCCACGACATGGCAATGGTGCCGATGACCCGCAGGTTGAGTGCCGCCATGCCGCGGGCCAGGCCCACGCCCAGCACCGCCCCGACCAGGGTCTGGGTGGTGGAAATCGGCAGGCCGGTCCCCGAGGCCAGCACCACGGTCACCGCGGCCGCCAGGGTAGCGGCGAAGCCGCGGCTCGGGGTGAGCTCGGTAATGCCGGTGCCCACGGTGGCAATTACCTTGTGGCCGTAAGTGACCAGGCCGACGACGATGCCGCCGCCGCCCAGCACCAGCACCCACCAGGGCACCACGGCCGCTCCCTCGATCTCACCGCCGGTCTGCACCACGCTGATCACCGCCGCCAGCGGCCCCACGGCGTTCGCCACGTCGTTGGAGCCGTGGGCGAAGGCCATGGCGCAGGCGGTGAAGATCATCAACACACCGAAGACCTGCTCGACGCTGCCGAAACCGAACTGGTCGGTCTTGCGCCTGGTCTTGCTGACCCGGCCCTCGCGCAGCATCGCCAGGAGCAGGCAGAGGGCACCGAAGATCACGGCCACCACCAGGCTGGCGCCAAAGCCGAGGTCCAGGCCGATGTGCTTGAGCCCCTTGGTCAGGGTCACCATGGCGACGATAAAGCCGACCAGGAAGACGTACATGGGCACGTAGCGCTTGGCCGCGGCGAAGGGATCGCGGGCCTCGAAGATCATGTGCTGGACCGACTTGAAGATCATGAAGGCAATGGAGCCGGCGAGCAGCGGCGAGACCACCCAACTGGCGGCGATCTGACCCACCGCCCCCCAGTCCACTGCTCCCGCGCCCAGGCCGGCCGCACCGAAGCCGACGATGGCGCCGACGATGGAGTGGGTGGTGGAGACCGGCCAGCCCTTGGCCGAGGCGATAAGCAGCCAGGTCCCCGCCGCCAGCAGCGCCGCCAGCATGCCGTAGACCAGCAGTTGCGGGTCCTCCTGCAGCAGCTCGGGGTCGATGATGCCCTTGCGGATGGTGTTGGTGACCTCGCCACCGGCCAGCCAGGCGCCAAGGAACTCGAAGATCACGGCGATGATGATCGCCTGCTTGATGGTGATGGCCCGTGAGCCCACCGAGGTGCCCATGGCGTTGGCGACGTCGTTGGCCCCGACGCCCCAGGCCATGAAGAAGCCGAAGAGACAGGCGAGAATGATGAATATCTCACCGTGCTGCGCAATGATCGACATAGGGAGGGTTCCCTTGTTGCGGTCGGAAGGAAGTCGACACGACGCGGCCCCGGAATCGCCGGGGCCGCGGGGTCAGTTGGCCGTCATGATCTGCAGGCGACTGCCGACGCGCTCGGCGCGGTCGGAGAGCTCGCCCACCCAGTCGATGATCTTGTAGAGGAACATCACGTCCACCGGGGGCAGGCGTTCCTCCAGTTCGAAGAGCTGGCGGCGGATGGTCACCTGCTGGCCGTCGGCCTGCTGCTCGAGCACGTGCAGCTCGCGGATCAGCTTCTGCATCACGTCGGAGACGTTACGACCGAAACCGGATTCGAGAAGGTCCTTGAGCTCCTCCAGGGCGTGTCGGGCCTGGGCCACGCAGGCCACCGAGGTGCGCAGATAGTCGCGCATCGGCTGGGCCAGTTCCTGGGGCGTCTGCATCTTGCGCCCCAGCATGATGCCAGTGATGTCACGGACCTTGTTGGCGATCTTGTCCTGGACGCTGATCAGGTCGAGCAGGTCGGAGCGTGATACCGGCAGGAACATGGTGTTGGGCAGGTTGAGACGCAGCTCGGTCTTGAGTTCATCGGCTTCGTGCTCAAGGCGCGTGATGGTCTCACGGTGCTGGGCGGCGGTGTCCCAGTCGCCCACGAGGGAGGCCTCGAAGAAGGGCAACAGCTCATCCGCACATTCGTTGGCCTTGACGATATGGGCCAGCAACGGATGGAATGGCGAGCGACCGAACATCGCGGAGAAGGGATTGGATGTCACCATGGGGCATCTGTGAACCTGGAAAATGGCGGCGTCAGTATAGTGACTGGCACCCCCAACGTCATGAAAAAATCATCAAATATTCATCGAAACGAGGTGGCGCCCCGATGGCAGACGAGATAGAGCTCAAACTGGCCCTGGGGGCCGAGGCACCCGAGGCCCTGCGCCGCCACCCCCGCCTGGCCGGTCTGACGCCTGCAGTCATGCGCCTGGGCAACACCTACTACGACACCCCCGAGGGCGACCTGGAGCAGGCACGCATGGCACTGCGCCTGCGCCGGGCCGATGACCGCCTGCTGCAGACCCTCAAGACCCGCGGCCAGGGAGGTGGCGGCTTCTCGACCCGCGGCGAGTGGGAGTGGGAGGTAGCGGGCCCGGGACTCGACCTCGCCGGGCTGGCCACCCTGCCCCCCATGACCGAACGCGATCCGGCGCTGCTCGAGCGTCTGGTGCCACGCTTTGCCACCGACTTCGTACGCGAGACCTGGTGGCTGGAGGCGGAAGGCGTGACCGTGGAACTCGCCCTGGACCTGGGCGAGATCCGCGCGGGCGGGCAAGTCGTAGCCATCCGCGAACTCGAGCTGGAGCTCAAGACGGGCGAGCCAGCTACGCTGTGGTCGCTGGCTGACGAGCTGGCCGACTCGATCCCGTTGCGCCCCTCGGACACCAGCAAGGCGGCCCGCGGGGGAGCGCTGCTCGGCGGTGGCTGGACACTTCCCGAGGGCAACGGCCCCGGGGCCTGGCTGCATCGCGCCACCGTGGCACTGGATGCCCTGGCTGATACCGGCCAGGACGCCTGGCGCAACGAGGCGCGCCGGGCCTTCCAACGCCTGGCCGAAACGGGCGATGATGCCCTCGACGATGAGACACTGCGCGACGACGCCCGTGCGCTGGCCGAGGCTCTGAACGAATCAGCATGGCTGACGCCGGCCTTTGGCCGCCGGATGCTGCGGCTGGCCCGCCGGCTGCCCGGCGACGTCGACCTGGCCTGACCGGCCCCGGCCACCACAAGGACGCCCCCGTGAACCACCTCCCCAAGCCCGGCGGCGAAGGCCTGCGCACCCGGGTCTTCCAGATCATCTTCGAATCCGATACTCCGCTGGCCAAGGGCTTTGATATCGCCCTGATCGTGGCGATACTCGCCAGCGTGCTGGTAGTGATGCTGGAGAGCATCGCGAGCCTGCGCGCCAACTACGGCGCCTTGTTCTTCTGGCTGGAGTGGGGCTTCACGATCGCCTTCACCCTCGAGCTGGCACTGCGCCTCTACTGTCTCGAACGCCCCTGGCTGTATCTGAAGAGCTTCTACGGGATCATCGACCTGATCGCCATCCTGCCCACCTGGCTGACGCTGGTCCTGCCCGGGGCCCAGACCCTGGTGATGGTGCGCCTGCTGCGCACCCTGCGCATCTTCCGCGTACTGCGCCTGATGGAGTTTGTCGGCGAGGGGCGCCTGCTGATAGATGCCCTCAAGCGCAGTAGCCACCAGATCTTCCTGTTCCTGTTCACCGTCTTCATGCTGGTGGCCATCTTTGCCTCGATCGTCTACCTGATCGAGCCCGCCGAGGCGGGCTTCACCAGCATCCCCAAAGCGATCTACTGGGCCGTCGTCACCCTCACCACGGTGGGCTACGGCGACATCGTGCCGGTGACTCCGCTGGGCCAGGCGATCTCGATGATGGTGATGCTGATCGGCTACTCGATCATCGCGGTGCCCACCGGGGTCTTCTCCGCGGAGGTGATCCGCTCGATTCGCGCCGATCGCTACTCTGACGAAGCCTGCCCCGGCTGCGGCCATGATCGCCACGAGCAGAGCGCCAAATACTGCCTGCTGTGCGGCACCTGGCTCGACGAGAACTCCCCCGACCCGAACCTGCCCGAAGACGAGCAGGAG
>NZ_JAVLBC010000155.1:0-7724 GCF_031581305.1 Halomonas sp.
CCGGCGATCCGCCCCTCGGTATTGGCCACGTGCAGCAGCGGCAGCTCCTGGTTGGCATCGCCGGCGATGAAGATATGGCTGGGGCTGTCGTCGGCGTTGCGGCACTGCAGGGTGAAGCGGTTGTAGTGGGGCACGCCCTTGTCGTCGACGGCCAGGCCGGCCTTCTCCAGGTCGAGCCGGTCGACGTTGGGGCGCCGGCCGGTGGCCGCGAGCAGGTAATCGAAGCGCTCGGTGAGCTGTTTGCCGGTATCGCGCTCGAGGAAGGTGATCACCACGGCGTCGCCGTCGCGCTCGATACGCTCCACCTTGGCATCAGGGTCGACGTAGAATTCCTCGTTGAAGGTGCGGTCGGCGTAGTCCCTTACGGCCTCATCCTGGAAGGGACCCAGGGCGCCACCGACGCCGAAGACCCGCAGGCGCACGCCGAGCCGATGCAGCGCCTGGCCGAGCTCCAGGCCGATCACCCCCGGGCCGAACACGGCGACCGACTCGGGCAGGTCGTTCCACTCGAAGACATCGTCGTTGACCACCAGCCGGTCGCCGGCCGCTTCGAATAAGCTCGGCCAGGTGCCGCGCGAGCCGGTGGCGATGACGATGTTGCGCGCTGTCACGCGAGTATGGTCGCCGACGACCAGGGTGTGCGGGTCGTCGAAGCGCGCATGACCCTCGAGGCGGTTGGCCTCACCCAGGCGCGCCACGGTCTTCATCACGCGTCCCACGAAGCCGTCGCGCTCGCGCTGAACACGTTCCATGACGGCGCGTCCGTCCACCTCCACGGAGCCGACCCGAACGCCGAAGCCACCGGCATCACGGGCGTGGTGGGCGGATTCGGCGGCGGCGATCAACAGCTTCGAGGGCATGCAGCCGACCCGAGCACAGGTGGTGCCAAAGGCCCCGCCCTCGATCAGCAGCACGTTGTCGCTGTGCTTGCGGGCGGCGTGCCAGGCGCTCAGGCCGGCACTGCCGGCGCCGATGATGGCGATATCGACCTCACGTTCCTGCATCGGGCTCTCCTCTCATTGGACATTGGCGGGCACGTCGGTGTGCATGGCTCCACTATGGCACAGGGTAGGGATGGGGCGCCGGGATACAACGGTGGTGTCTTGACGCAGGACAAGGCCGCCGGCCCCTCAGGCGGCCAGACGCAGGGCGAAGCCGATCATGAGGGAGCCGAAGGTCCAGCGCTGGAGGCGCGCCCTCAGCGGGCTGCCGGCGAACCAGCGTTGCAGTGCGGCCCCCAGGGTGGCGTAGCCGACATCGAACAGCAGACCGATGCCCACCAGCAGGCCGCCCAGCAGGGCGAACTGCAGCAGTACGGGACCCTCGCCGGGACGCACGAATTGTGGAAGCAGCACCGAGCAGAACAGCAGTGACTTGGGGTTGAGCAGGTTGGTCAGCAGGCCACGGCGCAAGGCGCGGCGGTGACCGGCGGCGAGGAGGCCCATCCGGCCCGCGTCGATCTCCGCCGTGGCACCGGGCGAACGGAACAGCTGCAGGCCAATCCAGGCCAGGTAGCCCCCCCCCGCATAGCGCACCGCATCGAAGGTCCAGGGCGCAGTGGTGAACAACGTGGCCAGCCCCAGGGCCGCCAGGGCCACGTGCAGGCCGCGCGCCACGGCCAGTCCCGCCGCAGTCGCCAGCGCACGGGAGTGCCCCTGCTGGCTGCCGGTCTGCAGCACCAGAATCATGTCGGGGCCGGGCAGCAGGTAGATCGCCGCCAGGGCACCGATGAACAGCCACAGCTCCATGGTTCGCCTCCCTCCGTTGTAAAACATCCGCCTGGAACGCTGCCAGTCTAGCCCCCCGGGCGCCGGCAGGTCCTTGCGAAATCGGCCAGAAAGGCGACTACAGTTAGCATAAGATGCTAGTAAGAGAGGAAGAGGTGAAATTTCATGCCAATATATCGACTTGATGATATCGACCGCCGCATCCTGGCGGCGCTGCAGCGCGATGCCCGGCTGACCAACGTCCAGCTGGCCGAGGAGGTGAGCCTATCGCCCTCGCCCTGCCTGCGCCGGGTGCGCCAGCTGGAGGCGGCGGGGCTGATTCGCGGCTACCACGCCGAGCTGGACCGCGGTGGGGTGGGCCTCGGCCTCACCGTTTTCGTCGGCATCAAGGTGGAGCGCCACCACGAGGCTCAGGCCAACGCCTTCCGCGAGGCGGTCGTGGCGCTGCCGGAGGTGGTCTCCGCTCACCTGGTGTCGGGGGAGTCGGACTTCCTGCTGCAGGTGGTGGTCGCGGACCTGGCGGCCTATGAGCACTTCCTGACCGGAACCCTGCTGCGCCTGCCGGGCGTCAGCGACATCCGCAGCAACTTCGCGATCCAGACCGTCAAGGAGCACGGCCCGCTGCCATTGACACGGCTCGAGGACGAGGGCCGGGGCGTCTAGCCGGCGTCGAGCCAGCCAATGACTGCCTCGTGGAGTCGCCGGGCCTGGGCGGCGTCGAGCCGCGGCGGTGGCGCGTCGGGTGCGGCGCCCGCCGGCATCTCGATGCCGATGATCCGGATGCCCCCCCGGAAGAGCCCGAGGGCCTCGACCAGCGCCAGGGTGCCCGCCAGGTCGAGGCCATGGGAGGAGAGGGACGCGGCGGTTTCGGGGAGCTCCCCCGGCGCAAAGACCCTGAGGGTGCCGGGCGAGCCCTGGTCCCGCATGGCATCGACCAGCAGCAGGCGGTCGTCCGCCGTCACCGCATGGAGGAAGAGGTCGACGGGCTGGGCGAGGCAGTCGACGCTGACATCGTCGCGGTCGGCCAGCGCATCGCGCAGACTGTCGGCGGCGAGCCAGCCGAGCCGGTCCCCGCCATGGGGCGAGCCGAGCCCGAAGAGGTAGGCATGGCTCGCCGTCCGGTCGTCGATCCCGTCCGGCCGGGGAGCAGCCATGTCCTGCCCGGTTCCGCATGGCTCATTCCCGAATGGCTTATTCCCGTGTGGCATGGAAGTCCAGGAAGTGGGTCGCGCAGGAGATGCAGGGGTCGTAGTTACGGATCACCATCTCGCCGTGCAGCCGCAGGGCGTCGTCGTCGCGCTCCAGGCCGAACCGCGTGAGGCTGGTCACGAGGTCCTCCTCCATCCGCGCCTGGTTCTGGCTAGTTGGCGGGACGATCCGGGCCTCCACGACCCGGGCCTGCTCGTCGAGCGCGTAGCGATGCCAGAGGATGCCGCGGGGGGCCTCGGTGCACCCGACGCCGACGCCGGCCCGGGTCGGCACCTCGACACGGGGCTCGGCGGCGGGGTCATAATCCTCGGTGAGGCGCAGCGCCTCGGCCAGGGCCACATGCATCTCCACCGCCCGGGCCACGATGCTGTGGAACATGTTGCGACTGGGGAAGGCCATGCCGCAGTCGTCCAGCAGCTGCCTCAGGTCGGCGGGCAGCCGGTCGAGGTTGTTGTTGAGCCGGGCCAGCGGGCCGACCAGGTAGGGGTGGTCGTCGAGCTGGGCATGCAGGGCCGTCGAGTGGGGGACCTGGAACTCCCGGAAGCGCTGCTCGAAGTCGGCCGGGTCGAGCTCGAGCCCCTGGTCGGAGACGATCCGGCCCGCGGTGATGGGGTAGTCACTGGGATGGCGCAGCGACACCGAGACGAAGTCCTGGTCGTCCTCGGGGATGGGGAGTCCGGCCGTCCAGGCGATCAGGTCGCGGGTCTCCTCGAGGCCTTTCGCCAGCTGCTCTCGCAGGCGCTGCATGGTCACCGCATCGGGGGCATGGAAGAAGCCGCCCGGACAGATGCCGACCGGGTGCACCGAGCGGCCGCCGAAGGTGCGGATGATCTCGTTGCCGAGCCCCTGGAGCCGCAGGCCGCGGCGGACCTCGTCCGGATGGTCCTTGGCCATCGCCGGGGCACTGTCGTACCCCAGGAAGTCGGGGGCAGCCAGCAGGTGGATGTGCAGGCTGTGGCTCTGAAGCCACTCGCCGCAGTACATCACCCGGCGCATCGCCTCCACCCAGGGGCTCGGCGTGACGCCGAGGATCGACTCGATCGCCGCCACCGCGCTCATCTGGTAGGCCACCGGGCAGATGCCGCAGATGCGGGCCACACTGTCGATCACGTCCTGGGTGCTACGCCCCTCGAGCAGCTTCTCGAACAGACGGGGCGGCTCGAAGATGCGCAGCTTCAGCGCCTCGATGCGGCCGGCCGCGATGCGGATGTCCAGGGCGCCCTCACCCTCGACCCGCGCCAGGATGGGCACATGGATCTCGCCGGTTCGCGTGGTGTGACTCATTCCTGTTCCTCCTCGCGGCCCTGACGCTGGATGACCCGTGCCTGCCAGTCCAGGCCCGCGTCCCGGAACGGCTCGGCATGGCCGTTGATGAACAGCAGGCGCCGGGCGACCTCGTCGGCCGGCATGCCGGTATCTGCCAGGTGGGTGGCCAGTGCCGAGACGTTGGCCTGGACGGCGGGCCCGTAGCAGGCGTAGCAGTCGCGCTGCCAACGCGGGCAGATCGCCCCGCAGCCGGTGCTGGTGACCGGGCCCATGCATGGCCTGCCCTGGGAGACCATGACGCACACCGCCTGCTGGCGCTTGCACTCCATGCACACCGCGCTGTGGTCGACCCGGGGCAGGTGGCCAGCCAGCATCGCCTTGGTGGCGCCGAGCACCTGTTCGCCGCTGACGGGACAGCCCCAGAGCTCCAGGTCGACCTTGACGGTCTCGGCGATGGGGGTCGAGTCGGCGAGCAGGTCGATATGCTTGGGCTGGGCATAGACCCCGGACACCCACTCGTCGGCGTCATGGAGGTTGCGCAGTGCCTGGATGCCGCCGGCGGTGGCGCAGGCGCCGATGGTGACCAGGTAGCGACTGCGCTGCCGGATGCCGCGCAGGCGCGCGGCGTCCTGGGAGGTGGCCACGCTGCCCTCGACGAAGGCGATGTCGACCTCGGCCTCCTCGTCGATGGGGCCGGCCTCGGCGAAATGCAGGATGTCGACCGTCTCGGCCAGGGCCAGCAGGGGCTCGCCCAGGTTGAGGAAGGCCAGCTGGCAGCCGTCGCAGGAGCTGAACTTGTGCACGGCGATGCGCGCGCGGCGGGTCTCGATGGTCATGGTCAGACTCCCCTGTGTGACAGGTAGGGCGCCAGTTCCCGGCAGGTGAAGACCGGACCGTCACGGCACACGAACTTGGGGCCCAGCTGGCAGCGGCCGCAGGAGCCGATGGCGCAGTGCATGTTGCGTTCCATGCTGAGCCAGATCCGTTCTTCCGGCACCTGGCGCTGTCGCATCGCCTTGATCACCGCGCGCATCATGCCCTCCGGTCCGCAGATGAAGACCGAGCAGCGCGCCGGGTCGAAGTCGATGCGGTCGAAGAACTGGGTCACCGGGCCGACATGCCAGGGCCAGAGGGTGTCGCCGGTATCGGCGGTCAGGTAGACCTCGACGTCCGGGTGCTGTCGCCAGGCGTCGTAGCGCTCGCGCCAGATCAGGTCGTTGGAGTGCTTGACCCCCTGGATGATGTGCAGTCGGCCATAGCGCCCCCGACGGTGCAGGACGTACTCGATCAGCGAGACGGACGGGGCGCAGCCGAGCCCCCCGGTGACGATCACCAGGTCGGTGCCCTCGGCCTCCTCCGTGGGCCAGCCGCGGCCGTAGGGACCGCGCAGGCCGAGGCGGTCGCCGACCCTCAACTGCCCGAGGTTGCGGGTGACCGAGCCGACCTTGCGGATGGTGTGGTCGATCATCTCCCGCTCGTCGGGGTCGGAGACGATGGAGATCGGCACCTCGCCCATGCCCGGCAGGTAGAGCATGTTGAACTGGCCCATCGAGAAGCGATAGGCGGCCTGCACCTCGGGGTCGGTGAAGCGCAGCTGCAGGCTGAACATGTCCGGGGTCTCGTCCTTGCAGCCGACGACCTCGGCCTCGAAGGGCACCAGCGGGCCGGTCATGGCGTGTCCTCCCCATCGGTGGGTCGAGCGGGGGACGCGTTCCCGGACGCCTTGGCGGGCGCCGCATTCGTCGCCAGGGCGGATGCGTCGTCGGGCGCTCCGGGCGGCACCTCATCGGGCGCTTTGGAGAGCGCGGCCAGTTCCTCGATCACATCGATGCCCACCGGGCACCAGGCGATGCAGCGGCCGCAGCCCACGCAGCCGCTGCGGCCGTACTGCTCCACCCAGGTGCCGAACTTGTGGGTCAGCCACTGGCGATAGCGCTGGGGCCGCTCGGCGCGGATGACGGTGCCGTGGATGTAGCTGTGGTCGGGGTCGAAGCAGCTGCCCCACTGCCGGCCGTGCTCGGACGTCTTCCCGTCCAGCGAGAGCTCGTCGACGTGGGTCTGGCAGAAGCAGGTGGGGCAGACCGCTGTGCAGTTGCCGCAGGTCAGGCAGCGGTCGTTCAGGCTCTGCCAGTGCGGGTGTTCGACGGCGGCCTGCAGCATGTCCGGCAGCGAGCCCTCGGGCAGCCGGCGCGTCTGCTGGCGGGTGGCTCGCTCGATGCCGGCCTCCATCTGCTCGAGCTGGTCATGGGTGGCCGGGGTTGTCTCCAGGGCGTCGAGGATCGCCTGGCCCTCCTGAGTGTGGGCCTCCACCACGAAGCCGTCGTCGAGCTCGGAGAGGGCCAGGTCGTAGCCGTGCTGGACCCGGGGGCCGTCCCCGGTGGCGGTGCAGAAGCAGGTGGCGGCGGAGCGCATGCAGTTGACGGCGACCAGGAAGAGGTTCCGGCGCCGCTCCCGGTAGTGCGGGTCGGGGCGGGCGTCGTTCAGGAAGTGGCGGTCATGGATCGACAGCGCCGCGAGGTCGCAGGCGCGCACACCGATGACCGCCGTCGGCTGGGCCTCGGGGGGCTGCTCGCGGAAGACCAGCCGGCCGTCGGGCTGCCGCTCGCTCCGCCACAGCGTCTCGCGGGGCGCGAAGGTCAGCGGCTTGATCGCCTGGGGGCCCGTGGCCCAGTCGAAGAAGCGCCCGCTGTCGGAGTGCTCGAGCCGGTAGTGGCCGGGCGCCTGGTCGTCGGTGATCCCCTCGGGAAGCTGCTCCACCCGCGAGAGGGGCTCGAAGAGGATGGCGTGATCGCGCACCCGGGGGCCGATGACGTCATAGCCCGCCTCCACCAGGCGGTCGAGGAGGGTCTGGAAGCGGTCCCTTGCCAGGAAGTGCCGTACCTTCATGGTGCCATGTCCCGTGCAATCGTCGTCAGGGTGACCGGCGCGCCGGCGCCGGCCTGTTTCAGCAGATGCGGGGCAGGGGGTCGTCCTCGAGCTCCTGCAGCAGGCGCTCGCCGCCCCACGCGTTGACCAGCAGCAGCCGGTCGTGATCCGGATCGACCGTGCCGATTCGCTGCGCCCCTCGTCCCTCTGGCAAGGTTTGCCAGCGTCGCAGGGCGTCATCGGCCTGGTCCTCGGCCACGATGGCGACCACCCGCCCCTCGCAGGCGATATAGAGCGGGTCGTAGCCCAGCATGTCGCAGGCGCTGCGGACGCTGCCGCGGATCGGCAGCCGCTCCTCCTCGAGGGTCACCCCCTGGCCTGTGGCGTGGATGACCTCGTGGAGCACGGTCGCCAGGCCGCCGCGGGTCGGGTCGCGCATGAAGCGCAGACCGGACATTCCCAGCAGTGCCCGGGTCAGGGGCAGCACGCTGGCGCTGTCGGAGGCCAGCGTGCCGCTCAGGCCGAACTCTTCGCGGGCCAACATCACGGCAATGCCATGGTCCCCTACCGGTCCGCTGACCAGCACCGCATCGCCGGGGCGAATCCCGTCGGTGCCGAGAGTCAGCCCGCGCGGGCGCAGGCCGATCCCCGAGACCC
>NZ_JAVLBC010000156.1:0-7634 GCF_031581305.1 Halomonas sp.
CAGGCTGATAGTTTCGGAAAATCCAATTTTTTCATTGGTTCGTCCTGCTTTTGCATCGTGAAGCCTGCTCTGTGAAGGCATCCGTCTTACGGATAGTGCTTTAGACTAATGTCGATTATCCATGTGTAACCGTCTGAGGTAGGTTGTTCCTAAATACGAACTTGTATTCGTATAACGAACTTTTGCCAGGTCCATTACAATGAGTATCGGAGGATCACCATGAAGACCAAGTTCACCGCCTGCCTGCTGGCCGCGTCCATCGCTGGCCTGGGCGCCGCTTCCGCCCAGGCGTCCACCACACTGCGCATGGCTCACTTCTGGCCGGGCGCCTCGGGCGTCAACCAGGAGATCTTCGAGGCGTGGGCGGCCACCCTCGAGGAAGAATCCAATGGCGAATTGAGCGTCGAGATGTTCCCCTCCGGTACCCTGGCCAAGCCCGATTCCCTCTACGAGGCGGCGGCCAGCGGCATCGCCGACGTCGGTGCGACTGCCCAGGGCTATACCGCCGGGCGTTTCCCGCTGTCGCAGATCGTCGAGCTGCCCGGGGTGGCCACCACCGCGACCCAGGGTGCCTGTGTGCTGCAGAGCCTATATGACGAGGGGCACCTGGAGAGCGAATATGAGGACACCCGACCGCTGTTCTTCTTCACCACCGGACCCGGGGGCATCCACACCATCGATACCGATGTCCAGGTGCCGTCCGACCTCGAGGGGCTGCGCATCCGTCGTCCCACCGCGGTGGCGGGGGAAATGCTCGAGAACATGGGGGCGAGCCCCGTGGGCATGCCGGCGCCGGATATCTACACTGCCATGCAGCGCGGCGTGATCGACGGCCTGAGCTTCCCCTGGGAGGGGCTGAAGGGGTTCCGTATCAACGAACTGGTCGAGTACCACACCGAGGTCCCATTCTATACCCTGATCTTCGTGGCCACCATGAACCAGCGCGCCTATGACAACCTGAGTCCCGAGCAGCAGGCGGTGATCGACGCCAACTCCGGCATGAAGTGGGCCGAGAACGCCGGGGTCGTCTTCGACCGTCTCGATGTGGAAGGCAAGCAGGAGGCCAAGGACGCCGGGCACACCATCCGCGAGATCGAGAACCCCCTCGAGCATCCGGACTGGCAGAAGCCCCTCCAGGACGGCATCGAGAGCTACCTGACCCGGCTCGAGGAGCGCGGCTTGCCAGGACGCGAGGTCTACGAGGCAGCGCTGGCCGCCAGCGAGTCCTGCGCCACCGAGCAGGGGTAAGGGGGCATGCAGTCCACCCTGGAAAGGGCCAGCGATTGGCTGGCCCTCTTGTGCAAGCTCGTCGCTGGCATCGCCCTGGTGGCACTGCTGGGGGTGACCATCGCCGATGTCAGCACCCGCTACCTGTCGCGGCTCACCGAGGGGGCCATCGCGCTGCGCGTCTCCGGCAGCGTGGAGCTGGTCAGTTACCTGATGCTGTTCTCCCTGCTGGCCGCCATGGCGGCCAACGTGGAGAAGAGCCAGGTGGTGGTGGAGGCCTTCTCCCATGGCCTGTCTCCCACCCTCAAGAACCGCCTGCATGGTGTCTACCTGCTGGGGTTCACGGCACTTGGCCTGATTCTCTTCCTCGGCCTGGTGGATTCCGCCGCCTCGGCCGCCCGGCATGGCGAGGTGACCCAGGACCTACGGCTCCCCATGGGGCCCATCTATTATGCGGCCGCCGTGCTCAGCCTGCTGCTGGGGCTGCGCAGCCTGGTCCATGCCGTGTTGAGTGCCGTCTTCGGTGCCGAAGGGGAGGTGAGCCATGGGGAGTGAAATGATCGGTGCCATCGGCCTCGGCCTGCTCCTGGTGCTGATGGTGCTGCGCGTGCCGGTGGCGCTGACCATGTTGATCGTGGGCGTCGTGGGGTTCGCCCAGGTGATCAGCTGGAGTGCGGCCATCGCCCAGCTCAAGACCGTGCCGGTGGAGGTGCTCTCCAACTACAGCTTCAGCGCCGTGCCGATGTTCATCCTGATGGGGGTGCTGGCGGCGCATTCCGGCATGGCCGGCAAGTTGTTCCACTCCGCCCGGATGATCTGCGGCGGCTGGAAGGGTGGCCTGGCCATCGCCGCGGTGGGCTCCTGCGGGGTTTTCTCGGCGATCTCTGGCTCGTCGCTGGCCACTGCCAGCACCATGACACGTGTCGCGCTGCCGGAGATGGAGCGCTATGGATACAACCGCGGACTGGCCACCGGCGCCCTGGCGGCCGGCGGCACCCTGGGGATCATGATCCCGCCCTCCATCGCGCTGCTCATCTACGCCATCCTTACCGAGCAGTCGGTGGGCGACATGTTCATGGCCGGCCTGGTGCCGGGACTGATGGGCCTGGTGATGTACGCGCTGACCGTCACCGTGGTGATGCGCCTCAAACCCTCGCTGGCGGTAGCCGGCGAGCCGACGTCATGGCTGCAGAAGCTGGCCTCCCTCGGCGGGCTGGTGCCCTTCTTCGCGGTCTTCCTGGTGATGATCCTGGGGATCTACTTCGGCGCCTTCACGCCCACCGAGGGGGCCAGCGTGGGTGCCTTCGCCACCCTGCTCTACGCCCTGGTCAAGGGCATGCGTGGCCGCGCATTGTGGCGCAGCGTGCAGGAGACCCTGGCGCTCTCCGCGGTGGTATTCTTCATGCTGGTGGGGGCCGAGACCCTGGGCTACTTCATCTCGGTATCGCGGATCTCCTTCTCGATCACCGACGTCCTCTACGGCATGGACCTGGCGCCGATCGTGGTGGTGCTTTGCATCCTGCTGCTCTACTTCGTGCTGGGGATGTTCATGGACGCGATCGCCATGCTGGTGATCACGGTGCCGGTGGTGTTCCCGATCATCCAGTCGCTGGGCATCGATCCGGTGTGGTTCGGCATCATCACCGTGCTGACCGTGGAGCTGGGACTGATCACCCCGCCAGTGGGCATGAACGTCTTCGTGATCAAGGCCATGGCCCCCCACGTGGGGCTGGGCGAGATCTTCAAGGGCGTGGCGCCGTTCATCGTCTCGGACTTCCTGCGCCTGGCGCTGCTGATTGCCTTTCCGGTGCTGACCACGCTGTTCCTGATCTGAGCGGCTACGCCAGCCGCTGTGACGGTGCCCCGGAAGGCAGGCGGCCTTCCGGGGCACTCTTGCATCGAGCCTATGTTCCGGACTGGCGCTGGCGGAAGTCCCGGGGCGAGAGGCCGGTGAGTCGCTTGAAGAAGCGGGTGAAGTAGGCGGGTTCCGAGAAGCCCAGGCTGTCGGCGACCTGGCCGATGGTCATGTTGGTGTAGGTGAGCTGGCGCTTGGCCTCGAGCAGCAGGCGCTCATGAAGCAACTGCAGGGCGCTGCGGTCGGCCAGTCGTCGGCACAGCAGGTTGAGGTGGGCGCTGGTCATGCCCAGCTGCTCGGCGAACCGCTCGACGCTGGGTTGCTGGCGGAACTGTTTCTCGATCAGTGCCTGGTAGTTCTGCAGGTGGGCCAGCCCTCGGTGCTGGGGTTGCAGGCGTTTGGTGATGCCGGCAGCAGCGCGCTTGTCGGCCAGGCGCGAGATCTCGATGAACAGTGCCTCGGTGAATGCCTCCAGTAGCCGCTCGCGGCCGGGGGCAGGGTGGCAATACTCCTCCCCGATCTGATCCACCAGGGTGGCAATGCGTCCGGCCTGCCGGGCTCCCTCGAGAGGGTGCGCGGTGGCCCGGGACAGCACCGCAGCCTGGCCACCCAGGCGCTCCTCCAGCCGATCGGTCAGGGGGCGGGCCAGCGTGATGATATGCCCCAGGGTATCCGGCGAGAAATGGAAGCCATGAATGCTCATGGCCGGCACCACGATGACCAGGGGAGCGTCATGGGCGTGCAGGCTTCCCTCCAGCTCCAGGCTGACGCGGCCGGAAGACAGGTGGAGCAGGTGCAGCAGGTCGGTATGGCGATGGGGGCGGATTCTCCAGTCGTGCAGCCGGCTGCGTTCGGGAATCGATTCCCAGTGGAGCAGGTCAGGCGTCGGCCAGTGGCGCGTCTCGCCATACAGCTTGAAGACGGGAACGGCAGTGGTGGACATGGGAACTCCAGACAGGGCGGCTTCGACGAAAGTCGGTCGTGTTGATTGGGATTGTCCAATTAACTCTGTCGATATTGCCTTATATGGGCGTTAGTTTCAGTGAAAAATACAATCCACATAGCGAACAGATGTTCACCAATGCCAAACAACGGAGTCTCCCCATGAAAACTCAGGTCGCGATCATCGGCGCCGGCCCCTCTGGTCTGCTGCTCGGCCAGCTGCTGGCGCGCCAGGGCATCGACAACGTCATCCTCGAGCGCAAGTCCGGCGAGTACGTGCTGAGCCGTATCCGCGCCGGCGTACTGGAGCAGGGCATGGTCGACCTGCTGCGCGAGGCGGGTGTCGACAAGCGCATGGACGAGGAGGGCGACGTCCACGACGGCGTCGAGCTGGCCCTGGACAATCGCCGCGTGCGCGTCGACCTGGCCGGGCTCACCGGCGGCAAGACGGTGATGGTCTACGGCCAGACCGAGGTGACCCGCGACCTGATGGAGGCTCGCGAAGCCACTGGGGGCACGACCCTCTATGAGGCGGACAATGTCCAGCCCCATGACCTCGAGACCGACCGGCCCTATGTCACCTTCGAGAAGGATGGCGAGACCCATCGCCTGGACTGCGACTACGTGGCCGGCTGTGACGGCTTCCACGGTATCTCGCGCAAGTCGATTCCCGAGGGGCGCATCAAGGAGTTCGAGAAGGTCTACCCTTTCGGCTGGCTGGGCCTGCTCGCCGACACCCCGCCGGTTGCCGAGGAGCTGATCTATGCCCGCCACGAGCGTGGCTTCGCCCTGTGCAGCATGCGTTCGTCGACCCGCAGCCGCTACTACATTCAGGTGGGGCTGGACGAGAAGGTCGAAGACTGGTCCGACGAGCGCTTCTGGGAGGAGCTCAAGCGGCGCATCCCCGATGAGGTGGCCGAGACGCTGGTGACCGGGCCCTCCATCGAGAAGAGCATTGCGCCGCTGCGCAGTTTCGTGGTCGAGCCCATGCAGTACGGGCGCCTCTTTCTGGTCGGCGATGCCGCCCATATCGTGCCACCCACCGGGGCCAAGGGGCTCAACCTGGCGGCCAGCGACGTCAACACCCTCTACCGGCTGATGGCCAAGGTCTACCAGGAAGACCGTACCGACCTGATCCCCAACTACTCGGCGACCTGCCTCAAGCGCATCTGGAAGGCCGAGCGCTTCTCCTGGTGGATGACCTCCATGCTGCACAAGTTCTCAGACGAGGAGGACTTCAATACCCGCATGCAGCAGGCCGAACTGGACTACGTGACCCGCTCCGAGGCAGGGCTGACCACCATCGCCGAGAACTACGTGGGGCTGCCTTACGAGTCGCTCGAGTAGCGCGACCGCTCGCGAGCATCGCGTCGAGACGCGGGCCCGATGGCTCGGGCCAGTCGTGAAAACTCACACGGGGCGGGAGCCTTGTCGCTCAGGAACGGTCGGAGTCCCCGCGCGCCTCGTCCCTGACGTCCCCGTCCTTGACGTCGTAGTCGCCTTCCAGCACCTGCTGCTCCCGGTAGCGGCCGCCCGCGTCGCGGCTCTCGCGATAGCGGGTCTCGCGGTAGTGGACGCTGCCGTCCACGTCCTCGGCCCGGTCGGCGCGCATCTGCTCCATGCGCTTCTTCATGCGATGGCGCAGGAAGGGCATCATCGCCCAGCCGATGAGCAGGAAAAACAGCCCCAGCACCATGGCGACAATCATCATGGCGCCGAACAGCAGCCAGGTGAGCAGCAGTTTCAGGCTCCCCAGGGGGCCGTCGCTGCGTGTCTGGCGGGCACGCGACTGCCACTCTCGGGCGGCGCGCCAGGCAGCATTGTGGCGCGGGTCATGGGGTTTGGGCATGCAGGACTCCGGTGTCTCTGATGGGGCGCCGGCCCGGCCGGCGCACCGTGAATGACTGCTCCTTGGAAAGTGTGCGGGTCGCTTCGTTCCGAGAATGGGTCAGGATGCGACCAGGCGCCACAGCGCGGCGGTCAGGATCCCGGCGGCGATCGCTGGCAGCGGCTTGCGCAGCACGAGCATCACCCCCGCCGTGGCGACCAGGGCCATCCGGGCCCCGCCGTCGCCATTCACGGCCATGGGTGTGATCACCGCCACCAGTACCGAGCCGGCCATGGCGTTGATGAAGCGCTCGACCCGCGGGCCGATGGGCACCCGGGCCATCACGAAGACGCCGCCGGCGCGGGTCAGGTAGGTGACCAGCGCCATGATCACGATGGCCAGCAGCACGCCGCCGTTCGCGGCCGTCAGGGTCATGGGGCTCTCTCCTTGCGCGCGGGGGGCAGCAGCAGGCCCACCACGCCGCCCGCCAGCGCCCCCACGATCACGTGGGCATGGGGCGGCAGCCAGGCCATCGCCGCCAGGGCCGCCAGGGCCGCGGCGCCCCAGGGCAGCAGCACGCCCAGGTCGCGCTTGTCGCCCACCAGCATGGCCAGCAGGAAGCAGCCCATGATGGCATCCAGCCCGAAGCGGTCGGGCTCGCTGATGCCGCTGCCGAAGGTGACGCCGAGGCCGGTGCCGATCATCCAGGTGGACCACAGGGCCAGGCCTCCGCCGACCAGTATGCCCAGCCGGGATGCCGTGGTTTTCCCGGTCATGGCCATGGCCCAGTTGGCGTCGCTGAGCAGCAGCAGGCTGGCGTAGCGACGTCCGCTGGGCAAGTCGCGCAGGTGCGGGTAGAAGGCGGCGCCCATCAGCAGGTGACGGGCATTGATCGCCAGGGTGATGGCCACCAGTGGCAGCAGCGGGATGGTATCGCCCCACAGTTCCAGGGTCGCGAACTGGGCCGCCCCCGCGAACACCAGGCCGCTCATCAGCAGGGTCTCGAAAGCGGAGAGCCCCTGCTGCAGGGCCGCCACCCCGAAGGCCAGCCCGAAGACGATCACGAACAGCGACAGCGGCGCCATGCGCCGGAAGCCGTCGACGAGATGGCCAAGGTTCGGTCGCGAGGTGTCGGCCTGGGTCATGATCGCCACACCTCGGCGACGATCTCGTAGCTTCTCAGCCGGTCCTCGGCATCGTAGACATCGGTATTGAGCATCAGCTCGTCGGCACCGGTCAGCTTCAGGAAGTGCTCCAGACCGTCGCGCACGGTCTCGGGACCGCCGATCACCGCGGCACCCAGGAACTGCTCGACCTGGGCCTGCTCCCTGGGCGACCAGTCCAGCACTTCCACCGGTGGCAGGGCCTTGGTGCGCTGGCCGCGGATCATGCCCAGGAACTTGCGGCGGGCGGTGGAGGCGAGGTAGTCCGCCTGGAGGTCATTCTCGGCGGCGATCACCGGCAGGCCGACCATGGCATGGGGTGCATCGAGGACTGCCGAGGGCCGGAAATTGTCACGATAGAGCTTGAGTGCCTCGAACAGCTGGGCCGGGGCGAACTGGGCGGCGAAGGCGAAGGGCAGCCCTTCCCGGGCCGCCAGACGGGCGCTGAAATCGCTGGAGCCGAGCAGCCACAGCGGCACCTTTGTGCCCTGGCCGGGTACCGCCCGCACTCGCTGACCTGGCCGCTCGTCGTCAAGATAGCCCTTGAGCTCGGCCAGTCGCCGGGGGAAGTCATCGACGCCGGCATGGGGGTCGCGGCGCATGGCGGCCATGGTGGGAC
>NZ_JAVLBC010000331.1:0-1579 GCF_031581305.1 Halomonas sp.
CTAGCCTGAATATTGCACCAGTGTCGCGAGTTCGGCCTGGTGGGTGAGCAGGCCAGCGCTTCATGTTGGATGGCGCGAAAATCGCTCACTTTTTGATCGATTTCCCGCCCTCAAGACGCACTGCCCCCTACCCCCGTTGTTTATCTCGTGCCGGGGACAGCACCCTGCCGGTCATCCCGGCACGAGCTTGCGGGCGAGCTTCTGGAAGAGGTCCTGGTCGGGGTAATGACTGCTCAGCATCAGCCGGACGCGCCGGGTATTGCGGATCACCACACCACCGATCTTCAGCAGCTTCAGGCGCAGGGTGGTGACCTGAGCCGTGGCATACGCGGTGCGCTTCAGGTACACCCGGCGCAGCCGTTCCAGCAGCAGGTAGGCCAGGCCGGCCAGCAGGAGCCGGTACTGGTTGGGCCACCAGTCATGGCAGCTGGTGCGATCCGAGAAGAGCCACTGCTGCTCCTTGATGCGGTTCTCCATGTCGCCACGCGGGCAATAGCGGCTGTCGTAGAGCCACTGGGGGCTGCCCCTCAGGTTGGTCACCACATAGCGGGTGTTGAAGCCTCGGTGGCTGGTCTCGGCCTTGATCACCACCTTGCGGCGAGGGCACTTCCAGCTGTGCGCGGCATAGTCGATGCGCCCGAAGTGGCGCTGCTTGGTGCGCGCAGCCTCCCAGCGAATGGCCGACTCGTAGCGAATGTCCAGTGACAGCTTCTCGAGGCGGCTGTTGGTGGCCAGGCCGACGATGTACTCGACGCCATGGCGCTCGCACCAATCGAGAATCAGCGGTCGGCAGAAGCCACTGTCGCCACGGAAGACGAGCTTCACCTCGGGCCAGGCCTGGCGCAGGCGCCGCACCAGCAACGCCAGGATGGCCCCGGCATGGTGGGCCGCATCGCGATAGGCCGGACGCAGGTAGCTGACCAGCAACTGCTGGCCACAGAAGACGTAGAGCGGCAGGAAGCAGTACCCGTCGTAGAAGCCGGAGAAATGGCGGCCGAGCTGCTCGCCATGCACCGGATCGTCGGTGGCGTCGAAGTCGAGGATCAAGCGCTTCTTCGGCGGCCGCCGGAAGGAACGGATGAACTGCTCGACGATCTCCTCCTGGATGGCTACCGCCCACTGGCGACTGGCCTGCTGCTCGAAGCGACACAGCGTCGACTGGCTGGCCAGCACGCCGTCGGTACCGACCGCGGTCTGCAGAGCGATGTCGCGGCGCAGGGCGTGGTGATCGTTGAGGTCCTCGTAGCCCAGTGCCAGGCCAAAGACGCGCTGCCGGAGCATGGTCTCGGCGCGATGCTGGCAACGGCGAGCGGCCCGAGCATCATTGAGGCGGCGCGCGATGGTACGGGTCAGCCTCATCTCGCGATCGAGCTGGCGAAGCAGCAGGGCGCCGCCATCGGAGGTGATCTCGCCCCCGTCGAAACCGGCGGTAACCTGGCGGCCTTTACAGCGTGGAAAGGAAGCAGTCGGCGTGGTACATTTTGTCATGGCGGCTGATGCGGTTGATTCTTGGTTAGGCTCTTGAATTATAACCGATTTTCAGCCGCTTTTTTCATGTCTGATGCAATTTCCAGGCTAG
>NZ_JAVLBC010000157.1:0-7616 GCF_031581305.1 Halomonas sp.
TACGATGTCTGCGATCACGGCAGAGGCGGTGGCCTCGTCACCGGCGCCCGGGCCCCAACAACCACTGTCGGGAGTCGCCGGCGAAACGAGTGGCATCGGCGAGCAGCGCCGTGATGCCCGACGGGTCGAAATAGAGCACGTCAGTGCCGATGCGCTCGCTGTCCCTGGAGATGATCGGCGCCGCCACTTCCAGAAGCAGCTGCTCGTCATGAGTGACCAGCTGCATGCTGGCGGGCCGGGGGACCTCTCCCCGCTCAGCACCCGGCGACGGCCAGGGCGTGCGACCGATCGTCACCAGCGGCTGGCCCGCCGGGCCGAGCCGCACCAGCCCCACCAGATCAGGGGACTGCAGCATCGCATCCACCAGTCGCGGCGTGGTGAAGGCGACCAGCGACTCGCGATTCTCGGCCTGCTCGGCATAGCGGGCCAGGTGGCGGCGGATCTCGGTGCGGCTGGTGAACCGCCTGGCCAGCTCCCGATAGCGCGCCAGAAGATGCTCCAGGGATTCCACCTGGGCCGTGGCACTTGCCAGGGCACGGGTCTCCAGTGCCTGGCGGTGGGTCTGGAACAGCGGCCAGACCGTAGCAAGGGCCACCAGGGTGCCGGTAACCAGGATACCGAGCATCGCCAGCAGCACGATGCGCCGCTGTGACCGCCTCATCACCGCGAGTCACCCCGGCGCCTGCAGGTCGCGACCGGGGGTCGCGGGATACCGGCAACTCGCCTCGTCAGAACGGCATCGTCATTCCACGGATCGTTATGCATTCTTGTACCCGGTGCAGGCGCTCCTCGATATCCCAGTGTCGCCCCTCCCGGCGCGAACGCCAAGGCTCAAGACTCCTGGGGCTACCGCATGAAAAAAGCTTCCCATCGAGGCGAAAGCAGCAGGCCCTGTGGCCATTGCGGGAGCGCAGCTCCGCTGCGCGATGGCTAAGGGCATAGACTTTCTGTGGCCACCAAGGGCGCCTTTCGGCACCAATCGCTCGGTAAACTGCGCTCCCACAGGGTAATTTGTTCTGTTACCGAAACCCGTCCTCGACCTGCGACCACCCTGTCAAGACTTATCGAAACCGCTCAACACGTTCACCGCATTGAGACCGATCTCCGCCACGGCGTAGCCCCCCTCGAGCAGGAACACGGTAGGCAGGCCCAGTTGCCCCAGCCGATGCCCCACATCAGTGAAGTCGTCGCTGGCCAACCGGAAGGCACTGATGGGGTCGTGCTCGAAGGCATCCACGCCCAGGGAGACCACCAGCATGTCGCAGCCGGCGCCGAGGATACGCGCCTTGGCATCCTCCAGCGCCTTCACCCAGGCGGCATAGCCGCTCCCCGGGGCCAGGGGGTAGTTGACGTTGAAGCCCTCCCCGGCACCCTCGCCGATCTCCTCGGCATGGCCCAGGAAATGCGGGAAACAGTGCCGCGGGTCGCCGTGCAGGGAGAGGAAGAGCACGTCGTCGCGCGCGTAGAAGATCTGCTGGGTGCCGTTGCCATGGTGGAAGTCGATGTCCAGCACCGCCACTCGTGTGCAGCCGGTGTCCAGCGCTCGCTGGGCGGCGATGGCGGCATTGTTGAAGAAGCAGTAGCCGCCGAACTGGTCGGTCGCCGCATGGTGGCCCGGTGGACGGCACAGGCCGAACGCCGGCTCACCGGTCATCAGCGCGTGGTCTACCGCAGAGAGCGCGATGTCCTTGCTGGCCATGGCCGCCTCGAAGGTGCCCTCGCAGATGGAGGTATCGGCCCCCAGCGCATAGTGACCGAGTCGACCGTCGATGTGGTCGGGGATGACCCGTCCCGGCATGGTCCGGGTTGGCCAGATCCAGGCGATCGCTTCGCCCTTGCGACCGGCAGCGACCCAGTCCATCCAGCAGTGTTCGAGGAACTCGACATAGCCCGGATCATGGACGGCCAGCACGGGCTGCAGCCCGTGGACGACCGGCTCCCGTACCTCGCCGAGGCCGGTTTCGCGTACCCGCTGCAGCACCAGGTCGACCCGCTCGGGGCACTCGTAGGGCGTCACCAGTTGCCCACCATCCAGCTCCGTGCGGGCTCGGCGGCGCTTGGTGGTCTCGCTGTGAAAGGTGATCATCTTGCCATCCTGTATCGCGTCAGCACCTGACCATGCCATGCGCCAGGCAAGTGCGCCATGCCCGACGAGCCGACAGGGGCCGGCCGGCCCCACTCGTCGTGTCAGGCCCCCGGCTCACCGGTGTAGTCCGCCACCAGCCCCCGCCCCCGCTCGCGCAGGAAGTCCAGGGCGCGGGCATGCTTCCACTCCCCGCGATAGACCAGACCGAAGCCGAACGACATGGTCGGAAAGAACGGGCGCACCACCACCGCGTCATGGGACGAGAGCTGGTCCCGGGCGGTCACCGGGTTCATCACCGTGACCCCCACACCGTTGGCCACCAGCGCCGCGATGGTGCCGATATTGGCCTCGGTCTTGCCGGCAATCCGGATGCCGTGGCGGGTGGTCATCTCGAGTAGCGGATTGGTGCTGATGCTCGGCTGGTTGCTGATCACCAGGTGCTGGTCGCGCAGGTCCTCGATGCCGATTCGCGCCTTCGCCGACAGGGGGTTGGCCGCCGGCAGCAGACAGACCGCCTCGGTGGTGAACCATGGCTCGACTTCCAGCACGCGAGAGGCCACCGGCAGGGTAACGAAGCCGATATCGGCATGGCTCGACTCCACGGCCAGCTGGACCTCGTGGCTGGACATCATGTCGAGGCTGACGCTGAAGCGGGAATTCTCCTCCAGCAGCGCCGCCACCAGCCTGGGCACGAAGCCGAAGGAGAGGCCGGGAATCGAGGCGATCCGCAGCCGGGAAGTGCCGAATTCCTTGAGCGCCAGCACGCTGTGACGCAGCTCCTCGATATTGCCCATCAGCCGCAGGATCTCGTCGTAGAGCTCACCGGCCTCGGGCGTGGCCACCAGCCGGTTCTTCTCGCGCAGAAACAGCTGGATCCCGAGGTTCTCCTCGAGCTGGGCCAGCGATCGACTGACCCCGGACTGGGTGATGCCCAGGGTCCGCGCCGCCTGGGAGGCGCTGCCCGCCTCGAACAGCGTCTTGAAGATCGCCAGCGCCTTGAGGGAGTGAATGGTCACGTCCGCCATGATTCAAACTCATCGAATACGGTAAAAACATCATATATTGAAATATATTAGCAGTGCTACCTAGACTGCATCGAGCCTCCCTTCATGACCATAACGACAAACGGAAGCCTCGATGACCGACTCCCCGCTGTTCTACCAGGCTGGCCCCGCCCTGCCGGAAGTCAGCCATGCCGATGGCGTCACCCTGTGGGACACACAAGGCAAGGAATACCTCGACGGCTGCTCCGGCGCCATCTCCTGCAACCTCGGCCATGGCCGGCAGGATATCCGCAATGCCATGCTGGCCCAGCTCGACCGGGTCGCCTTCACCTACCGCACCCAGTTCGAGAACGCCCCCGCCCTGGCGCTGGGCCATGCCCTTGTCGAGCTCACCGGCGGCCTTCTGGAGAAGGTGTTCTTCGTCTCCAGCGGCTCGGAGGCCGTGGAGTCGGCCCTCAAGCTGGCCCGGCAGTACTTCGTCGCCACCGGCGAGCCCCGGCGGCGCCGCTTCGTCTCCCTGCGCCCCTCCTACCATGGCAGCACCCTGGGCGCGCTGGGCGTCACCGGCTACCAGCCCCTGGAGGCGCCCTTCACCCCGCTCACCCACGCCTCGCTCAAGGTCCCGGGACCGGACTTCTTTCGTCACCGGGACGCCAACGACGACGCCCATGTCGACCGGGTGCTGGCCGAGACCCGCGCGGCCATCGAGGCTGCCGGCCCCGAGTCGATCATCGCCTTCGTGCTGGAGCCCATCGGCGGGGCCAGCACCGGCGCCCGCCTGCTGGGCGAGCGCTATCTCAAGGGCATCCGCGCACTGTGCGATGAAGCCGGTTGCCTGCTGATCCTCGACGAGGTACTCACCGGCGTGGGCCGCACCGGCACCTGGTTCGCCTGGCAGCACTATGGCGTCGCCCCCGACCTGCTGGTCACTGCCAAGGGGCTGGGGGCCGGCTACTACCCGGTGGGGGCGCTGCTGGCCCGCGATGACATCGTCGAGGCGGTGATGGCAAGCGGTGGCTTCCAGCACGGCCACACCTACGCCGGCAATCCGCTGGCCTGCGCCACCGGCCTCGCCGTGGTCGAGGCGATCCGTCGCGAGGGGCTGCTCGAGAACGCCCGGGAGCGCGGCGAGCAGCTCGGTGCAGGCCTCCGGGCACTGGCCGAGCGCCATGCCTGCGTCGGCCACGTGCGTGGCCTCGGCCTGCTGTGGGGGGTCGAGCTGGTGGCCGACCCGGCGACCCGCGAGCCCTTCCCCGCCGAGCAGAACCGTTTCGCCCAGATCACCGCCCTGGCCAGGGAAGAGGGCCTGCTGATCTATCCCCGCCGCTCCCTGGATGGCGTCGCCGGCGACCACTTCCTGGTCACGCCGCCGCTGACCATCACTGCCGAGGAGGTGAAGGTGCTGCTCGGGCGGCTGGATCGTGCCATGAGGCGATTCGACCGGGCGCTGGCCGACGAGGCCGATGTCGCTGCCCTCACGGCACGGCCAACGGAGGGTCGCCCGTCATGACACTGCTCAACCAAAAGGTGTTCGACATCGAGGCGGCGGTGGCCGCCATTCCCGAGGGGGCGACGGTCATGGTGGGCGGCTTCGGCTCGCCGGGCACCCCCTTCGCCTTGATCGATGCCCTGCTCGCCAGCGGCCAGAGTGGCCTCACCCTGATCAAGAATGACGCCAACGAGCCCGGCATCGGCATCGGCAAGCTGATCGAAGCCGGCCGCGTCAAGCGGCTGGTCACCTCCCACCTGGGGCTCAACCGCACCGCCATCGAGGCCATGAATGCCGGGCGACTGGAGGTGAGCTTTCATCCCCAGGGCCTGCTGGCAGAGAAGATCCGCTGTGCCGGCGCCGGCCACGGTGGCTTTCTCACCGACATCGGTCAGGGCACCGAGATCGCCGAGGGCCGCCGGGAGGTCGAGGTCGACGGCCGCCCCTGGGGCATCGAGCCCGCCCTGCACGCCGACGTCGCCCTGGTGCACGCCGAGCGGGCCGACCGCTACGGCAACCTGATCTATCGCGCCACCGCCAGCAACTTCAACCCGCTGATGGCCATGGCCGCCGAGCAGGTGATCGCCCAGGCCTACCGCCTCGACGCCCCGGGCGAGCTGCCCATCGACGCCATCCATACCCCCTGCGCCTTCGTCAGCCGGGTGGTGCAGGTCGACCGTGCCACCAGTGAACAGGGAGTGCGCCCCCATGGCCTCTGACACCCAGCGCATCCTGGCCCGCGCCGCCCGGGAGGTGATCCCCGGCCAGATCGTCAACCTCGGCATCGGCCTGCCGACGCGCCTCTTCCACTACCTGCCCGACGAGATGGAAGTGCTGGTGCACTCGGAGAACGGTGTGCTGGGCTGCCGCCCGCGGCGCGAGGGCGAGGCGCCGGACCACGACATGATCGACTCCGGTGGGGCCTACATCACCACCCGCCCCGGGGCCAGCGTCTTCGACAGCGCCACCTCCTTCGCCATGATCCGGCGCAGCCGGGTCGACCTCACCTTCATGGGCGCCTTCGAGGTCGACGCCGCCGGCAACCTGGCCAACTGGAAGATCCCCGGCAAGTTCTCGCCGGGGATCGGCGGCGCCATGGAGCTGGCCCAGAAGGTCCGGCGGCTGGTGGTGCTCTGCTCCCACAACGACAAGCACGGCAATCCCAAGATACTGGCGCGCTGCCGCCTGCCGCTCACCGCCAGCGGCTGCGTGTCGCGGATCATCACCGACAAGGCGGTGATGGATGTGACCCCGACGGGACTGGCCGTGGTGGAGATCGCCGAGGGACTCGACCCTGCCGACCTGCAGGCGGCCACGGAAGCACCGCTGCATATCGACGAATCACGGCTGGGGAGGTTCTGATGCTGGATGTCACCGAGAAGCGCATCGTCGACGCCTGCGAGGCGCTGATGGACGACACCCTGACGCTGACCCGCGACCTGGTGCGCGGCTACAGCGTGCTGGGCCAGGAGCACGGGGCGTTGGGCACCATGGAGACCTGTCTCGAGCAACTCGGCCTGCCGGCGACCCGGGTGCCGCTGGACGCCCCGGGGTTTGCCGAGCACCCCCATCGGGCGCCCACCGAGTGGGACAACGCCGGGCGCTACAACCTGGTCTCGCGGCTCAACCCCGGGGCGCCCGGCCCGCACCTGGTGTTCAATGGCCACCTGGACGTCGTGCCGGCCGAGCCCACCGACATGTGGACCCGTCCGCCCTGGGAGCCCTGGGAACAGGATGGCTGGCTCTTCGGCCGCGGCGCCGGTGACATGAAGGCCGGCATCGCCGCCATGGTCATGGCCGTGGAAGCGGTGCGTCGGGCCGGAGTGGCCATCGACTTCCCGCTGACCCTGCAGACGGTGATCGAGGAGGAGTGCACCGGCAACGGCGCCCTGGCTTGCCTGCACCAGGGGTACAGCGGCGACTTCGTGCTGATCCCGGAGCCCTTCGGCGCCCAGATCTACAGCGGCCAGGTGGGCGTGCTGTGGTTCCGCATGCGCCTGGACGGGGTGCCCGCCCATGTGCTGGACACCGCCGCCGGCAAGAACGCCATCGAGACCCTGCAACAGTACCTGCCGGCACTCAAGGCCCTGGAAGCGGAGATCAACGCCCTGCCGCGCCCGGCCCCCTACGCCGACCATCCCCACCCCTTCAACCTCAGCATCGGCAAGATCGAGGGAGGCAACTGGGCCTCCAGCGTGCCCGCCCATGCCGTGCTCGAGGGGCGCGTCGGCTTCCCGCCGGGCATGGCGCCGGAAGAGGCCATGCGGCGGGTGCGCGAGGCCATCGCGACCCGCTACACCGAGTTCGACGACACCACGCCCCCTCCCCGGGTCAGCTTCCATGGTTTCCGCTCCGAGGGGCACCTGGTCGACCTCGACACCCCGGGCATCCGGCTGCTCTCCGAGTGCCACGAGGCCCTGCTCGGCACGCCGCCGACCCACTACCTCTCCACCTGCACCACCGACCTGCGCGCCTTTCACGTCGCGGGGAAGATCAACGGCACCTGCTATGGCCCCGTCGCGCAGCGCATCCACGGGGTGGACGAGTGCGTGGAGATCACCTCCATCCGCCACGTGCTGACCACCTACGCGCTGTTCCTCCATCGCTGGGGACAGCAGGCCACGCAACAGGAGCCGAGCGCATGAGAGACGTCTATCTGGCCGACTACGCCCGCAGCGCCTTCACCCGCGCCCACCCTCGCAAGCCGGACGTGGACGCCTGGGCCGACACCCGCAGCGATGCCCTGCTGGCCGGCGTGATCGACGCCCTGCTCGAACGCCGCGACCTCGACGGCGCTGCCATAGAAGACCTGAGCGTGGGCTGCGCCCTGCCGGTCAAGGAGCAGTGGAGCTTCGGCGGCCGCTACCCGCTGTGGCTCGCCGGGCGCCTGGGCGAGCGGGGCCGCGGCTGCGCCAGCCGCCAGATCGACCAGCAGTGCGGCTCGGGGCTGGCCGCCCTGCGCAGCACCGCCCGGGAGATCCAGGCCGGTGCCGTCGAGGTCGGCCTCGCCGGTGGCATCGAGAACATGACCCGGGTC
>NZ_JAVLBC010000158.1:0-7240 GCF_031581305.1 Halomonas sp.
CGATCAGCTGCAGACTCTGCTTGAGTGAGTGGATAGGCGACCAGGCAATCGGTTCCAGTTGAAAACGGACGCCATACCGCTTGCCGATGTCGGCGATGTCGGTCACTACCCCATAGACCTGATAGGCGCGGGCGGCGCCACTTTTGGCCTTTTGCCAGTTGCCCTGTGCCTCCGGCGGGGACCGTTGCGCGTTCGCCTCGGCCGGGGCACCCTTGCCGGTGTTGCCCTCCTGCGGGGCCCGCGACCCGGCCGCCGTGTCCGCCGCATCTCCCGGCGCACGGGGCTGGCCATCGGCATCGGTCGTCACCCGGGGGCGCTCTCCACCAGACTGCTGTCGAATGTCGGCATTGGCCTCCGCTGCCGCGCGCATCTTGCTCTGCGAGTCGATGACCTCGCTGCGTAGTGACTTTTCCCTGGCCTGCAGAGATTTTTTCAGGGCGTCACGACGGGCACGGGTCTCCGGCCGATCGCTCATGGCATCGACCTTGCGGATCTTCTCGCGGATGCGGTCAATCTCGGCACGGCGCGTCTCGATTTCCACCTGGGATCGCTGATAGGCACGCTGCTCGGCCCGGGTGAAGACCTCATTGCCGACGTCCCGTAAACGCGCCGCCTCCGCCGGGTCATCGATGAAGATCCGCTGTTCCTTCAACGCCTGCAGGCGCTCACGAAACTCGGCCGGCGCCTGGTCGATGCCATGCTGACGCAGGATGTCCCCGAGCTCGGCATCCGGAATATCGCCAATCTGCAACGTCTTGGCCGTTCCCTTGGCCAGCGACTGCATGAGGGAAAGTTTTTCTTTATCTACAAGTTGTCGACCGGTGGCACGCAGCCCTTCCGCCGCCTTCTTGAAATGGTCCTGAACCTCGACGAAATCCGTCCCGACCTGCTTGGTCCCGGCGGCACGATTGCGCATGCGCTCGGACAGGTACACCTCGTGATTTCGCGCATCCACGGCATCGCGGATCTCGGCGAACTGACTGCCCGGCGGCGCACCGAGGCCTCCCTTGTGCACCGTCATCTCGAATTTGCCACCGATGTCCTCTGTGCCGATCTCGAGGGTACCGGGCAACTCACGCACGGGCACGTGGTCGAGTCCCATATCGAGCAGGACCTGCTTGAGGGCATCGACGCTGCGCACTCCTCCGGCGGCATCAAGGTCCCCGCGCATCCCCCGATGCGCCGGATCATCGATGGAGGTCCCCAGCGAGGCCTCGATCCGACGCCGAGTGGCACTACTGCCATGAGCTGCCCGGGCATTGGCTTCGCTGATCAGAACGTCCTGAACCTGATGACGCAGTTTCGCCACACGCTGGGACTCGGCGCGGTGTAGACGTACCTCGCGCTGCAGCAGAGCGTCCTTCTGAGAGCGCGAGCGAGACGAGGACTCGATCTCACGAACGCGGGCATCATGACGATCGAGCTCGGCCTGCCACTCGGCCTGTACCTTGCCGTATTGGTGGCCGACCGCGGTCATCTCCTGCTGGGTCAGGATGCCGCCGCGGTCGTTGCCCGCCGCCTCGGCAGCCGGCGTCAACAGCGTGGCCAGCAGCAGAGGGAGCGCAAGCCTCATCAGCCACCGATACGGTCCGGACCTCAATACCGACATGATGCTCCACTCCGATGCGATCCTGCGGATTAAGCTGCTGAGCGCCGTCAAGCAGACGGGGCACTCTGGCTGGCATGGAAAATACTGCTGCCTGTCAGCCGGCCAGATTAAGCAAGCGTAATATCTTGCTTTGGTAAGCTTCTACTCAGACACCCAGTATGTGGATTCGACCATCGTCTTGCGACGCGACGCCTCAGCCTCCCCGGCGCCGGGTCCATCCCGATATCGGATACACTTTACCGCCTCGCTGTCGTTTATCATGCCCTCATGATGATTGGCCAATGCCTTTCAGAGTATGTCCCATATCTTTCGAGGCGGTGACGCCACAGAAGACGGCGCATGACATGACCGGCATGCTGGACGCCTGACGAAGCACGACCACGGGAGGCCCGATGACACGCCTGATCGACTTTCAGCACTCGGATGAGGCGCCACGCTGGCGAGCCATCAACGACGACGTGATGGGCGGCGTCTCGCGAGGCAGCCTTCACGGGGAGGACGGCATCGGCGTGTTCAGCGGCGAGATTTCACTCGAGAACAACGGCGGCTTCGCCTCGGTACGGCGTGAGCCCGAGGCCTTTGATCTGAGCGATCACGCAGGCCTGGTGCTGCATCTGCGCGGCGACGGTCGTCGCTACCAGCTGCGCCTGCGCACCGACCGATTGTTCGATGGCGCGGCCTACCGGGCCCTGTTCCAGCCACCCGCCGGCGAGTGGCTGGGTGTAACCCTGGCCTGGCACGAGTTCGAGGCGGTGTTCCGGGGCCGGCGGCTGGAAGATGCCCCGCCGCTCGATCCCGGGGCGATCCAGCAGGTCGGGCTTCTCATTGCCGACCGACGGCCGGGCTCCTTTCGGCTGGAGGTAGCGTGGCTCGATGCGCTGGCCGATGGGAATAAAGGAAAGGAACGGTAACGGAACAAGGAAATAGCTCCCCATTTTCCTGCATGAACACCACCCTATTCCACCGGCAGGAACCGGTGCCATTCGGTCGAGCTCCCGGCGACAGGCACCACGAACACGACACCGACCCCGGAAGAACTCACCTGTACCACCAACGCGCCATCATTCGTCTTGCGGAAGCGATAGGTCATGGACTCGAAGCCACTGACTTGTTCCGCCACCCAGCGAGACGACTCCAGCAGCAGCCAGCCATCCTCGCAGCGATAGTGGTCCTGCCGCTGCAGGATGCGCGGCTCAAGGGAAGCGTCCTTGCCGAGCGCTTCCACCGTGAGCACCGCGTTCGCATCGCCCGTGATTCGAACACGTTTCGCGCGCGCCGCAGCGGCGGTGTCTGCAAAGAAATAGCTTGTAAGGTAAGGCGGGGAATACTGGGGCGAGCCGCCCTCCGGTACCGCGCGTTCACCCCCGTTCTGATACATGCCCGTGAGCAAGGGGCAGCTATCGCCCGCAGCCGGCGAAAGGTCGCCCCACTCGACGGGATAGATACCGTGTGACGAACAGCCCGGGGCAACGACGATCGCTGCGAGAACCAGGTACCGGGCAGCGCTGACTGAGCGCTTCATGGGCGATTTCCTCTGGAAGACAATGAGGGTACGTCCTCAATCATTCCATGAGTCCGCACACCCCCTGCTGTTTGCCCAACCGAAGCCCTACCCCCTCTATCCCATCGGATGGCCGTGGGCCTCGACTCGGCGCCTGAGCCAGGCACCGCTCAATAGCAGCAGGGTGAGCGCGACCAGCGGCAGGATCACATCGGGGCTGACAGCCTCCTCCTGTTCTACCGCCTCCAGGGCGCCGTAAATCGCGCTGGCGTAGACTCCCCACTTCATGACCAGGCCAATGATGGCCGCCATCACGAAGGTCGCCAACGGCAGGCGCAGCAGGCCGGCGGCGAAGTTGACCACGGAGTGGGGGAACCCCGGCAGCACCCGCAGGGCGCACTGGGTCAGGAAATCACCGCGCCTCTCCAGCTTGTCCATGACCTTGCGAGTGAGCCCCCTGGGCGTCCAGCGGTCGCTGAAGCGGGAAGAGAGGTAGTAGGCCCCCAGGGCGCCCGCCACACTGCCGACAGTCAACATCAGGGTGGCCGCCAAGGGCGTATAGAAGGGCGCGATCAGCCACAGTCCAATGCTGCCGGGCAGGCCGAGCGCCAGGGTCACCGCCATGATCAGGATCACCGAGATAATCACCGCGGGCTGGTGGGAGGCCTCGTCGGCCCAATGCTGCACGTCGGCCAGTTCAGGCGAGTGCCAGATCCACAGATAGCCAGCCATCAGCAGCGTGGCGCTGATGGCCGCCCAGCGCCAGGGACGGCTTGGCGAACGCACGTTGAACATCAAAGGGTCTCGATCATCCATCAAAGCACCATCGTCCCACGCCCACTGCGATGGGTCACGACTCCCCACACCGGGGAACAGAGCGGTACGTCCCCGATTGTTGCGAGTAGCAGTGCGTCAGCTTGCCCTGGCAGAAGTTCGAAGCTGTCTTGCGGTCGGTGGCTGGCCAATGCCCCGCCACTCGCCCCAATGTGATGCAGCTGCTGATCGCACGACATCGGCTGGCCACCCAGCCCCTGCAGGGCCGGTAAGGACCAGCGCACTGGACGTGGAGAGGACACCATCGTCACGCCGCGATGATCCTGACGTTTTCACCAGACCCGACCAGGCAGCACAGCACCACCCGGCCGGCGTCATCACGCATCTTGCCTATCCTGATGCTACGCTCGTAGAGCAGGATGCCGTTCGCCTACCTGCGACAACGATCAGGCAGCGGCCTCCCTGACCTTCCCAGCATCCTGATGTTGCGGATGATAAGCCCGTTCACAGGAGGCATGACCGTGATCATCAAGATCCTCGTACTCAGTCTTATCCTCTTCGGCTCTGTCGGACTGGCCAGCGCCGATTACAACGACGCCATGCGCCACTTCGAGCAGCAGCAGTACCAACAGGCGCTGCAGAAATTCAGTGACGCGGCCAGAAGCGGTGATGCCGATGCCCAGTACATGCTGGGTCGCCTATATGAGGCCGGCAACGGGACCGCCCAGGATTTCGTGCGGGCTCACAAGTGGTACAACCTGGCCGCGGCCCACGGTCACCGCCATGCCGCCGAGGCACGCGATTCGCTGGCCGAACGCATGACGGCCGGACAGATCGCCGAGGCGCAGCAGGCGACACGTGGCTGGCAGCCTCAAGAGACCCCTTCTTCACAGGCGACACCGCAGTCGCGGCCCGACATCGAGACCCTATCGGATCGGCAAGGCATCGCCGAGATACAGCGCGAGCTCAACCGGCTCGGCTACGACGCCGGCCCGGTGGATGGCGCCATGGGAAGCCGTACCCGCAACGCGATACGTCAGTTTCAGGCCGACATGGGCATTGCCCGGAACGGCCGCGCCTCGACCGGCCTGCTGAAACGCCTGCGCCAGACGGAGAACGACGAGGCGGCCGTACCCTCCGAGCCGACAACCCTTGCCGCGTCTCGGGTCGCCCTGCACGACGACTTCAGCGACGGTGATTACCATCGCAATCCTTCCTGGACGTTACGCAGTGGCAACTTCGAGGTCGATGAGAACGGGTTGCGCAGCATCGTGGAAATGCAACGGACGACCGATCGCGAATCACGCAGGCTTAGCTCCGAGCGACCGGAGGAGATCGGTCTGGCGATGCTGGAGCTGATTCTCGAGCAGACGGGCAATGCCAGGCAGGGCGACGTCCCCACTCCCGTGGATCCGGCGCACATCTTCGTCAATGCACGCGTCGACAACGCCTTCAGGATGGAGCTGGAACTCGCTTCCCGCCAACGGCCGGGAAGCCTGGAACTGGGGCTGTTCCAGGGCAACCGGCCCAACGGCACCGGCTATCGCCTGGTCTATTCTGCCGGCTCGCGCCCGGGGCTCAGCCTCGTCAGGTTGATGTCAGGAAGCGCCGAGGTGGTGGACCGGCACGACGGCAGGCTCGACCTCGAAGACGGCCGGTTCCACCGCATTATCTGGACCCGTGACGAGAACGGACAGATGCAAGTCCGCGTGGATGGCCAGCGCCTGCTTCGGGTGCAGGACAATGGCCTGCGCGACCCCTTTCAGGGTTTTGTGCTGGCAAACCAGGGGGGTGACTACACCCTGCGCCGGATCAGGCTGGAGGATTAGCGCCTGGACAGAAAAAACGTCGACGCTAAAACCGGCCTCTCTGTCAGAACCAAGATAGAATAGGAGACATTCCCGTCTTCCGGGACATTTAACGATTTTTCTTGTGAATTGCATAAGAATCCAGTGAGAACCCGGCCGTCCAGCGGCGCAACTCCTCCGCCTCGACCGGCCGGCAGAAGAAAAAGCCCTGGATCTCGTTGCAATCCATGGCAATCAGCATCTCCACCTGTTCCTTCGTTTCCACGCCCTCCGCCACAGTTTTGATGCCAAGCGAATGCGCAAGGGCAATAGTGGCGGAGACCACGCTGCGAGTGCGCTCTGAACCTAACATCTGGCTGACGAAGGAAGCATCGATTTTCAGCGCCTCAATGGGAAGGCTCGCGACATAGCTCAGGGATGAGTACCCCGTTCCGAAGTCGTCGATCGACACCGAGATCCCTCGGCCCTTGAGCCGAATGAGGAGATCGTGAGTCCGGGCCGGCTCTTCCATAAGCACGCTCTCGGTGATCTCGAGCTGTAACAAATCGGCTCCCACGTTCCAGGTTTGCAGCATCTCCTCTATCCGCTTCAGAAAATCCGGATCGTTGAAATTGCTCACCGAGACATTGACCGCTACCGGCATGGTATAACCCTGACGTTTCCAGATGCAGCACTGGTGCAGCGCCGCATCCAGTACACCGTAAGTCAGCGGTCTGATCAGCCCCGTCTGTTCAGCGATCGGAATAAATTGGCTAGGTGGAATAAGTCCTCGTTCGGGATGCTGCCACCTCACGAGTGCTTCGACGCCCGTTATTCGCCCATTACCCAAGTCGATCCTGGGCTGATAATGCAGTATAAGTTGCTTCTCCTCGATTGCTTCGCGCAGTTCGCTAATGAGTGCTAGATGTCGTGGCGATTCCGCTTCGGTAGGCCCTGCGTACAGGGAAAACGAGTCCAGATTATTCCTTGTTTGTCGCGCCGCAATACCGCTTCGTAACAAGAGCACCTCCGGATCGACGCCGTCGTCAGGCGCTATTGCAGCACCGACCCACACCTGCACGCTGATAGGAATCCCCGCCTGCTGGAACGGCGGAATCAACGCCTGCTCGATCCTCTTGCCGCAGGCACGCGCCTGGGCGGCGTCACCCTCGCGCAGCAGAACGGCGAACTCGTCGCCACCGATCCTGGAAAGCAGTTCACCCCCGTGCAGGGCTTGCTGCAGGCGTGCGGCAAGCTGCCGCAGCAAGTCATCGGCCTTGCGCACTCCGATTCCACTCTGTATGTCGCTGAAACGAACAACGTTCAAATTGAGAACAGACACTTGCGTTCCACCCGATCGCAGTCCCTCGACAGCCTGCCCTATGGCGTCCAACAATTTATTGCGGTTGGGAAGTCCGGTCAGCTGATCGAAGAAGGCGAGATGCTCGATTTTTTCCTCGGCGCGCCTGTGCCGCTCGCGAGCCCGCAAAGTGAGTATGCCGAAGGCGAGGTCAGCGGCCGCCTCCTCCAGCAACCGAATCTCGGCGGGATCGAAGGCATCCGGCTCGG
>NZ_JAVLBC010000158.1:7250-7612 GCF_031581305.1 Halomonas sp.
TGACGAGCGGTAACCGCGCAGCAGAGCATCGTCACGCCACGGCGCCATGCGCGGGTCTGAAAGGAAATCCCGGTTGACCTGCGTCTTGCCGGTTCGAATCGCCATCCCGGTAGGGCCTTGGCCGCGCGCATTATCCGCCCAGCTGATGGCGGCGCGTGCGAGATATCCCTCCTCGAATCCGGACGCGGCCACCGGGCTCACGGTCTTCGCTTCGTTCTGCAGCGCGAAGCCGACCCACGCCAGGCGGTACCCGGCCAACTCAACGCATACCCGGCAAATGTTCTGCAGCAATTCCGCTTCCTGTTCTGCGTGGACCAGTTTGGAATTGACGGTGCTCAGTACCCGCAATGCGCGATTCACCC
>NZ_JAVLBC010000159.1:0-7574 GCF_031581305.1 Halomonas sp.
CTACCCGCCCACGGGGATCGAAGAGCACGCCCTCGGCGACCAGCCGCCGGCGCTGTGCCTCGGCCCCGCCGTGATCGGCCAGCTTGCGGGAGGCGGTGATGACCCGGAACCAGGGCAGGCCGTGGCCGGCGGGCAGATCGCGCAGGGCCCGGGCCACAAGGCGCGGGGTGGCGCCATCCGTCATCGCGGCGATGCGCCCGTAGGTGGTCACCCGGCCCGGCGGGATCTCGGCCAGGATGGTCAGTATCTGTTCCCGCAGCTCCGGCTTCATGTACCCTTGCGCTCCGTCCCGTCCGTCACCTCTGGTATTCCCATCAAGGCGAGGCCCTCATGCACGTTCATCTTCTCCAGCACAGCCCCCACCAGGGACCGGCCCGCATCGCCGACTGGCTTGCCAGCATGGGGCACAGCTTCACCGTCTTCCACCTCGACGCAGGGGAGCTGCCGCCGCGGCTGGCCGACGGCGATGCGCTGATCGTGCTCGACGGCCCCGAGGGCATCCTCGAGGAAGGCCAATGCCCCTGGCTCAGGGGCGAGCGCAAGCTGATCCGTCAGGCGCTGGACGCCAACAAGCCCTTGCTGGGGATCGGCCTCGGCGCCCGCCTGATCGCCGAGGCACTGGGGGCGGTGGTGGCCCGCGGCACCGTGGCCGAGACCGGCTGGCACCGGGTGGACCTCGCCCCGATGAGCCCCGTCGACCTGCCAGAAACCTTCGAGGCCTTCATGTGGCACCGCGAGGTCTTCGCCCTGCCCGACTATGCCCTGGCGCTGGGCCGCAGCACCGCGAGCCCTCTGCAGGGCTTCACCTGGGACGACGGCCGGGTGGTGGCCCTGCTCTGCCACCTGGAAGCGACCGCCGCAAGCGTCACCGCCCTGCTCGATCACCAGCCACCCCCCGAGGGCAGCGAGACGAGCCCCCACGCCCAGGACCACACGGCCATGCTCGATGACACTAAGCGCTTCGATCGACTGGCGCCGCTGCTCGACCGGCTGCTGTCGCAGTGGCTGCGCCACGCCGCGAACTGAGGCTCAGGCCGGCTCGTGTGCCTGTCGACGCGCCTCGGCCGACCACTCCCGGGCAACCGCCAGGCAGCTCTCCCAGTCGCCCACGTGGAGGAAGTGGCGCTCCGGGTGCTTCTCCAGCTGGTGACGATAGAGCGGGTCATAGTATTCGGTCAGCAACGGTGCCAGCCAGGCCTCATGGGCCTGGCGGTTGCCCCGTTCATGCTCGCGGAAGGCGAGCACCTGGAGGCGCTGCAGGCGCGCCAGGCGTTCGCTGCCCAGGCGCTTCCTCAACCGGCCCAGGGCGGTGGTGAGCTGCTTGCGCATCAGCGCCCAGCCCAGCCAGTCGCCGAACTGCCGGCGATGGACCTCCCAGAGGTCGTCGATGTAGTCCTTGCGGATCTGCGCCAGCCGCCAGTCCAGCGGCATCTCGATGCGGATGCGCGGGGCCTGGACCATGCCCTCCCAGAAGGTCAGCGGGATGTTGGCCGCCCCGATGCGTCGCGACTCGTCCTCCACCACCAGCGGCCCGGGCAGGTCCAGCAGGCGCAGTCCCATGGCATGCTCGAAGTCGATCTGGCAGGGCGCCGGCAGCGGGTGGCGCCCGAAGGCCGAGCCCTTGTGGCGCGCACAGCCTTCCAGGTCGAGACCATTGTCCAGTGCCAGTATCAGCGGCGTCTTGGCACAGCCGGTGAGCCCCCCCACTACCAGCAATGGCTGCTCGGCCGCGGCGTCGATGCGTTCGCAGAGGGCCTGGCGCATCGCCTTCCAGCCGCCGCGGATACGCGGGCGCAGGATGCCGGCATCCGCCAGCCACTGCTGGGCGACCTGGGAGCGCAGCCCGCCGCGGAAGCAGTAGATGATGGCGTCGGGGTGCGCCGCGAGGAGCCGCTGCCAGGCGGCGACCCGCGCCGCCTTGAGGCCGCCGCTGACCAGCCGCTCGCCCAGGGCGATGGCGGCGTCCTGGCCATGCGCCTTGTAGGCAATGCCCACGAGGTGGCGCTCCTCGTCGTCCATCAGCGGCAGGTTCACCGCTCCGGGCAGGGCGCCCTGGGCGAACTCCACCGGCGCACGGACATCGATCAGTACGCGCCCTTCCCGCAGCAGCGCGAGGTCAGGCTCGACCAGCGGCAGGCTCATCCACGCACCTCGATCAGCGCCGGCCCGCTGGCCTTGACGACCTCGCCGAAGGGCACGAGCTCGATGCCGTGCTGGCGGCCGATACGTTCCACATCGTCCTCCCAGGAGGGGTGCACCGAGAGCAGCAGGCCACCGGAGGTCTGCGGGTCGCAGAGCCACTGCCAGTGGGCCTCGTCCATCTGCGGCAGGCTGGCGCCCAGCGCATCGCGGTTGCGTTGGGTGCCGCCGGGAACCGCGCCCTGACGGCGATAGGCCTCGGCCTCGGCGAGACGCGGCAGGCGACGGAAGTTGACCCGGGATGCCACGCCACTGGCCGAGCAGATCTCGGCGAGGTGTCCGGCCAGGCCGAAGCCAGTGACGTCGGTCATGGCATGCACGCCCTTGACCTTGGCAAGCGCCATGCCGATGGCATTGGACTTGAGCATGGTCGCCCGCGCCAGGCCCTGATGGCCGGGCTCGATCAGCCCCTGCTTCTCGGCCGTGGTCAACAGGCCCACCCCCAGCGGTTTGGTGAGGAACAGCAGGTCGCCGGGCTTGGCGCCCTTGTTGAGCTTGAGGTGGTCGAGGTCGACGAGGCCGTTGACCGCCAGGCCGAAGATCGGCTCGGGGGCGTCGATGGAGTGACCTCCGGCAAGCGCCAGGCCGAGCTCGCGGCACACCGCCTGGGCACCGGACACCACGTCGCCGGCAACGTCGGGGCCGAGCTTGTCCAGCGGCCAGCCGAGGATGCCCAGGGCCAGCACCGGTTTGCCGCCCATGGCATAGACGTCGCTGATGGCATTGATCGCCGCGATGCGACCGAAATCGAAGGGATCGTCGACGATGGGCATGAAGAAGTCGGTGGTGGCGATCATGCCACGACCATCGCCCAGGTCGTAGACGGCGGCATCCTCGCGCCCCTGGTTGCCGACGATCAGACGCGAGTGGCTGGCCCCGGGGCCGGCATTGGCGAGGATGCCATCGAGCACGTCGGGGGCGATCTTGCAGCCGCAGCCGGCGCCGTGGCTGTACTGGGTCAGGCGGATGGCGCTCATCTCGTTCTCCTTGGCTTTCACTACCCGCATTCTACATCAGAGTGGGGCCTAGAGAGCGTCCAGGGCCTCGGCGAGCTTGTCCACGGCAACCACCTCCATGCCATCGGGTGAACGTTTGGGGGCATTGCCGCGGGGCACGATGGCCCGCTTGAAGCCATGCTTGGCCGCCTCGACGATGCGCTCCTGGCCACTGGGTACGGGGCGGATCTCGCCGGAGAGCCCCACCTCGCCGAACACCACCAGCTCCCGGGGGAGCGGCCGGTTCTGCAGGCTGGAGACCACCGCCAGCAGCACCGCCAGGTCGGCGCTGGTCTCCAGCACCTTGACCCCGCCAACCACGTTGAGGAAGACGTCCTGGTCCGCGGTGAACAGTCCGCCATGGCGATGCAGCACCGCCAGCAGCATGGCCAGGCGGTTCTGGTCGAGGCCCACGGCGACGCGGCGCGGGTTGCCCAGCGCCGACTCGTCGAGCAGCGCCTGGACCTCCACGAGGATCGGCCGCGTGCCCTCCCAGACCACCATCACCAGGCTGCCGGCACTCTGCTCCTCGTTGCGCGAAAGGAAGATGGCGCTGGGGTTCTTTACCTCCTTGAGGCCATGCTCGAGCATGGCGAACACGCCGAGCTCGTTGACCGCGCCGAAACGGTTCTTCTGACCACGCAGGGTCCGAAAGCGCGAGTCTGCTCCGCCCTCGAGCAGCAGCGAGGCATCGATCATGTGCTCCAGCACCTTGGGGCCGGCCAGGCTGCCGTCCTTGGTGACGTGCCCCACCAGCATCAGCACGGTATTGCTCTGCTTGGCAAAGCGGGTCAGGGCCGCGGCGGACTCACGTACCTGGGCCACGCCACCCGGCGCCGAGGCGATATCCTCCAGATGCATGGTCTGGATGGAGTCGATGACAAGAATCTCGGGACGCTGGCGCTCGGCCACGGCAAGGATGGTCTCGATGCTGGTCTCGGCCAGCATCTTCAGACCCTGCACCGGCAGCTGCAGGCGATGGGCGCGCATCGCCACCTGGGAGAGCGACTCCTCGCCGGTGACGTAGACCACCCGTCGGGACTGGGCCAGCTTGCAGGCGGTCTGCAACAGCAGGGTCGACTTGCCGGCCCCGGGGTGCCCCCCGAGCAGCACCGCCGACCCCGGTACCAGGCCGCCGCCCAGTACCCGGTCGAACTCCGCGAAGGTGGAGGAGAGCCTGGGTACCTCGCTGAGATCGACGCTGGCCAGGTCGACCACCTCACGGGACAGGCCGCCGGCGTAGCCACCGCGCCCGGACGAGGAGGCACCCGTGGCGGCACCGGGCCGCGCCGCCGAGAGGCGGACCTCGCTCAGGGTGTTCCACTCCTGACAGCTGCTGCACTGCCCCTGCCACTTGCGGTACTCGGCACCGCACTCGGTGCAGACAAAGGCACTCTTCACTTTGGCCATGGGGCACTCTCTCGATCGATGGCGGGGCCGATGGATTGACGAGGCCCATTCTAGCAGCCGCGGGCCTCGCGCCGATGGCCATCCCGCAACGAGAAGGGGCGACCCGAGGCCGCCCCTGCACTGCTCGCTCGCGCGGTCAGAGACGCTTGAGCTGCAGCATCTCGCTGTTCTGGAAGCGACGCAGGTTGGGGTCGATCAGTTCCAGCGTCTGGGGGTCGACGCGCAGGAAGTAGTAGGTCTGCCCTTCACCATCAGGGGTCAGTTCATAGACGGTGGCGGCGGGGTCCTGCTCGGTTCCCTCTAGGACCTCCCAGTTGCCGGCATAATTCTCGTCCGGCGGGTCCTGGGGGTGCGCGCGATAGGAGGCCTCGAGGTCGAAGGTGCGCTCCTCGACCGCACTCTGCTCCTCACCGTTCAAGGTCACGTTCAAGTCGATACCATCGCAGTTGCGACACGGCAGGGTTCCCTGGTAGGTCGCCGTGGTCGTTTCCATCTCGGGGGCGGCGGCCTGGTCAGTGGGTCCGGCGGCGCAGCCGGCCAACAGGGCGGCCAGGGCAGTGCCGGCCAGCAAGGTCCTGATTTGCATTTTTGTCCTCCTAACCAATGGGCATGACGCCGTGATGCACGGCAGTCTGCATCACAGCATAACCTCTCGCGCCTTCAGCGGACAGCCTCCCCGCCATGCGTCAGGCCAGCGGATAGACATGGGTGAAGATCAGTGCCAGCACCAGCGGCATGACCACCAGGCTGCCCAGGTTACCGATCAGCACCAACGAGGCCACCTTGTGGGGCTCCTGGCGATACTGCTCGGCTACCAGGTAGTTCAACACGGCCGGCGGCAGGGCGGCAAACACCCAGAGGGACGCCGCCTGCAGGCCCGACAGGTCGAGCCACCAGATCAGCGGCACGGCGAGTACCAGGCCGGAGAGCGGACAGAGCACCGCCCCGAGCAGGCCGGTCTTCCAGTCGCCGAAATCGATGTCCAGCATCCTCACGCCCAGGGCGAAGAGCATCAGCGGGATGCAGACCCCGCCCAGCATGTGCAGCGCCTCCAGGAACCAGCCCGGCAGGGGCACGCCGCCCAGGTTGACGGCGAGGCCTGCCAGGCTTGCCAGCACAATGGGCATGCGCAGCAGCCGCCACAGGGGGGTATGCGGACTGAGCATGTAGAGCCCCACCGAGAAGTGCAGCAGCATCTCGATGATGAACAACACTACCGCCGCCGGCAGGGCCTTCTCGCCAAAGGCCAGCACGAGCAAGGGGATCCCCATGTTGCCGGAGTTGTTGAACATCATCGGCGGCAGGAAGGTCTTGATCTCGAGCTTCAGCCACTTCGCCACCGGCCAGAGCACGAGTCCCGACCCCAGCACCACCACGGCCCCCGCCAGGGCCAGGCTCGCGTAGTCCGCCAGGGGGGCCTGACGGTCGGCGAGCACGGCGAACACCAGCATGGGCACGAAGAGCTCCATGTTGAGGGTATTCAAACCGCGGATGTCCGGCGTGCGGAAACGGCCATAGAGGGTCCCGCACCCGGCGATCAGGAAGACGGGGAGCAGGGTGGCGAGGATCTGGGCGGTCATTACAGGGGTCCATAGGCAGCGAATGATCGATAACGGCCCCCGAGACTAGCATGGACGCGGCTTGCGCGGTCACGCTGCTCGGGTCACCATGACCAAAGTCCAATCCCTCGAGCGAGTGACCATGAGCAAGTTCTGGAGCCCCGCCGTTCGCGAGCTGACCCCCTATGTCCCGGGCGAGCAGCCACGCGAGCGCCTGATCAAGCTGAACACCAACGAGAACCCCTATCCACCGGCTCCCGGCGTCGAAGCCGCCCTGCGTGACTTCCCCGCCGACCACCTGCGGCGCTATCCGGACCCGGAATCCCACGCCCTGCGCGAGGCCCTGGCCGCGGAGCTCGGGGTGGAGACAGAGCAGGTGTTCGTCGGCAACGGCTCCGACGAGGTCCTCGCCCTGGCCTTCCAGGCCTTCTTCCGCCAGGCGCGGCCGCTGGAGATGCCAAGCATCTCCTACAGCTTCTATCCGGTCTACTGCCGCCTCTATGGCGTCGAGCGCCGCACCCACCCCCTCGATGCCCGGTGGCGCGTCGACCTCGACGCCTTCGGCGAGGATGCCGGAGGCGTGATCTTTGCCAACCCCAATGCCCCCACCGGCCATGGTCACGAACGCGCTGCCATCGCCGGGCTCCTCGAACGGGTCACCGAGTCGGTGGTACTGGTCGACGAGGCCTACGTCGACTTCGGCGGCGAGAGTGCCGTGCCGCTGGTCGAGCATTTCCCCAATCTGCTGGTCACCGGCACCTTCTCCAAGTCGCGCAGCCTGGCCGGCCTGCGACTCGGCTATGCGGTGGGCTCCCGTGCACTGATTGAGGGGCTCGAGCGGATCAAGGATTCCTTCAACTCCTACCCGGTCGACAGCCTGGCCAGCGCCCTGGGTATCGCCTCCCTGGCCGACCGCGAGCACTTCGATGCCTGTCGAGAGGCTGTGATCACCACCCGCGAACGCACCCGGGGGCGACTCGAGACCCTCGGCTTCCAGGTACTGCCCTCACAGACCAACTTCGTGCTGGTCAGCCACCCGGATTTCGATGCCGCCCAGCTCTTCGTTGGCTTGCGCGAGCGCGGCGTGCTGGTGCGTCACTTCAATACCGAGGTGCTCCGCGACCACCTGCGGATCTCCATCGGCACCGATGATGAGATGGACAGCCTCATCGAGGCACTCGAAAGCCTGTGCCGCTAGCCCCCCCATGATCTAGAGATGCTTTAACTCTCCCCTCTTCCGGGAGCTTGCTGTACTCAAACGCCAGACATGACAAACCCCCGTGCTCTTCTGAACACGGGGGTTTCTCGGGATAAGTGCCTGACGATGATCGCGCCGGGCTTCCGGGGGGCGGCGCTCCGCTACTCTACTCGTCTCATCCTGAGACTCACCCTTCGGGCCCGCTAAAGCGGT
>NZ_JAVLBC010000160.1:0-7527 GCF_031581305.1 Halomonas sp.
GTCTGGTGCGGGAGTTTCCGGGGGTCACCCTGCTCGACGTGGATGCCATCCTCGCCCAGGTGCGCGAGGTGCTGACCCAGGTCACCCGGGCGGTGGAGCTGGTGCTGGGCTTCGTGCTGCTGGCCGGCATCAGCGTGCTCTACGCGGCGCTGACCGCAAGCCTGCCGGTGCGAGCCCACGAGAGCGGCCTGCTGCGGGTGTTCGGGGCCGGCAATCGGCTGCTCTCGCGGATGCAGGCGGCGGAATTTGCCGTGCTGGGACTGGCCAGCGGGCTGATGGGCGCTCTGCTGGCGGAGCTGGCGGCCGCCGGGATCTACCTGGCCTGGTTCGATCTGGCCCCCAGGGTCCATTGGCTGCTGTGGCTGACCCTGCCGCCGGCCGGTGCCCTGCTGATCGGCATTATCGGCCACCTGCTTTCCCGGGGCCTGCGCCGCCGGGCCCCGGCGGCCAGCCTCGGCCTGCTGGGCGAGACCTGAGAGGTCAAGTATGAAGACCGATACCCTGCGCGCCCGCCTGCTGGAGGCCCAGCTCGACCTTGCCCATCGCCGGGAGCGGGCAGTGATCCTGCTGCTGACCGGCCACGCCGTCACCTACAAGGGGCAGCTGGTCAACGAGCTCAATCACTGGCTGGAGAACCGCCATACTGAGGTGCATGCCCTGGGCCCCAGCAGCGAGGAGCGCGAGCGCCCCTACTGGTGGCGCTTCTGGCGACGCGTCCCCGACCGCGGCCGCATCGGCATCTTCATCCACGGCTGGTATGGCGACGCGCTCTTCGCCCGCGCCGAACGGCGCCTCTCGTCGGGTGCCTTCCGGGACAGGCTGGCGGAGATCCGGGCCTTCGAGGCCGAGCTGGCCGCCGAGGGCGTGGTGCTGCTCAAGCTGTGGATGGATATCGATCGTCGTGAGCAGCGTCGCCATCTGCAGGCGCTTCAGGCGGACCCGATCCGTGCCTGGCAGCTGAATACCACCGACTGGCAGCGCCATTTGCAGCATGCCGCCATCGGCGCCCTGGGGCACGAGATGCGCGACGCCACTGCGTCCGACCACGCGCCCTGGCGGCGGCTCGCTTTCCGCGACCCGACGGCGCAGCTCGAGAGGGTGGGGGGCCTGCTGCACGAGACCCTGGTCGCGCCGCCCGTGGCGCCCGCCGTCGTGCCGGATGCGGTGCCTGGCGAGGCGCCGGATGCGCCCTCGATACGCCGCGCCGACCCCCGGGGAGAAACCCCGCTCAAGAAGGCCAACTATACCGAACGGCTCGCCGAGGCCCAGAGGCGCCTGGCCATCAACGCTCGTGAGGCAGCCCGACGGAGAATCCCGGTGGTGCTGGCCTTCGAAGGGCTCGACGCGGCGGGAAAGGGGGGCAGCATCCATCGGATCACCGCGGCACTGGATGCCCGTCAGTATCGGGTCCATCGTATCGCTGCCCCCAGCGACGAAGAGCTGGCGTTGCCCTGGGCCTGGCGCTTCTGGCGTCGCCTGCCGGCCGACGGGCGCATCGCCATTTTCGACCGCAGCTGGTACGGCAGGGTGCTGGTGGAGCGGATCGAGGGGCTGGCCGCCGAGGCGGCCTGGCAGCGCGCCTATGCGGAGATCCGCGAGTTCGAGCGCCAGCTGCTGGCCCATGGCGCCGTGCTTGGCAAGCTGTTCCTGGCCATCAGTCAGGAGGAGCAGCTGCGCCGCTTCAAGGCGCGGGCCGCCACGCCCCACAAGCGCCACAAGCTCACCGACGAGGACTGGCGCAATCGCGAGCGCTGGGACGACTATCGGCAAGCCATCGACGAGATGTTCGCCCGCACCCAGGCGCCGGGCGCCGAGTGGGCGCTGATCGCTTGCGACGACAAGCGCCGGGCCCGGCTGAGGGTGCTGGAGAGCGTCAATAAGCGGCTCGAGGCACGCCTTGCCTCGCCCCTTTGAACTACGCTGTTGGGGCGTTTTTCCTATACATCGATCACACAGGAGGTGATTCCATGCGGTATGTCTCCCTTAGCGTCGCCACCCGCCGTATCGTCTTCCTGGCGCTGGTGACGTTGTTGCCTGCGATCTCTGCCCATGGCTCGACCGACCGCCTCGAGGCCGATCTGCGTGGCCTGTTTGGCGAACACGGTGAGGTCGAGATCGGTGAAGTATCGAGTGGCGTGCTGCGCTCCCAAGTCAGCGCCGAAGAGGTAGTGTTTCATGGCCAAGAGGGTGAGCGTTTGATGATCGATCGCTACGTGGTCAGTGGCGACTACGACAGCCCCGACGAGGTGACGCTGGAAGGGCTGCGCCTCGAGGATGACGTGTCCGAACTGGCACTGGTGGAGATCGAACGCATCGTCCTCGGTGAGCCATCGCGAGCCGTCTTTCCGTTTGATGACAGCCTGACCCCGCAGGACGTCCGCATCGCTACTCTGGCGATCGACGATATCATCTTGGATCTCTCGTCGGAGCTGGCCCGCGATGTGTTTGACGATGCCGAACTGGACGATGCCCTGGGGCGCATGACGATCGCCCGGGTGCGGGGCGAAGGGCTCAGCCACACGGCCATCGAGCGCTTCGAGATCGCTGACGTGTCGGGTATGGGCGAGAACCTGGGAGAGTTTGGCGCGGGTTCCTTCACGCTTGCCTCGCTGGTGCTCGAAGGCCTGCATGGCCTCGATGACGAAGAGGAACAGCGCCTCGATGCGCTGGTGCTCAGCGACCTGGTCGTCGATGCCGAGCGGCTCGTCGGACGCCTGGCGCGCTTGAGCGTCGACGGTGACTTCAGCGATGGCCAGGGCGGGGTGGTGATCGATGATTTCCAGGCGGACCTGGCGCGTATGATCGCACTGGCACCGGAGGAAGAGCGGGCCCAGTTGCGCATGGCCAGCAATGTGCTCACCGACGGTAGCGGTGACTTGCGTGTTGATGTCGCCCTGCTGGGTAACTGGGAAGAGGGCGAGACGCAAAGCCTTATCACCAGCGATAGCCATATCACGATCCATGACGCCCTGAAGCTGCTGGTCGATGTCGAATTGCCGGTGGTGCTGCCCGAGGGTGTCACCCCTGCGGCGGTGTTTGCCGACGATGACGTGCTGGAAGTGGCCACGCTGTTGGGCGGGAACCTCCGTCTGACACTCAATGAGCAGGGGCTGTTCGGTCGCATGGCCACCCTGGGGGCGGCCATGGAGGGGATCACCGAGAGCCAGTACCTCGAGCAGGCACGCACCCAGGCCGAGGGCTTCGGCATGATGTTCGGCCCTCAAGCGCAGCAGTTCCTGCTGGGGCTGGTGTCCCTGGCCGAAGGCGCCGCCGATGAGCTCGAGGTTGCCGTCACCCTGCCGGCGGAGAGCAACCTGGAAACCTACACCGGCGATCCCATGGCGTTGCCCGAGCGTCTCGAGATGCGCGTGGAAACGCGGTGAAAGACCCACAGAGCGAGTAGGCCCGATAAGCCGAAGGCGCCTCGGGCGTTGAGGCTAGGGGGACCACGAGCCGCCCGGTGTGCTGTCGCTTACCGGGCCTATGGCCGGTGTAGTGCCTGAAGGAAGGGTAGGCCCGATAAGCCGGAGGCGCATCGGGCGAGGAGACCGCGTCAGTCCCGCGGGTCCGCCCGGTGCGCTGTCGCTTACCGGGCCTACGGCCGGGTATGGCTCTCAGGGGTGGTAGGCCCGATAAGCCGGAGGCGCCTCGGGCGAGGAGGCCGCGTCAGTCCCGCGGGTCCGCCCGGTGCGCTGTCGCTTACCGGGCCTACGGCCGGGTATGGCTCTCAGGGGTGGTAGGGAAGATGAAAGGCGCACCCATTCGGGATGATCGCCTTTCATGTGAAAGCCGCCGGGGGCTGGGGTATCATGTGATCCCCAGATTCTCCCGTTTTGCGAGGTTTCCCGCCGATGTTCAGCCGTGACATGCAGATTGCCGGTTTCGATGACGTCCTGTTCGATGCGATGCAGAAGGAGGTCGCTCGCCAGGAAGCGCACATCGAGCTGATCGCCTCCGAGAACTACGCCAGCCCCCGGGTGCTGGAGGCTCAAGGTAGCCAGCTGACCAACAAGTACGCGGAAGGCTACCCCGGCAAGCGCTACTACGGCGGCTGCGAATACGTGGACATCGTCGAGCAGCTCGCCATCGACTACGCCAAGGAGTTGTTTGGCGCGAGCTACGCCAACGTCCAGCCCCACTCCGGTTCCCAGGCCAATGGCGCGGTGTTCCAGGCGCTGGTCAAGCCGGGCGATACCATCCTGGGCATGAGCCTCGATGCGGGCGGCCACCTGACCCACGGGGCCAAGCCCAACTTCTCCGGCAAGCACTATCACGCCGTGCAGTATGGCATCGACGACAGCGGCCGCATCGATTACGACGAAGTGGCCAGCCTCGCCCGCGAGCACAAGCCCAAGATGATCATCGCCGGCTTCTCCGCTTACTCACAGATCATCGACTGGGCGAAGTTTCGCGAGATCGCCGACGAGGTGGGCGCCTACCTGCTGGTCGACATGGCCCACGTGGCCGGCCTGGTCGCAGGCGGCGTCTACCCGACGCCGCTGCCCCACGCCCATGTGGTGACCACCACCACTCACAAGACCCTGCGCGGTCCCCGTGGCGGCCTGATTCTCTCTGCCGAAAATAATGCCGACATCGAGAAGAAGCTGCAGTCCGCGGTCTTCCCGGGCGGGCAGGGCGGCCCGCTGGAGCACGTCATCGCCGCCAAGGCGATCTGCTTCAAGGAGGCCATGGAGCCCGGTTTCAAGACCTATCAGCAGCAGGTGGTCAAGAACGCCCAGGCCATGGCCGGGGTGTTCATCGAGCGCGGCTTCGAGGTGGTCTCCGGCGGCACCGAGGACCACCTCTTCCTGCTCTCGCTGATCAAGCAGGGCCTGACCGGCAAGGACGCGGACGCCGCCCTGGGGCGCGCCCACATCACCGTCAACAAGAATGCCGTGCCCGGCGACCCGCAGAGCCCTTTCGTGACCTCTGGCCTGCGCATCGGTACCCCGGCGGTGACCACCCGCGACTTTGGCGAGACCGAGTGCCAGGAGCTGGCCGGCTGGATCTGCGACATCCTCGACGTCATGGCGGCAGGGGATGACACCGCCGCCATCGAGGCCGAGGTCAAGGCGAAGGTCGAGGCCGTCTGCACCCGCCTGCCGGTCTATCGCTGAGACGCCCTTTCGCTGACTGACCCTGGCTGAGGCCAGGGACCCTAGAGCGCCCCGCCTGGATGCCCCCTGGTGGGGCGTTTTCGTGTCCATTGCTGGTGCAGCCGCATCGGGGATGTGGGCGCGCCTCGTCATGCCCCCGCGAGCGGCCCGTCATTCCCCGCTTGAACCCGATCAGGGCGGCGATTCCCGACCTGCCCGAGCGCATGTTCCAGGCGGTGGAGTGGAACAACGCCGCTAATGTGACCAAAGTCTAAAGGCACGGAGGCAATATCTGGGCGACCCTATGTCCGACATAGGTTGAGTCAAGTCGTACAGGAGTCGCCGAGCGCCCATGCCATCGTGTCAGCCCCCGCCCGGGCGCAAGCTCGCCCACAAACCCGATATCGCCGAGGATCTCGCACGAGCCATCTTCGCCGGCGAGCATGCGCCGGGCGGTTTCCTGCCCCGGGAGCTGGATCTCTGCGCGCGCTACGGGGTCAGTCGTAGCACGGTGCGTAGTGCCCTGCAGCAGCTGGTCTCGGCGGGCATGATCATCCGTATCTCGGGGCAGGGCAGTCGAGTGCGCGAGCTCACCGACTGGCACCTGCTGGATCCTCGGGTCAGTGACTGGATGGCCCGCTTCGCCCAACCCAATCCACGCATCCAGCGCGATATCTTCGCCTTCCGCGTGGCCGTGGAGCCTTTCATGGCGCGACTGGCGGCGGAACATGCCACCGCCGCCGACCTGCTCGCCATCGAGACGGCCTGGCACAACATGATCCGTGCCCTGGAAGCGCCCGATCGGCGCTGCGAGGGACGCAGCCACGACGAGCACGATGTGGCCTTCCATGAGGCGATCTTTGCGGCCACCCACAATCTGCTGTGGGCCCAGCTCAGCCATATGCTCAAGCCGGCCATCGGCCTGCTGGTGGAGACGTCCAACCACAGCGCGGCCGAGCTGAGCGACAGCATGGAGCGCCATCGCCGGCTGATGGAGGCGGTCCGCCTGCGCCAGCCCGACGAGGCAGAGCAGGCGGCGCTCTCGGTGCTCGAGCGCACCGGGCTGGACCTGGGGTTCGAGAGCCTGTTCGACCATCGTCCGCCACGCCTGCGCCTGCCGGGCGCAGACGTCCCCGAACCGGGTTGACCGGTTCGCCTCGCACGCGGTGTCCCGCACCGACAACAACAACCGTCATGAGCCATAGAAGGAAACGCACCATGAAAAAGACCACGCCACGCTCCGCCTTTGCCCTCAAGGGCCTGACCGCCGCCATGCTCGGCGCGTTGGCCTTCTCCGCCCAGGCTGCCGAGTACGAGTGGACCTTCCAGACCTCCGAGACCTCGGGCGAGCCGCAGTTCGAGCTCAAGAAGGCCTGGGCCGAGAACGTCAACACCATGTCCGACGGGCGCATCGAGATCGAGATCCTGCCGGTCAATGCGGTGGTCCAGGCCAACCAGACCCTGGATGCCGTTCAGTCCGGCATCCTCCAGGGCCACCTGACCGACCCCAGCTACTTCTCCGGTCGCGATCCGGCCTTTGGCATGCTCGGCAACCTGGTGGGCGCCTGGGGCGACCCGCTGGAGTTCCTGGAGTACATGAACCACGGTGGTGGCGAAGCGCTCTACAATGAGCTGGTCAACCCCTATGGCGTGCAGTTGATCGGCGCCGCCGCCACTGGCCTGGAGTCCTTCCCCTCCAAGCGCCCGATCCGCACCGTGGAGGACCTCGAAGGGCTCAAGGTCCGCGCGCCGGAGGGCATGGTCTACAACATCTTCGAGAAGGCCGGCGCTGCCCCGGTGAACCTGCCGGGCTCCGAGGTCTACACCTCGCTGGAGAAGGGCGTGATCGATGCTGCCGATTACACGGTGTTCTCCACCAACCACAGCCAGGGGCTGCACAGCTTCGCCAACTATCCCAACTATCCGGGCTTTCACTCGCTGCCGATGGTCTCCGTGTCGCTCAACAAGGAGATCTGGGACGGCCTGCCGGAGGATCTCCAGGCGATACTGGAGACCTCGGTGGACAAGCTGGCCTACGAGATGGTCTTCGAGCTCAAGAAACTGGACCTCGAGGCGGTGGCCGAGGCACGTCAGGATCCTGAGATCGAGTTGATCGACATGGCACCGGAGGAGCGCGCCAAGTTCCGCAACATCGCCAAGGAAGAGTGGTCTGTCTGGGCCGAGCGCAGCGAGATGAACCAGAAGGTCTACGACTCCGTGGTCGAGTTCCTCCAGGCCCGCAACCTGATGTAAGCCGGCCGACATCCACCCCCTGGCAAGCCGAACATCGTCCGGGCCGAGCCCGGACGATGTGTGAAGAGAGCCGTCATGACCCAACCTTCTCCCGACAACCGCGACCCGGCCGAGCTGGTCGATCCGGTCGAGGAACTCGGCCCCGAACGTACCGCCCTGGACCGCCTGGTGGCCCGGG
>NZ_JAVLBC010000161.1:0-7524 GCF_031581305.1 Halomonas sp.
TGGAAGCTGGAAGCTGGAAGCTGGAAGCTGGAAGCTGGAAGCTGGAAGCTGGAACGCAGCATAGCCTCGGCATGTTATGAAACAACCCCGCTGGCAGGCCCAGTGGGGTTGTATTTCGTCAAGCTTCCCGCCGCGAAGCGGCGCTCTTCCCACTTATCCCACTTACATCTCCCGGCGAAGCCGGGGACTTCCAGCTTCAAGCTTACGGCTTATAGCGCCGGACGCAGTCCGGTTCAGGCCATGGCCGGCGCAGAGTAGGAGATCGGTGCTTTCTCGGACTCGCCCTCGAAGGTGACGAGCTCCCAAGCATCCGGCTGAGCCAGCAGGGCACGGCACAGCTGGTTGTTCAGGGCATGGCCGGACTTCACACCGCGGAATTCGCCGATCAGGCTATGGCCGAGCTGGTAGAGGTCGCCGATGGCATCGAGCACCTTGTGCTTGACGAACTCGTCGTCATAGCGCAGTCCGCCCTCATTCACGATGCGATAGTCGTCAACCACGATGGCGTTGTCGAGGCTGCCGCCCAACGCCAGGTTGTTCGCGCGCAGATATTCCAGGTCACGCATGAAGCCGAAGGTACGGGCCCGCGACACCTCCTTGACGAAGGAGGTGGTGGAGAAGTCCACTACGGCTGTCTGCGACTGATCCTCGAAGACCGGATGGTCGAAATCGATGGAAAAGGAGACCTTGAAGCCCTGATGAGGCAGGAAAATCGCTTCCTTGTCGTCCTCACGCACCACGATCTCACGCGTGATACGAATGAACTTCTTGGGGGCGGCTTGCTCGGCGATGCCCGCCGACTGGATCAGAAATACGAAGGGTCCCGCGCTGCCATCCATGATCGGTACTTCGGGCGCACTTACATCGATGTAGGCGTTGTCGATGCCCAGCCCGGCGAAGGCCGACATCAGGTGCTCGACGGTGGCGACCTTGGCCCCGCCCGCAGAGAGCGCGGTGCACAGGGTGGTATCGGTGACATGCTCGGCGCGCGCCGGGATCTGCACCTCAGGCTCCAGGTCGGTGCGCACGAAGACCACGCCGGTATCCACCGGTGCCGGCCGAAGGGTCAGGTAGACCTTCTTGCCGGAGTGCAGGCCGACGCCGGTGGCGCGGATGACATTTTTCAGTGTACGTTGTCTGATCATGGTCGGTCGCCAGGCAGTCAGTAATTATCAAACACCGTTCACTATAGCACCGAACGGATGTTTCAACAAAGAAAGCTCACCCGGCACCTCCTCTTTCCGTGATAGCACGGATCAATCGGCCTGCCGCCGCAGGAAGGCCGGAATGTCCAGGTAGTCATCGAGCTCTTGGGACTTGCGCTTTTCCGGCTGCGGCCGTGAGGCCTCCTGGGCTTCGGTCCTGGACGCCGCGGCCTGGCCGCGACTGGCCGCCGCCTGCGGACGTTGGCGGTAGCTGCCGGCCTCGACACGACGGCCGGTCTCGCGAGAGGCGGGCTTCTGCGCCTTGTTGCCTTCGAGCCCCGCAGCGACCACGGTGACACGCAGCTCGTCGGTCATGTCCATATCGATGGAGGTGCCAACCACGATGGTAGCGTCCTGGGAGGCGAACTCCTGGACGGTGGCACCCACATCATTGAACTCGCCGATGGAAAGATCCGGGCCGGCGGTGATGTTGACCAGGATGCCGCGGGCACCGTGGAGATCGATGTCTTCGAGCAGCGGGCTACGGATGGCCTTCTCGGCAGCTTCGCGGGCGCGGTTCTCGCCGGTGGCCCCGCCGGTGCCCATCATCGCCATGCCCATTTCGGACATCACGGTACGTACGTCGGCGAAATCAACGTTGATGATACCGGGACTGGTGATCAGCTCGGCGATCCCCTGCACGGCCCCCAGCAGCACGTCGTTGGCCGCACTGAAGGCCGTGAGCAGGGTCGCGCTCTTGCCCAGCACCGAGAGCAGCTTCTCGTTGGGGATGGTGATAAGGGAGTCGACATGCTCGGAGAGCTCCTTCATGCCCTCCTCGGCGGCACGCATGCGCTTGGGGCCCTCGAAGGGGAAGGGGCGCGTCACCACCGCCACGGTAAGGATGCCCAGCTCCTTGGCCACCTGAGCAACGACGGGAGCCCCGCCAGTCCCGGTACCGCCACCCATGCCGGCGGTGATGAAGACCATATCGGCACCCCCGAGCAGTTCCGCGATACGCTCGCGGTCCTCCATTGCGGCCTGGCGCCCGACATCGGGGCTGGCACCGGCCCCGAGGCCCTTGGTGATCTCGCTGCCGAGCTGGAGCACGGTCTTGGCGGCGACCCGCTTGAGCGCCTGAGCATCGGTATTGGCGCAGATGAACTCGACGCCCTCGATGTTGCTCTCGACCATGTGGTTGACGGCATTGCCGCCACCGCCCCCGACACCGATAACCTTGATGACCGCACTGCTTGAGGGTGCACTGTCTACCAGTTCGAACATAAGTCCCGTCTCCTGGACCGCGACCGCGGCCCTGTCAGAAATTTCCTTTGAACCAGCCCTTGATCCTTGCCAGCGCCGGAATCCTTTCCCCCGCGTCACGCCGGGTAATGTCGTCACGCTTCGGTTGCGCCGGGATAATGCCTCCAGGCCCCTGGCGGCCATGCCCTTGACGGGTTTCCAGTAGAGCGTAATGCAGCAGACCGACACCCGTCGAATAAATCGGATTGCGAACCACATCGGCCAGCCCGCGCACGTTCTGCGGGCAAGCGATACGCACCGGCATATGGAATATCTCCTCGGCCAGCTCGACCACCCCTTCCATGCGTGAGGTGCCGCCGGTGAGTACCACGCCGGCGGCCACGAGGTCCTCGTAGCCACTGCGCCGCAACTCGTCGCGCACCAGGGTGAAGAGCTCCTCGTAACGCGGCTCCACCACCTCGGCCAGTGACTGGCGCGAGAGGTCCCGGGCCGGCCGGTCGCCCACGCTGGGCACCTTGATCATCTCGTCGCTGGAAGCCAGCTGGGTCAGGGCGCAGGCGTACTTGACCTTGATCTCCTCGGCATGCTGCGTGGGGGTGCGCAATGCCATGGCGATGTCATTGGTGACCTGGTCGCCGGCAATGGGAATCACCGAGGTATGGCGGATGGCGCCCTCGGTGAACACCGCGATGTCAGTGGTGCCCCCGCCGATGTCAACCATACAGACCCCGAGCTCACGCTCATCCTCGGTGAGGACCGCATGGCTCGAGGCCAGCTGCTCGAGGATGATCGAGTCCACCTCGAGTCCACAGCGACGCACGCACTTCTCGATGTTCTGCACGGCATTAAGGGCGGCGGTGACCAGATGAACGCGCGCCTCGAGGCGCACACCGGACATGCCCAACGGCTCCCGGATACCGCCCTGAGTATCGATGGAAAATTCCTGGGGAAGGACATGCAGCACACGCTGGCCTTCCGAGATGGCCCGAGCCCGGGCTGAGTCGATGACGCGGTCGATATCCGATGAGGCGACCTCGCGCTCCTTGATGGCCACCACACCATCCGAATTCATCGAACTGATGTGGCTGCCGGCGATACCCACATAGACCGAATGGATGTCACAGCCGGCCATCAGCTCGGCTTCTTCCACGGCACGCTGGATGGACTGCACCGTGGACTCGATGTTGATCACCACGCCTTTCTTCATGCCACGCGACGGATGTGAGCCGATACCGGCGATTTCGATCCCGCCATCGTCGGTAGGCTGCCCCACGATCGCCACGACCTTGGATGTTCCGATATCCAGCCCGACTACCATATTGGACGCATTGGATGGACCTGCCATGAGTCGGGAAGTCTCCTCGAACCTGACCCCGAAGGGGAAGATTAATCCTGAAAAGTAGGCCTAGGCCAATTATAGGAACAATTTCAGTTGTTCCACCAGCCCGATTGCCGAAACACCCGTCACGATACGGCGAATTTGTCACGAAAGAAACACCTTAAATGCCGCCTGGGCAAGCGAGTTGTGCAATGAAGGCTTCAGCTGTCCGACGGTGACTCGTCCTCCACCGGCTCGGTTTCTCCGTGCCAAGCCACGGCGACCCCATTGGGATATCGCAGGTCGACATAGCGGATATGCGACGCCAGAGGACCCAGCTCACGCTGCCAGGCGGCGGCCAGGCGTCCCAGGCGGGCGGGACGATCATTGCGACCGAGCATCACCCAGACGCCGCTGTCGAGCTGGAAGCGCCAGGCCCCGCGGGGCTCCAGCCGCAGCTGGCGCACCTCGATCCCTTGGGCGGCAAACTTTGCGGCGAGCCGGGCATGGTAGTCCAGCACCTCGGCCCCGCTGCCGGGCGGACCGGCCAGGTCCGGCAAGTCGGCGGGAGGCGCCACCGTGGCGAAGGCGAAGGGATCACCCTGCGGGTTGAGCAGACGTTCGTCATTCCAGCGCGCCACCGGCACCTGCTCGACCAGGTCGAACGTCAGCGCATCGGGCCACTCGCGGCTGACACGCACTTCGGCCAACCAGCCGATCTCCCGCGCCCTCTGGCGCAGCGCGGGCAGGTCGACGGAGAGCCAGGTCTGTCCCTGAATCAGTGGCGCCAGCCGGCTGCGCAGAAAGTCGGCACTGACGTGCTGAAACTCGCCTCCCACCGAGACACGCTCGATGGGCCGGTCGAGCCAGACCCACAGCGCTCGCCCCCCGGCTCCCAGCAGCAGAGCCAGCAGGAGAACACCGACGAAGCTTCCCCGTGCCGCCATGGGCTAGTGCCTCTCCCCGGCCGTGGCGAGGATGCGCAGCACCAGGGCATCGAAATCGATGCCGGCATGGGCTGCCGACTGGGGCACCAGGCTATGGTCGGTCATCCCCGGCACAGTATTGACCTCAATCAACCAGAAACACCCCTCGCCGTCGCGCATCACGTCGACTCGCCCCCACCCCTCGGCGCCGATGGCCTCGAAGGCCGCCCGGCAGAGTGCAGCGAGCTCGGCCTCCTCGTCGCCGGACAGGCCGCACGGCAGGTGATAGCGCGTCTCGTTGGAGAAATACTTGGCCTCGTAGTCGTAAAAGCCACTGGGCACCTCGACGCGAATCGCCGGCAGGACATCGTCCGCCAGCAGCGACACCGTATACTCCTCGCCCTTGACAAAGCGCTCGGCCATCACCCGCGCATCGAAGCGGGCGGCATCACGGTAGGCCGCCTCCAGCGCATCGCGGCTGTCGACGATACTGATGCCCAGTGTCGAGCCCTCGTGGACCGGCTTGACGATCAGCGGCAGGCCGAGGCGCCCGACCACTGCCGACCAGTCGGCCTCGGGACCGAGCATCACGCTCTCCGGGGTCGACAGGCCCAGTGCCTGCCAGATCAGCTTGGTGCGCTGCTTGTCCATGCCCAGCGCCGAGGCCAGTACCCCGCTACCGGTGTAGGGAATGCCCAGCAGTTCCAGCGCCCCCTGCAAGGTGCCATCCTCGCCACCCCGGCCGTGCAAAGCAATGAAGACCCGGTCGGGAGCCAGGGCTTCCAGCCCCACCAGCCCGCCCTCGGCGGGATCATAGCCGATGGCCTCCACCCCCGAGCGCGTCAGGGCCGCGAGCACGGCGGCACCGCTCTTCAACGACACCTCACGCTCGGCGGAGTCCCCGCCGTAGAGCACCACCACCCGGCCGACATCGTGGGTCATAGTGTCACCTCGTCGAGCACCAGGGCGGCATCGGCCAGGTGCTGGGCGATGCCGCCCACGTCACCGGCCCCTTGGGTGATCAGGATATCGCCCGGGCGCAGTACCCGGGCGAGCAGCTCAGGCAGCTCGCTCTTGTCCTGGACGAATATCGGATCCACCGCCCCGCGCTGGCGGATCGAGCCTGCCAAGGTGCGCCCGTCAGCCCCGGGAATCGGCGCTTCCCCGGCGCTGTAGACATCGAGCAGCAGCAGGGTATCGACCCCGGCCAGCACCCGCACGAAGTCCTCGTAGAGATCCCGGGTGCGCGAAAAGCGGTGCGGCTGGTAGACCATCACCAGGCGCCGCTCGGGCCAGCCGGCTCGCACGGCGTCGATCACCACCGCCACCTCGCGGGGATGGTGGCCATAGTCGTCCACCAGCATCACCTCGCCCCCGCCCTGGGGGGCCGGGAAGTGGCCATGCACCTGAAAACGCCGCCCCACCCCCTCGAAGCTCGCCAAGCCCCTCAGGATGGCGGCGTCGTCGACGCCCGCGTCGCTGGCCACGGCAATCGCCGCCAGGGCGTTGAGCGCATTGTGGCGCCCCGGCATCGCCAGGCGCACGTCGAGCGGGGCCAGCCCCTCGGAACGCACCGCGGTGAAGTGCACCTCGCCGGCCTGCTGGATGAAGCCCTCGATGCGGTAGTCGGCATCCTCGCTGAAGCCATAGGTAACGAACTGGCGACTGACGCGGTCGAGCAGGCCACGCACGTGGGCATCATCAATGCACAGAATCGCCAGGCCATAGAACGGCAGATTGTGCAGAAACTCGATGAAGGTGCCCTTGAGCCGTTCGAAGTCGCCGCCATAGGTCGCCATGTGATCGGCATCGATGTTGGTGACAATGGCCACCATGGGCTGCAAGTGCAGGAAGGAGGCATCCGACTCGTCGGCCTCCGCCACCAGATAGTCGCCCTCCCCCAGCCGAGCATTGGTGCCAGCACTAGTCAGCCGCCCGCCGATCACGAAGGTGGGATCCAGCCCACCCTCGCCCAGCAGGGTCGCGGTGAGGCTGGTGGTGGTGGTCTTGCCGTGGGTGCCGGCCACAGCGATGCCAAGGCGGAAGCGCATCAGTTCGGCGAGCATCTCGGCACGGCGCACCACCGGAACACGATGCTCGTGGGCCCAGCGGATCTCGGGGTTGGTCTCATCCACCGCCGTGGAAACCACCACCACATCGGCATCCGCAGCATGCTCGGCGGCATGGCCAATGGCCACGCAGATGCCGCACTGGCGTAGGCGGGCCACCACCGGGGAGGCCTTCATGTCACTGCCGCTGACCGCATAGCCCTGGTTGGCCAGCACCTCGGCGATGCCGCACATGCCGGCACCTCCGATACCGACGAAATGGATGCGCCGGATTCGACGCATGCCCAGCCCCCGTCCGGGGTGCGGGGGGATGGCCTGACCGGGAACCGGTCCGAGGGTCTCATCGCTCAAAGCCTGTCTCCATGCAACCGGCCACCAGGCGCTCGACGGCATCGAGATGGGCACAGCCACGCGCCCTGTCCGCCATGGTGGCAAGAGTGTCGGGGTCCAGCAGTGACGCCAGGCACTCGGCCAGCGTCACCGCATTCATCTCCTGCTGGGGCATCAGCCGCGCTGCCTGCTCATCGACCATGGCCCGGGCGTTGGCCGTCTGGTGGTCATCCACTGCGTGGGGAAAGGGCACGAAAAGCGCCGGCTTGGCCGCGGCGGCAAGCTCCGCCACGGTCAGGGCACCGGCGCGACACACCACCAGGTCGGCCCAGCCGTAGGCGCCCGCCATGTCGTCGATAAACGCCGTGACGTCGGCCTCGACGCCCTGCTCGCGGTAGGCCTCGCGGGTCACCGTATCCTTGTCGCGGCCTGCCTGGTGGCACACCTCGGGGCGTTGCCCCTCGGGCAGCCGG
>NZ_JAVLBC010000162.1:0-7496 GCF_031581305.1 Halomonas sp.
TGGCGGGCAAGGCGCGCGACGAGGCCGCCATCGAGGCGCTCTACGCGCCGGTCGAGGAGAGCGACTTTGCCGCCATTACCGCGCCGCTGTGGGACTATCTGGACGCCCTCCATCCCCACCTGTGGCGAAGCGGTCGGCAGTTCCCCGCGACCGGGCCCGAGATGCGCAGCCTGATGGGCAACGGCGAACTGGCGCTGGCCTTCACCTTCACGCCCTCGGAGCCGGCGGCAGCGGTCGCCGACTTCGAACTGCCGCCCAGCACCCGCAGCTATGTGCCGGAGGGCGGCACCCTGGGCAACGTGCACTTCGTGGCCATCCCCTTCAACTCGCCCCACAAGGCCGCCGCCATGGCGGTCGCCGACTTCCTGCTCTCGCCGGAGGCCCAGGCACACAAGCAGGACCTTGCCGTCTGGGGGGATCACACCGTGCTCGATGTGGCCCGCCTCGATGACGGCACCCGGGCCATGTTCGCCCTGGACGAGAGCCATCCGGCGATGCTGCCCGCAGGCGCCCTGCAGAAGACGCTGCCCGAGCCGCACCCCAGCTGGATGACGGCATTGCAGGATGCCTGGCAGGCCCGCTATATCGGCAACTGATGGCGAGGCACCTCACCCGGACTGCTCCCACAACGAGGCCCGCTCGATGATGCTGCGCCTGGCCCCCGTTCTGCTCGTCGCGCTGCTGGTGGCCCCGATCCTTGCCGGCCTGGGGATGGTCCTGTTGCCGGCCTTCGGCTACCTGCCGGCCCTGGGTGGGGAGAGCCTGTCGCTCGCTCCCTGGCGGGCCCTGCTTGCCGAGCCCGGCATCTGGCGCTCGGCCGCCATCAGCCTGGCCAGTGGCCTGCTCGCCACCGCCATTTCGCTGGCGGTGGTGCTGCTCTACCTGGCGGCCGCAACCGCCAGCCGGCTCGACCGCTGGATCCGGCGACTGGTCTCGCCACTGCTCTCCATTCCCCATGCCGCCGCGGCCTTCGGCCTGGCCTTCCTGATCGCTCCCTCGGGGCTGGTCGCGCGACTCGCCTCGCCGGGGCTGACCGGCTGGGAGCGTCCTCCGGACCTGCTGATCGTCCAGGACCCCTGGGGGCTTTCCCTGATCGCGGGGCTGGTGATCAAGGAGATCCCCTTCCTGCTGCTGATGAGCCTGGCGGCCCTGCCCCAGCTCGACCCCGAGCGTCGCGTCGCCATGGCCCGCTCGCTGGGCTACCGCCCAACCCTGGCCTGGTGGAAGGTGGTCGCCCCGTCGCTCTATCCGCTGATCCGCCTGCCGGTCTATGCGGTGATCGCCTACGCCTCGTCGGTGGTGGATGTGGCGATGATCCTCGGCCCCACCCTGCCGCCTACGCTTGCCGTGTCGATCCTCGGCTGGTTCAGCGACCCCGACCTCGACAAGCGCTTCCTGGCCTCGGCCGGCGCGATCCTGCAGCTCGGCGTCACCGCCACGGCGCTGGCGATCTGGTGGGGACTGGAGCGGGCCGCCAGCCGGCTGATGGGCCTCTGGATCGAACGCGGCGGACGCCGTCGGGGCGAGGCGGGCCTGCATGTCGCCGGCAAGCTGTGGATCCTGCTGGCCACGGGGATCGCCTTCGTCGGCATCGCCGGCCTGGCGATCCACTCCGTGGCCGGCTTCTGGCGCTTCCCCGACGCCCTGCCGGAGAGCGTCACCGCCGACCACTGGGCCCGGGTCCTCCCCTCGCTTGCCGGGCCGGTCGCCTCGACGGCGCTGATCGCCGTGTGCGCGACGCTGCTCGCCATGGCCCTGGCCCTGGCGGCACTGGAAAACGAGCAGCGCAGCGGCCGACACCCCTCGCGGGCCCTGTGGCTGCTCTACCTGCCGCTGATCGTCCCGCAGATCGCCTTCCTGTTCGGCCTGGCGGTGGTGATGGAACAGCTCGGCACCCGACCGACCCATGCGCTGGTCATCTTCGGCCACCTGCTGTTCGTGCTGCCCTACGTCTTCCTCTCGCTCTCCGAAGCCTACCGGCGCTTCGACCCGCGCTGGTCGCAGCTGGCGCTGACGCTGGGCGCCTCGCGCAACGGGGCCTTCTGGCGGGTACGCCTGCCGATGCTGCTCGCCCCGGTTCTCACCGCCCTGGCCGTGGGGCTGGCGGTGAGCATCGGCCAGTACCTGCCCACCCAGTTGCTGGGCGCCGGACGCATCACGACCGTGACCACCGAAGCGGTATCCTTGGCCGCCGGCGGCAACCGCCGGGTCATCGGTGTCTGGGCACTGGTCCAGGCCTGCCTGCCGCTGGCGGGCTTCATCCTCGCCGTCGGCCTGCCCCGGTTGCTATGGTCGCGGCGACGCGGCATGCAGGGAGCCCCATGAACGCCACCCATCGACTCGAACTTCGTGACATCTGCATCCAGCTGGGCGACCAGGTCCTGGTAGAGCTCGATGCCGAGATCGGCCCCGGTGAGGTCCTCACCGTCATGGGGCCCTCCGGCTCGGGCAAGTCGACCCTGCTCGCCCATCTCGCCGGTTTCCTGGCGCCCGAGTTTCGGGCCAGCGGCCGGGTGCTGCTCGACGGCCACGACATCAGCAACTTGCCGGCCGAACAGCGCGGTATCGGCCTGCTGTTCCAGGACCCGCTGCTCTTCCCTCACCTGTCGGTAGGCGGCAACCTGCGCTTCGGCATGCCCGGGGCCAGCGCCGACAAGGCCGCGCGGGTCGAGCAGGCCCTGGCAAACATCGGCCTCGCCGACTACGGCGACCGGGACCCGGCCACCCTCTCCGGCGGCCAGAAGGCCCGGGTGGCGCTGATGCGCCTGCTGCTGTCGGCGCCCTGTGCGGTACTGCTCGACGAACCCTTCTCGAAGCTCGACACCCACCTGCGCCACGAGATGCGCAGGCTGGTGTTCGACCGCCTGCGCGAGGCCGGCCTCCCCAGCCTGCTGGTGACCCACGACGCCGAGGACGCCGAGGATGCCGGTGGGCGGCTGATCGAGCTGTCTCACTGAGACGGACCCACACTTAAGGAAGACTGTCGGCATGCCGGAAACGTTGAGGCTCAGCATCATCATCCCGACCCTGGACGAAGCGGCCACCATCGAGGCGCTGCTGATCCGACTGCGGGCGTCACAGGCCCGCGACGTGGAGATACTTGTCGTGGACGGGGGCAGCCTCGACGATACGGTGGCCCGGGCACGCCCCCTGGCATCAATGGTGATCGTCCAATCGCCCGGCCGGTCCCGGCAGATGAATGCCGGGGCTCGCGAGGCCCGCGGTCGATACCTGCTGTTCCTGCATGCCGATACGCGACTCCCGCGAGACGCCGATCGGCTGATCGCCTCCGCCCTTGCGGATAGACATTGCTGGGGGCGCTTCGATGTCCGTCTGGAAGGGCGTCATCCGCTGCTGCCCGTGATCGCCGGCGCCATGAACCTGCGCTCCCGCCTGACGGGCATCGCCACCGGCGATCAGGGGCTGTTCATGACCCGGGAGGCCTTCGACGCTGTGGGCGGCTTTCCCGACCAGCCGCTGATGGAGGACATCGAGATGTCGCGGCGACTCAAGCGACAATCGCCGCCGGCCTGTTTGACCGAGAAGGTGACCAGCAGTGGCCGGCGCTGGGACCAACAGGGCGCCCGGCAGACCATCCTGCTGATGTGGCGGCTGCGCTGGCGCTACTGGCGAGGCGCGTCAGCGGATGACCTGGCCCGGGCGTATCGCCATGTCCGCTGACAGCCGGGCCCAGGCGCCCCTGGCGATCCTCGCCAAGGCACCGATCCCCGGCCGGGTGAAGACACGCCTGATGCCGGCCCTGGGCGCCGAGGGCGCCTGCCGGCTGCACGAGCGACTTCTGCGCCATGCGGTGGCGACGGCCCTTGCGGCGACTTCGCCGCAGTGCATCACCCTGTGGACGGCACTGGATCATGACCATCCGCTGTTCCGGGAACTGGCCGACCGGCATGGCATCAGGCTTCGTGCCCAACCAGAAGGCGACCTGGGAGAGCGCATGTACCAAGCCCTGCAGGCCATGGACGCGCCGGGAGTGCTGATCGGCAGCGACTGTCCGGCGCTCACCCCGGCTCTGCTCAGGCGCTGCCAGGCTGCCCTGACGGATGCCGACGCCGTCTTCCTGCCGGTGGAGGATGGCGGGTATGCGCTGGTGGGGCTACGGCGCGCCGACCGTCGACTCTTCGCTGCCATCGACTGGGGCACGCACCGCGTGATGGCACAGACGCGCGATCACGCCGACGAGCTGGGCTGGCGGCTGGCCTGCCCCGCCCAGCTCTGGGATGTGGACAGGCCCGAGGACCTTGACCGACTGGCGAAGCATTCCGACCTGCTCACGTAGCCGGGAGGCTGTTACCGATGACATGGCATGCCCGACCCATACCCCAAGGTGGCATTGCGCCTGGATATCATCCCCTCCTCTTCCATGCAGACCGGGAAGAGTTGCCTGTCAAGAGAGCCAAACCACATCAAAAAATCCAAGGGATACATGGGCATTTTTTCTACCCAAACACCCTTCTTCCTTCAGCGATTAACGCACACGACTTCCAGGTAAATCGGCGGAATCCCTGATGTCATCGACCTCATAACTCCTGCCGACAACCCTGACATCCTGTAAGGAAAGCCTGGCTTGAGCGACTCAATCGGGAGACCCTGTACCCTGGCTGATACCAGCTGCTAGACTTTTCCCGAGTCTGGTCAAAGCATCGGCACAGGGAACGAGGGTCTCCTAGATGAATGAAAAAGAAGATAGGCTACAACGACTTACAGCTGTCAGACCACGCCTGGTCTCCTTCGCCCTCATGCACCTGCGAGAGCGAAGCCAGGCTGAGGATGCCGTACAGGAGGCAATGATGTCCGCCATCGAAAAGAATGAAAGCTTCGCCGGACGATCCGGCTACGAGACCTGGGTCTTCGGCATCCTCAAGTACAAGATCCTCGACGCCATGCGCGCCCAGAAGCGTCATGGGCGCTGGCAGCCCCTCGAGGTGGAGGAAGACGACGTCGATGCCATCGACCGACAATTCCAGCAGAATGGCCGCTGGCAGGAGAGTGCTCGCCCCTCAAGCTGGGGAGAGCCCGAGGCAGCCTTCGAGACCGAACACTTCTGGCAGGTCTTCGATGCCTGCATGATCGCCCTGCCGGACAATGCCGCCAGGGTGTTTTCCCTGCGCGAGCTGATGGGGCTATCCACCGACGATATCTGCAAGGAACTGGGGATCAAGGAGAACAACTGCTGGGTGATACTGCATCGCGCCCGCCTGCGCCTCAGGGCCTGCATCGAACAGGGGTGGCTGAAGGAGGAAACGGCATGATGATGTGCAAGGAAGCGACCCGCCTGATGTCCCTCAAGCAGGACCGCCCTCTCACCTTTCAGGAACGGGTATCCCTGAGGTTACACCTTTCCATGTGCGGCGCCTGCCGAGAATGCAATAGACAGTTCACGCTGCTTCATGAGGCCGGCAGGCGATTCGGCCCGGAACTTGATGACTCCGAGCAGGACGATGACGGGCACTGAAGGCCCGTCAATGCTTCATTCTACCACTCTCACTGACCGGCGGCAGTGCTTGCCACGCCTTCCAGCACACCAGCAACCTTGTCCAGTGGCAGGGCGCACTCCTCCAGGGAATGGCGCTCGGCCAGATAGTGTGGCGAATTCCACTCCAGCCTGACACCGTCGTCCGTCTCCCGCACCACCATCTTCTGGGGCAGGTCCAGCGCCATGCTTCCCTGGCACTGCATCATCGGCGTGCCCACCTGCGGATTGCCGAAGATGAAGGTACGGGTTGCCGGCAACGAGAGCCCCATGCCCTCTGCATTGGCGGTGTGATCGACCACACTCATCAGGGTCAGCCCTTTCTCCTCGATGGCCTCGCGCAGCCGCTGCTCGACACGAACGATATCGTCACTTGACTGAAGGTGCCTAATGCCGTGCTCTTCCGCGTGCACCATCAGCGGCATGACCACAAACATGGTCATTGCCATCCCGATCCATCTCTTCAACATGGTATCTCCTTACGCTTTCAGCGAATGTCCTGTCAGGATGGTCGAGCCCCGGGCACAAGGCAAGGAACCCGGACCTGGGTATCAGGTCCGGGAATGCTTGCCAAGTGAAGGCAAGTTAGCGCCACCAGTAGCGCAGGGCTTCACGCGTCTGCTCCCATTGTTGCCAATCCTTATCGATGCGGCGATGCTGCGCTTCTCCACGTTGACTCACCTCCCTATTGCGCCGCTGATCGATGGAATTCTCTGCCTGAATGGCCGAGCTTGTACTTTTCTCTTGCAATGCCTGACGACGCTGCTCCTGATACTCGGAATCCATTGCCATCAGGGGTCCGGCACTCAGCATCAGGGCCATCATGGCCAACGTTATGACTCGAATTTTCATGGCTACACCTCGTGGCTATCGGCTGACAAAAAGACCTTTAATCAGGTCTTGATAGTTGGTGAAAGTGAAGCCATTATCCTTACGATTTATCCGAAAAAATTAGCCCGATCCACGGAAACGAATGGAGCAGTCTACCCGATGATCCGACCCCTTATCCCCTGGTGTCTGATGACGTTGACGACCCTGGTGGCAGGACCTGTCATCGCAGCAGATGACCTGACGTTCTCGCCGGATGATATTCACTCCTGGCCGACACGAAATTTCGAGGGCGAAACCGAGTACCAAATCATCGAACGGAAGGGCATGCGACTCCTCCAGGCCAGCGCTCGACAACAGGCCTCGGCGAAATACCTGGAGCGCGAGGTCGACCTTCGCGAAACGCCCTACCTGCACTGGTGCTGGCAGGTATCAAGCATACATGAGGGTCTCGACGAGACACGCAAGTCGGGTGACGATTACCCGGCCAGGGTCTATGTGGCCCGCAAGACGAGGCTGCTGCCCTGGCAAGTCGAGTCGGTGAACTACGTGTGGGCCTCGAGCCAGCCGGCAGGGTCGGACTGGCCCAATGCCTTTACCTCACGCGCCCAGTTGCTGGCCCTGCAGAGTGGCGAAGCACGCGTAGGGGAATGGGTGGCGGAAGTGCGGGATATCCGCGAGGACTATCAGCGACTCTTCGGGAACCGCCCGGACCACATCGATGGCCTCGCTCTGATGAGCGACGGCGACAATGCCGGGGTGGATGCCACGGCCTGGTTCACCCACCTGGCCTTCTCCGCGAGTTCCGAGCCGCCCGCCTGCCCCTGAGCACGCCCGGTGGACGACCCTTCAGGCATGAGCAGAGCAGGTCACCGCAGCGCCAGGTCGCTACTCCGATTCCTCGGTGGCACGCTTTGCAATGGCAGCGAAGAGGGTATCGAGTTCTCGGGCCACCGTTTCCAGTTCCTCGCCGGCCGCGTCCATGTAGGGAGAAAGCAGGTGAGTCGGCGTCTTCCAGGCGAGCGTGGCGCTGCCATCGTCATTTTCGGTGACATAGAAACGCATGGGGGCTTCGATCATCGCCGGGACGCTCAGCCGCAGGATGCGTACCGCAAAGTCGTTGCGAAACACGCCCACGACCCGATTGCCGGGGATGGTGACCCCCCGGTTCGCAGCG
>NZ_JAVLBC010000332.1:0-1549 GCF_031581305.1 Halomonas sp.
CAGGACTTCATCGACAACATCCTGGGCGCAGAGGGGCTGCGCCGTGCCGTCGTGGTGGCGGCACCTGCCGACACTTCGCCACTCCAGCGCCTTCAGGGAGCATCCTATGCCACCCGGCTGGCTGAAGGCTTTCGTGACGAGGGACGCAACGTCCTGTTGATCATGGACTCCCTGACCCGCTTCGCCATGGCACAGCGCGAGATCGCCCTGGCCGTCGGCGAGCCACCGGCAACCAAGGGCTATCCGCCCTCGGTCTTTGCCAAGTTACCCAATCTGGTCGAGCGCGCGGGCAATGCCCAACGCGGTGGCGGCTCCATCACCGCGTTCTATACCGTGCTCACCGAAGGCGATGACCAGCAGGACCCCATCGCCGATTCGGCACGCGCCATCCTCGATGGCCATATCGTGCTATCCCGAACGCTGGCGGAAGCAGGCCACTACCCGGCCATCGACATCGAGGCCTCCATCAGCCGGGCGATGACCGCCATCACCGACTCGCAGCAGCTGCAGCAATCCCAGCAGTTCAAGGGGCTCTTCTCCCGCTATCAGCGCAACCGCGACCTGATCAGTGTCGGGGCCTATCATCCGGGCCACGACCCGCAGCTGGATGAGGCCGTACGGCGCTATCCGCAACTCGAGAACTTCCTGCACCAGCGAATCGAGGAGAACAGCAGTCTGGAAAACGCTCGCCAGGCTCTGGCCAGCGTCGTGGGAGGTACGCCATGAGCCGCAGCAACACGCCGCTCGACACACTCATCGAGCTCGCCCGGGATGCCCGTGACCAGGCCGGGCAGAACCTGGCCAGCGAACAGCGCATCAGCCGCCAGGTCAGCCAGCAGGTTGAGTCGCTGCATCGCTATCGCCAGGAGTACGCCGAAAAGCTGAATGCGGCCATGCGCACTGGCATCGACCCGGCCACCATGCGCAACTACCAGCACTTCCTCGCCTCTCTGGATGACGCCCTGGTGCGTGCCCGGCAGGCACTGGACGCCCAGCAACAGCGAGTCGCCAAGACTCGCCAGCACTGGCAGCAGCTGCAGCAGCGCCTGTCGTCCTACGATACCCTGGCCGAGCGGCGAAATATCGCCAGGCGCCGCGCTGAACAACGCCGGGAACAGCACGTCAGTGATGACCTGGTCAACAGCCGTATGGCTCGCCGGCACTCGCCCAGCGAGCTCTGAATCTTCGAGGAATCGCCATGCATATCCAGCAGCTCATGAGTCTGGTCAACGGTCCCGAGGCAGGACCTCAACCCGGCACTGGCGGTCAGCCTGATAGCGCGGCCTTTGCGAGTACCCTGGCAAGGGCCGCGGAGGGCAGTGAACGAATGCCCGCCGCCGCTCGGCATGACCAGAACGCCGCCTTGTCCGCCGAGGGGCGAGCGGTCCTGTCGGAGCTGCATCAGGCACTGTCACAGGAAGACCGCCAGGCACTCGAGGCGCTCTCGGCACAACAGGGCGGCGCCCTCGCCAAGGCGCTGGCTCGGTTGCAGGAATGGTTCGTCCAGGCCGGCCATCGCGCGCCTGGCATTGAGGCAGCCGCGCCGGTG
>NZ_JAVLBC010000333.1:0-1538 GCF_031581305.1 Halomonas sp.
CGTTTCGGCGAAGAACAGCCGATACTTGAACCAGCCCAGCAGGCTCAGGTTGAACGCTATCCCCAGCACCAGCCAGGAGCGGCGGCGACTGGCTGTGATGCGTTTGCCGAGAGAATAATTCACCACCACCGAACCCACCAGCACGGGCAGGTAGTGCCAGTCCCAGACCGAATAGAAGATCAGTGACATCACGATCAGCCCGCGCATCAGCAGAGCCGACGAGATCTGGCCGCGGACCTGAAGCGCATAGAGCGCCAGTACCAGCGGCAGGAACAGCAGCAGAAAGGGGTAGGAGCTGAAAACCATCGCGATCCATCGCAGGGGCGGGGCTGGGTCTAGGTGCCGGGCGGCTGTGCTGGCCCATGGGCTGTGATAATATGCGCCGCTGGTTTGACGATGCCACGCCAAGGAAAATATACAGGAAATGGCAGGAATGCACAGTAAAACCGCGCTGATCACCGGCGTAACGGGCCAGGATGGGGCCTATCTTGCTCAGTTGCTGCTGAGTAAAGGCTACCGTGTCTGTGGTATCGCCCCCAGGCGCAGTACTTCGGATGTCAACCTGTCGCGTCTGGAGTGGCTGGGCGTCAAGGAGCAGGTGAAGCTGTTCGATGGTGACTTATGTGACCTTGGCAGCCTGATTCGCAGTGTCCAGGAGTGCCAGCCGGACGAGGTCTACAACCTCGCGGCGCAGTCCTTCGTGCAGACTTCCTGGAGCCAGCCGGTGCTCACCGGCCAGGTGACCGGCATCGGCGCGGTCAATGTCCTTGAGGCGGTGCGCATCGCTCGCCCTGAAGCGCGAGTCTACCAGGCCTCCACCTCGGAGATGTACGGCCTGATCCAAGAGCCGCGCCAGAGCGAGACCACTCCCTTCTATCCGCGTTCACCCTATGCGGCGGCCAAGCTTTACGCCCATTGGATGACCATCAACTATCGCGAGAGCTTCGGACTGCATGCCTCCAGCGGCATCCTCTTCAACCATGAATCGCCGCTGCGTGGCCTGGAGTTCGTCACCCGCAAGGTGACCGACGGTGTGGCGCGCATCAAACTGGGCCTGGCGAGCGAGCTGCGGCTTGGCAATATCGACGCCAAGCGCGACTGGGGCCACGCCCGCGATTACGTCCAGGCCATGTGGCTGATGCTGCAGCAGGAAACCCCGGATGACTACGTTATCGCCACCGGTGTCACGACCACAGTGCGCGACATGTGCCGCATCGCCTTCGAGCACGCTGGCCTCGATATGAACGATCACGTGGTGATCGACCCGCGCTTCTACCGGCCCGCAGAGGTAGAGGTGCTGTTGGGCAACCCCGACAAGGCTGAGCAGAAACTGGGTTGGAAGGCCGAAACCTCGCTGGAGGCGATGGTCCGCGAGATGGTCGACGCCGACGTGCGGCGACTGGAGCAAGGCTGATGAAGGGTGGTGAGGCGTTACAGCCGGCATTGGTGCTGATCACCGGGGCCAGCGGCTTCGTGGGGCGACATCTGGTGGCGGCGCTACGCCGCCGTTGGCCAGAAATCAGCTTACACGCTACCAC
>NZ_JAVLBC010000005.1:0-34404 GCF_031581305.1 Halomonas sp.
GCCGAGTTGCGCCAGCGCCTCGACCAGTTCAATGTCGAAGGCAAGCTGCTGGAGGCGCAGCGGCTGGAGCAGCGCACCAATTTCGATCTCGAGATGCTCGAGGCCACCGGCGTGTGCAACGGCATCGAGAACTACTCGCGCTACCTCTCCGGGCGCAATCCGGGCGAGCCACCGCCGACCTTCTTCGACTACCTGCCCAGCGACGCCCTGCTGTTCATCGACGAGAGCCACGTCAGCGTTCCCCAGGTGGGCGGCATGTACAAGGGCGACCGCTCGCGCAAGGAGACGCTGGTGGAGTACGGCTTTCGGCTGCCCTCGGCCCTGGACAACCGGCCGATGACGTTCGAGGAGTGGGAACGCATCTGTCCCCAGACCATCTTCGTCTCGGCCACGCCCGGGCCCTACGAGGCCGAGCACGCCGGCCAGGTGGTCGAGCAGGTGGTGCGCCCCACCGGTCTGCTGGACCCCGAGATCGAAGTGCGCCCGGCCTCCACCCAGGTGGATGATCTGCTCTCGGAGATCGGTCTGCGCACTGAGGTGGGTGAGCGGGTGCTGGTGACCACTCTGACCAAGCGCATGGCCGAGGACCTCACCGAGTACCTGGACGAGCACGGCGTGCGGGTGCGCTACCTGCACTCCGATATCGACACCGTGGAGCGGGTGGAGATCATCCGCGACCTGCGCCTTGGCAAATTCGATGTCCTGGTGGGGATCAACCTGCTGCGCGAGGGACTGGACATCCCCGAGGTGTCGCTGGTGGCGATCCTGGATGCCGACAAGGAGGGCTTCCTGCGCAACGAGCGCTCTTTGATCCAGACCATGGGCCGTGCCGCGCGCAACGCACACGGCAAGGCGATTCTCTACGGTGACCGGATCACCGACTCCATGCGCCGCGCCATGGAGGAGACCCAGCGCCGTCGCGACAAGCAGATCGCTCATAACGAGGCTCAAGGCATCACGCCGACCACGGTGACGCGTTCGGTGGCTGATATCATGGAAGCCGCCCAGACACCGGGCAAGAAGGGCAAGGGGCGCCGCGGCGAGCGCAAGGTGGCCGAACGAGAGGCCCTCTACGACCCTGCCGAATTGTCCCCCAGCGAGCTTCTGAAGGAGATCTCTCGAGCCGAGGATGGGATGCACGAGGCGGCGCAGAACCTGGAGTTCGAGGAAGCCGCTCGGTTGCGTGACCGTTTGCACGAGCTCAAGGAGCGCCAGCTGCTCCTGGGCTCCGTCTGACGGCACCCGCCATGCCGGAAGGCCCCGAAATTCGTCACGCCGCGTACCATCGCCCGCCGGTGTATCGACGACGCCTGGTTCGCCTTTCCCGAACTGGCTGGACAGGCCGCCTCGTTGATCGGACGCCAGGTCATCGAGAGCTGGGCCCAGGCACAGCTGCCCCTGCTTCGACGACGATCGCGTCTTCTATTCCATCTCTATTCCTGCTGCCAGGCAGCGGGCCTGATCGAGGGCCAAACCTTATACCGTTATCTATTGTGTAAAACACACCATCAAGTCCAACCTTTGGCGACACCAATATAGACAAGCGAAAGGGTAGGGTATAATGCCCGGCGTTCAAGCCCCGCCAATGCGCCCTTCGAGCGCTTCGACGCGGGCATGCCGACAATGCCAAGGAGCTCCTTGCCCATGACCGTGATTCGCCAGGACGATCTGATCCAGAGCGTCGCCGATGCCCTGCAGTACATCTCCTATTACCACCCCAAGGACTTCATTGACGCCATGGCGTCCGCCTACGAGCGCGAAGACAACCCGGCGGCCAAGGACGCCATCGCCCAGATCCTGATCAACTCGCGGATGTGTGCCTTCGGCAAGCGCCCGATCTGTCAGGACACCGGTATCGTCACCGTTTTCGTGCATGTCGGCATGAACGTGCGCTTCGAGGCCGACATGAGCCTCGACGACATGGTCAACGAGGGCGTACGCCGCGCCTACCAGCTGCCCGACAACGTGCTGCGCGCCTCGGTGCTGGCCGACCCGGATAGCGCCCGCAAGAACACCGGTGACAATACCCCGGCGGTCATTCACCACAAGCTGGTGCCCGGCGATACGGTCGAGGTGCATGTGGCGGCCAAGGGGGGCGGTAGCGAGGCGAAATCGAAGTTCGCCATGCTCAACCCCTCCGACAACGTCGCCGACTGGGTGATGGAGCAACTGCCGAAGATGGGCGCTGGCTGGTGCCCGCCCGGCATGCTCGGCATCGGCATTGGCGGCACCGCCGAAAAGGCCATGGAAATCGCCAAGGAGGCGCTGCTCGATCCCATCGACATCCAGGAGCTGCAGGCTCGTGGTGCCTCCAACCGGGCCGAGGAGCTGCGCCTTGAGCTCTTCGACAAGGTCAACAAGAGCGGCATCGGCGCCCAGGGTCTGGGTGGGCTGACCACAGTGCTCGACATCAAGGTCAAGGATTACCCGACCCACGCCGCCAACAAGCCAGTGGCGATCATCCCCAACTGTGCCGCCACACGTCACGCCCACTTCATCCTCGACGGCTCCGGTCCTGCGGCACTGCCGGTGCCGAAGCTCGAGGACTGGCCGGAGATCACCCGCGAGGCGGGAGACAACGTCAAGCGTGTCGACCTCGACAACGTGACGCCGGAAGAGGTGCGGACCTGGCAGCCCGGCGATACGCTGTTGCTGAACGGCAAGCTGCTCACCGGTCGCGATGCCGCGCACAAGCGCATGGTCGACATGATCGCCAAGGGCGAGCCGCTGCCCGTCGACATGAAGGGGCGCTTCATCTACTACGTGGGCCCGGTGGATCCAGTGCGTGACGAGGTGGTGGGACCGGCCGGCCCGACCACCGCGACCCGCATGGACAAGTTCACCCGCACCATGCTCGAGGAGACCGGCCTGCTGGGCATGGTCGGTAAAGCCGAGCGAGGCGAGGCGGCCATCGAGGCAATCCGCGATAATCACGCGGTCTACCTGATGGCCGTGGGTGGCTCTGCCTACCTGGTCGCCCAGGCGATCAAGAAGGCACACGTGGTGGGCTTCGAGGACCTGGGCATGGAAGCCATCTACGAGTTCGAGGTGGAGGACATGCCGGTGACCGTGGCGGTCGACAGTGCCGGCACCTCGGTGCACCAGACCGGCCCGGCCAAGTGGAAGGAAATTATCGCCAAGCGCGCCTGATCGTACCGAGCTGAGGACGGCCCCGCCAACTGGTGGGGCCGTCGCCGTTGGGGGTATGCTGCAGATGACTGTTTACTGGACGGCGCTGTCGTCCTCCCACGGAACGGGGATCCGACCATGACCTCCTGGCTGATCGGCCTGGCGATCTTCCTGATCTACCTGTTGGGCTTCATCTCGGCGGTGCTGGCCCTGATGTCCAGCCGCACCTCTCAGGGGGCGATCGCCTGGATCATCTCGCTGATTACCATGCCCTACGTGGCGGTACCGATCTACTGGATCTTCGGTCGGCCGCGCTTCTACGGCTATGTCTCGGCCCGCGGCGAGCGCGATACCGTGCTGCGCCGCCTGCTGGAACGCTACCGCGATCGCTTCGTCCCCTACCTGCCCGACGTCGGTGATGCGGACATCCATGCCGTGGAACAGCTGGCGATGATGCCGCTGACCTGCGGCAATCAAGCGGCATTGCTGATCGATGGCGAGGCGACCTTCGACAGCCTCTTCACCGGGATCGAGGCGGCCGAGGAGTACATCCTCATCCAGTTCTTCATCGTCCGCGACGATGCCCTGGGAATCGAGCTCAAGCATCGGCTGCAGCGGGCCGCCCACCGCGACGTGCGCATCTACTTTCTCTATGACGAGATCGGCAGTCGCGGGCTCGGCGACCGGTTCCTGCGTGACCTCTCCGAGGTCGGGGTGGAGGTCAGCGCCTTCCGCTCCTCCCGCGGATTCAAGCATCGCTTCCAGCTCAACTTCCGCAACCATCGAAAGGTTCTGGTGGTCGACGGCCGGGAAGGGTGGCTGGGTGGCTTCAACGTCGGCACTGAATATCTCGGCCACCACCCCCGCCATGGCCATTGGCGCGACACCCACCTCAAGCTCACCGGCCCCAGCGTGCTGGGGCTGCAAGAGGCCTTCTGGGAGGACTGGCATTGGGCTACCGGCGAGATGATCTCGCTGACCTGGACGCCCCGACCGAGCCCGGACGCCAACCAGAATGTGGTGATCGTGCCCTCCGGACCGGCAGACCCGCAGGAGACGGCGAGCCTGTTGGTGCAGCATGCGATTCACAGTGCCCGCCAACGCTTCTGGGTCACCAGCCCCTATTTCGTGCCCGACCAGGGGGTGCAGGATGCCCTGCGCCTGGCGGCGATGCGCGGCGTGGACGTGCGCATCATGATGCCCGAACGTCCCGATCACCTGCTGGTCTTTCTCTCCGCCTTCTCCTTCCTGCCCGACATGCTGCGTGCCGGTGTCAGGGTTTACCGTTACCAGCCGGGGTTCCTGCACCAGAAGGTCATGCTGATCGACGACAGCGCGGCCAGTGTCGGTACGGTCAACCTCGACAACCGCTCCTTCCGGCTCAACTTCGAGATCACCGCCGTGGTGCCCGACCCCCAGTTTGCCGCCGAAGTGCGACTGATGCTCGAGCATGACTTCACCGAGTGCCGTCGCGTGGCCCTGGAGGAGCTGACCCATCGCCCTCTGTGGCGCAAGCTGATGTCCCGGGCGGCCTATCTGCTCTCGCCCATCCAGTGATACGGCTTGGGTCCCTGGCGTCGCTGGGGTACATTAGCCGGCTTCGAAGGCTCCCCGGCGGGGCCATGCACGTAGACATCCTGGGGAGTTCTGGTGAATCTCGAGACCAAGTGGCTGGAAGACTTCGTCGCCCTGGCCAGTACACGCAGTTTCTCCGGCTCGGCTCGGCAGCGGCATGTCACCCAGCCGGCCTTCAGTCGACGCATTCGCTCCCTGGAGCAGGCCATCGGTGTGACGCTGGTCGACCGCTCGACCACCCCAGTAGACTTGACACCTGAAGGACAGCTGTTCCTGGTCACCGCCCGCAACATCGTCGAGCAACTCAACGAGAGTCTCGGCCATCTCCGTGGCCTGGCCATGGCCAACGAGGCGCTGGATATCGTCGCCGCCCACTCCCTGGCGCTGAGCTTCTATCCCCAGTGGATTTCCCGGCTGCAGCAGGGCCTGGGCGAACTGCCTACCCGGCTGGTGGCCATGAACGTGGGCGACGCGATCCATGTGCTGCGCGAGGGCAACTGCGATCTGATGCTGGCCTATTACGATCCCTATGCCAGCATGCAGCTCGATGCCGAGGTCTTTCCTTCCTTTTCCATTGGCCAGGTGAAGATGCTGCCGGTCTGCCTGCCGGACGCGCAGGGCAGGCCTCGCTTTTCCTTTGAAGGGCAGGAGTCGATTCCCTATCTGGCCTACACCCAGGGTGCCTTTCTGGGTCGCAGCGTGCGGATGCTGCTCAAGAACGACCCCTTGCGCATGCGCCTGAGGACCGTCTACGAGACGGCCATGGCCGAGGGCCTCAAGGGCATGGTGATGCAGGGCATGGGGATAGCCTGGATACCCGACTTCTGCATCCGACAGGAGCTCAAGGATGGGCGCCTGGTGCGGGCCGGTGACGAGCAGTGGGACGTGCCGCTGGAGATCCGTCTCTACCGCTGTTCTCTGGTGCACAAGCCGGGCGTCGAGAAGCTGTGGCGGCAGATGATGAAGCTGCCACGCGACTTCCTGCAGGCCTGATGGCGCCGCGCCTCTGCCGGATCCCCCTCACGGGTCAGGAGCGGTCAAAATCTGCCGGCAATCCCAGAAAATCCTGGATGATGAAGAAGTGATCCTCGAACAGGCTTTCGGGATCGAGGTCGGCCAGAGGGACCCAGCGCGCATGGTCACCGCCCTTGACCGGCCTGAGCTGGGGCAACTGCTGTTCGGGCCGCAGGGCGAAGTAGAAGGCCTCGGCCAGGGTGCGGCCCCGCCAACTGCGATGGGGCTCATCGAAAAGCCGCTGACCGCGTAGCGAACCCTTGAGCACGGCTTCGGGCACCTTGAGGCGTACCCTCTCGCGCAACTCCCTGAGGCAGGCGTCCATCAGGCGCTCATGGGGGCTGATGAAGCCGCCAGGCAGGGCATAGAGCCCCTTGCCAGGTGCCGCGGTTCGCTTGACCAGCAGCACGTGTCCAGATTGCACCACCACGGCATTGACGGTGACGAAGATCGGTGGGTATGGAGCCTGGGACCAGGCCAGTCGATACTGGTCGAGCAGATGTTGCTCCTCGACGAGCTGGTCGTAGGGCGCCTCCTCCAGAAAATCGCGTACTCGCTCCACCACGCCGGGCGGCAGATCATGAGCGGCATGAGTGCTCAGGTAGTCCTCTGCCGAGGAGGCCGAGCGGAACAGCCTCTCGCGGATCCGGCTGGCCGAGATGCCCTCCACCAGGGGCACGCTGACCGATTCCCACTGCGGGAACAGCGCAAGATAGTAGCTTGACTGGCCGCGACTGGCGCCGATCAGGCCGATGCGCGGCAGCCGGGCGTGCTCCGGACTGGCGATGTTGCGCACCTTGCGCTGCACGTCGCGCACCCAGACGTCGTTGTTGTAGAGGGCGTCGAGCAGCGGCACGATCTCCAGCCGGGCATTCTCCTCCTCCTCGAAGGCGCTGCGCAGCATGCGCAGGCGTTCCTCGTAGCGCCAGGGGTTGCGCAGCGAACGAGCCTGCCAGGCGGAGCCCACCAGCACGATGACTTGGTGCGCATGGCGCAGGGCCTCGCGGATCACCGCCAGGTGCCCCAGATGGGGAGGCTGGAAACGGCCGATGAACACCAAGCAATCGAAGTCGGCAGGGCTGTCGGTGTCCGGTCGTGCGGTCATGGGCACTCCTGGAGGGAGGGGGCAAGGTTAAGCGGAGCACATTATGGTCAGCCCCGCCGGTGGCTGCAAACCGGGGGTTCGGCGAACCCGGCTCCATTCGGGTATGCTCAAGGAAACGACAGGGACCTGAGGAACGGAATGATCAAGGCGAGCATGGCGAGCCTCAGGGAGGCGGGGCTGTTCTGGTGGCGAGTGGTGCGGGATGCGATGAAGCTCTGGCTGGAGCACAACGCGTTCAGCTCTGCCGGCTCGTTGGCCTTCTATACGCTCTTTTCCCTGGCGCCCACGATAATCATCGCCGTCACGGTGATTGGCGTGGTGCTCGGCGATGAAGCGGCCCAGGGACAGATCGTCGTCCAACTGCAGGGCACCATGGGTCAGGACGCCGCGGTTGCCATCGAGCAGGCGGTTTCCCAGTCGCGCATCGAGGAGTCTGGCCTGCTGCCGACCCTGCTCGGGGTGGGGGCGCTACTGGTCGGTGCCACTACCGTCTTTGCCCAGATGCAGTTCTCGCTGAATACCCTCTGGGGTGTGACGGCCAGGCCCAGCAGCAACAGTGCCCTCGCGTTCCTCAAGAACCGCCTACTGTCACTGACCGTGGTGCTGTCCATCGGCTTCATCCTGCTGGTTTCGCTGGTGTTGGGGGTGGTAATTCGGGCCATGCTCCAGGCGGCTGACGACTTGCTGCCTTTTGTCGGCCTGCTGACTACAGGGGCCGAGTTCCTGGTCTCGCTGGCGGTGATCGCGGCCCTCTTCGCGACCATCTTCAAGGTATTGCCGGATGTGGTGCTGCGCTGGCAGGACGTGCTGGTCGGCGCCGTGGTGACCGCCGTGCTGTTCACCATCGGCCGCTCGGGCATCGCCATCTACCTGGCCTACACGGCCATGGCCTCCACCTACGGCGCGGCCGGGTCGGTGGTGATGATCTTGCTGTGGGTCTACTACAGTTCGCTGATCCTGCTGTTCGGGGCCGCCTTCACCAAGTGCCATCTTCTGGCTTCAGGCAAGACGGTAGTGCCGCGAAATTCTGCAGTGCTGGTTCGCCGCGAGCTGCTGGAAGAGTGAGCAAGGCCCTTGATAATGGCCAAGAAAAGCGCCGCCCCCCCCACGTTGGCCAGGTAGTCCGGGGAGTAGAGGATGGCGCGGGCCGGGCATGGCGATCCTCGGCCGAGGAGGCCTTGTGGCCGTATGGCGTTCGGGAATCGTGAAAGACTAGGGCATCGGCGCTCAGACGGGAAGGCCCGCGGGCTGGTCGGGCGCCGGTCCTGCTGGTAGAAAGGATCACGCTATTGATCGCGACGGCAGAGGAGATGGCCATGGACAAGTGCTGCGCCAGGGCGCTGGTGACGGGCAAGGTGCAGGGGGTCTGGTATCGCCGGGCGACCCAGGAACAGGCCCTCAGGGCCGGGATCACCGGCCATGCGATCAACCTCCCGGACGGGCGGGTCGAGGTGCTGATGTGCGGCGAGCGCGAGGCGGTCAAGCGGCTCGCCGAGTGGCTCTGGAAGGGGCCGGACGGTGCCCGCGTCACTCATGTGGAGTTCGAGGTGATCGAGACCCACGCGCCGGACGAGTTCCACGTCGGCTAGCTAACAGGCGAGACCGGCACGTCTTGGAGCGCGTGCCGTGCCGGTGCCTTTCGGCCATCAGGCCAGGGTGTCGGCGATCCAGTTACTGACGGCCTTGCCGTCGACGCCCAGGCAGACCTCCACCAGCGGGGTGCGGGACCAGCGCGCCTCGCTGAAGCCGCGCCCCTCGGGGGCGAAGATCGTCTGGCCCTCGGCGTCACCGGATGTCGCCACGGTCAGATGGCCGTGGCCCGTGGTGAAGAGCTCCGGGCGCAGTAGCCAGGCCAGGGCGCAGCTGTCGTGCGGACAGCAGCCATCGATGCCCAGGCACTCCCGGTAGAAGTCCCGATAGAAGCCATAGCTGCCCGCCAGCACCTTGCCGAGTGCGCCCTGGCCAGCCTCGATACGAGCCACGTGCTCGCCGGTGAGCACGCAGCGATGGGTAACGTCGAGCCCCACGAGGGTCAGCGGCCAGCCGGCCGTGAGCACCCGGGCGGCGGCGTCCGGGTCGTTGAACATGTTGGCCTCGGCCAGCGGGGTGACGTTGCCACCCTCGCGGATCGAGCCTCCCATGATCACCACCCGCTTGACCGTCTCGGTGATGGCCGGGTCGAGCTGCAGGGCCGCGGCCAGGTTCCCCACCGGACCCACCGCGACCAGGGTGACCTCACCGGGGCGGGCATTCAGGGTGTCGACGATGAACTGAGCCGCGCCCCGGGGATCGGTCTTCCCTTTGACCGGCGGAAGTTCGATATCGCCCAGCCCGTTGATACCGTGAATATGAGCGGGCGGTGGGTGTCGCGCCTTGACCATCGGCGCCGCGGCGCCCTGAGCCACCGGGATGTCTCTCCCGGCCAGCTCGGAAAGCAGTAGGGCGTTATGGGTGGCCGTCTCCACGTCCACGTTGCCGTAGGTGGTGGTCAGGCCCAGCAGGTCGAGCGCGGGATGGCGTAGGGCAATGGCGATGGCCTGGGCGTCGTCGACGCCCGGGTCGGTGTCGAAGATGATCGGATGGGTCACGGTGCCTCGTCGTCGTGGCTGTCTCCTGGATGATGGCATGGCCGCTGGGCTCGTCGACCAGGCCGAATCGGTAGTGTGTGTGCAGCAAGCGAGTCTCCGCGCTCAGCCTTCCTGCCAGCCACGCAGGTTGTCGGCGGTGAGAGCCACGATGCGTTGCCGGGCCTCTGGCGTGATCCAGGCGTTGTGGGGCGTGACGATCAGGTTGAGCGGCTCGCCCAGGGCGTCGAGCAGCGAATGGCCCTCGCGGGGCGGCTCCACGGGCAGCACATCGACGCCGAGCCCGCCCAGCTGGCCTTGGCGCAGGGCCTCGAGCGCCGCCTCTTCGTCGATGATCCCGCCCCGGGCGCAATTGACCAGCAGGGTGTCGGGCTTGAGGTTGGCCAGCAGGGCAGCATCGACCAGGTGGCGAGTGGCCTCGGTGAGGGGGCAGTGCAGGCTGATAACGTCCGCCGCGGGCGCCAGGTCGCGCAGTCCCGGGCGGCTATCATGGGCCTCGTTGCCGGGGCGAGCGGCGAAGTCGACATGCATGCCGAAGGCCTGGGCCAGACGCGCTACCTTCGAGCCCAGCTCGCCCTGGCCGACGATAGCCAGTCGCTTGCCCTCGAGTTGCAGGGTCGTGTGCCCCATCAGGCAGAAGAAGGGGCTTTCATTCCAGCGTCCCTCGGCCACATCACGCTGATAGAGGGGCAGCCGGGTGGCCAGGGCCAGCATCAGCATCAGGGTGTGCTGGGCCACGCTGGCCGTGCCATAGGCCGTGACATTCTTCACGGTGATGCCCAGGCGGTTGGCCGCGGCCATGTCGATATTGTTGGTGCCGGTCGCCAGCACGCAGATCAGCTTGAGCGCGGGCAGGGCATCGAGGGTCTCGGCGTCGAGTACCACCTTGTTGACGATGGCCACCTCGGCACCGGCAAGTCGCTCGGCGACTTGGCCACGAGTACTCTGGTCATGCACGTCCAGGGTGTCGAGGTGCTGGCGGATCGGGGCCAGGTCGATATCGGGCCCCAGGCTGGCGGCGTCGAGAATGACGGCTTTCATGCAAATTTCCTTGTTTGATGCAGGCGAGTCGGGCAACAGGCCGCGGCAGGGGTGGGCCTTGCCCGGCGCGACAGGCTATAATAGCCGGCCTTCGAGGCAGGCTTGGATTTTCGGCGGGCCGGCCCTATATCATCATCGCACAACGCTAGCGCGAGGCGGTGAGCGCCCCTGCCCGTGCTTGACCCATGGGTAATGTCATTACATCGGGAGTGATCAAACCATGCCCATCTACGAATACGAGTGCAAGGCCTGCGGGAATCGCCTGGAAAAGCTTCAGAAGATCAGCGCCGAGCCGCTGAGGGACTGCCCGGCCTGCCAGGCAACGGAGCTTCAGCGGCTGGTCTCCGCGGCGGGCTTCCGGCTGGCCGGCGGTGGCTGGTACGAGACCGATTTCAAGACCGGCAGCAAGAAGAACCTGGCCGGCGGCAGCGAGGGCGGCCAGTCCGACAAGACGCCGAGCAAGGACGGGGCGGTGGCCTGAGTCGCCCGACGTTGCCTTTCACCAATTCATGTAACGGAACAGGATTTGACATGCGCAGCCATTATTGCGGCCAGCTGAACGAGACCCTGGTGGATCAGACGGTCACTCTGTGCGGCTGGGTCCATCGCCGCCGTGACCACGGGGGCGTGATCTTCCTCGACATGCGTGATCGCGATGGCATCGCCCAGGTCGTGGTCGACCCCGATACCGCCGAGGCCTTTGCCAACGCGGACAGTGCCCGTAACGAGTACGTGCTGCGCATCGTCGGCCGCGTCCGGCTGCGTCCAGAAGGCACCCAGAACGCCAAGATGCCCACCGGTCTGATCGAGGTGCTGGCCAGTGAGGTCGAGGTGCTGAACAGCGCTGTCACGCCGCCCTTCCAGCTCGATGAGCATGGCAAGGTCGGCGAGGAGGTGCGCCTCAAGCACCGTTACATTGACCTGCGCCGTCCGGAGATGGTCGACAAGCTGCGGCTGCGTTCGCGCATCACCCACAGCGTGCGTGCCTTCCTCGAGGGCCAGGGCTTTCTGGATATCGAGACCCCGGTTCTCACCCGCGCCACGCCGGAAGGGGCGCGTGACTATCTCGTCCCCAGTCGTACGCACCCGGGCAGCTTCTTTGCCCTGCCTCAGTCGCCGCAGCTGTTCAAGCAGCTGCTGATGGTGTCCGGTTTCGATCGCTACTACCAGATCGCCAAGTGCTTCCGTGACGAGGACCTGCGTGCCGATCGCCAGCCGGAATTCACCCAGATCGATCTCGAGGCGTCCTTCGTCACCGAGGACGATATCATGGCGATCACCGAGTCGATGGTGCGCCAGCTGTTTCAGGACGTGCTCGACGTTGAACTGCCGGTCTTCCCGCGCATGAGCTGGGACGAGGCGATGAGCCGCTATGGCTCCGACAAGCCGGACCTGCGCATTCCGTTGATGTTGACCGATGTCGATGACCTCATGAAGCAGGTCGACTTCAAGGTGTTCTCCGGACCCGCCAATGCCGAGGACGGCCGTGTGGCCGCGCTCAAGGTCCCGAATGGTGCCGGCCTGTCGCGCAAGGAGATCGACGAATACACCCGATTCGTCGGCATCTACGGCGCCAAGGGCCTGGCCTGGATCAAGGTCAACGATCGCAGCAAGGGTCTCGAAGGGCTGCAGTCGCCGATCGTCAAGTTCATGGAGAACGTGGTCGAGGAACTGCTTGACCGCATCGGTGCCGAGGATGGCGACCTGGTCTTCTTCGGGGCCGACAATGCGCGCATCGTCAATGAGGCGCTCGGTGCCCTGCGCGTCAAGCTCGGTGAGGATCTCAACCTGTATACGCGCGACTGGGCCCCGCTGTGGGTGGTCGACTTCCCGATGTTCGAGGACGACGGCAGCGCCCGCATGCAGGCCCTGCACCACCCCTTCACCGCGCCCGCCTGCGACGTGGAAACCCTCAAGGCTGATCCGGTGGCAGCGCTCTCGCGGGCCTACGACATGGTCCTCAACGGTACCGAGCTGGGCGGCGGCTCGATCCGTATTCACGACCGCGGCATGCAGAGTGCGGTGCTGGAAGTGCTCGGCATCGGCGAGGAGGAAGCTCGGGAAAAGTTCGGCTTCCTGCTCGACGCCCTGCAATATGGAGCACCACCCCATGGCGGCCTGGCCTTCGGCCTCGACCGCCTGGTGATGCTGATGACCGGTGCGCGCAGTATCCGCGAGGTGATCGCCTTCCCGAAAACCCAGAGCGCGGCCTGCCTGATGACCGATGCGCCCAGCGAGGTCGATGCCGAGCAGCTCAAGGAGCTCAACATCCGTCTGCGCCAGAAGGCCAAGGCGGAGACCGCCGGCGAGTGACGGCGATCCCAATCCGATGTCATTCCACCGGCGCCTCTGGGCGCCGGTGTCATGTTCAAGGCAAGGAGAGGTAAATGGCAGGCCATAGCAAGTGGGCCAATATCAAGCATCGCAAGGCGGCCCAGGACGCCAGGCGGGGCAAGATCTTCAACAAGCTGATCCGCGAGCTGAGCGTGGCCGCCCGTCAGGGTGGCGACGAGGCGGCCGACAATCCTCGGCTGCGCGCCGCCATCGACAAGGCGCTGGCCAACAACATGACCAAGGAGACCATCCAGCGGGCGGTAGACCGGGGAGCCGGCAACGCCGACGGCGACGCCATGGAAGAGTGCGTCTACGAGGGCTATGGTCCCGAGGGGGTGGCGGTGATGGTCGAGTGCATGACCGATAACCGCAATCGAACTGTCTCCGAAGTACGACATGCCTTCAACAAGCATGGCGGCAACCTCGGCACCACCGGCTCGGTGGCCTTCATGTTCCACCGTCAGGGCCGCCTGCTGCTGCCCGAGGGCGTCACCGAGGAGGCTGCCATCGAAGCCACTCTGGAGGCGGAACCCGAGGAGATCGAGGTCCATGAGGATGGCCGTCTCGAAGTGGTCACCACGCCTGAGTCCTTCTGGCGGGTGAAGGATGCTCTCGTCGAGGCGGGAATCGATCCCCAGCAGAGCGACGTTGGGCTGTATCCGGAAACCACCACGCCCATCGCAGACCCGGAACTCGCCACCCGGGTCCTCAAGCTGCTCGACATGCTCGAAGAGCTCGACGATGTCCAGAACGTCACCACCAACGCAGAATTCGCCGACGATGTCCTCGACCAGCTCGAATGAGTCCTGGGGATGCTGATCCTCGGTATCGACCCCGGCTCGCGGATCACCGGCTACGGGGTGCTGGACCTCACCACGCCCACGCCGCGCTACGTGACCAGCGGCTGCATTCGCATCCAGGCCGACGACCTGGCCCAGCGCCTCGCCCAGGTCTATGCCGGAGTCAGCGAGCTGATCGCGGTGCATGGCCCCGGGGAGTTCGCCATCGAGCAGGTGTTCATGTCGAAGAATGCCGACTCCGCCCTGAAGCTCGGCCAGGCCCGCGGCACGGCAATCGTCTGCGCCGCGAACCATGGCCTGCCGGTCAGCGAGTACGGCCCCCGCCAGATCAAGCAGGCAGTGGCCGGCAGCGGCAGCGCCGACAAGGCCCAGGTGCAGCACATGGTGACGGCGATCCTCGGCCTCTCGGCCACGCCCCAGGCGGATGCCGCTGACGCCCTGGCGATCGCACTCACCCATGCCCATGCCCGCCTGGGGCTGCTTCGTGAGGGGAGCTATGGCGGCCATCGCAGCCGGCGTAAGGGGGGATCCTGGCGTGACTACCGCCCATGACGCTGTCGCTGATGGGCGACGCAGCGCATTGTCGAACGCTGTTCCTGCGGGCTGGCATGCGGCACGGGCGAACAGTATAGTGGCCCGATGACGGTCCTGCGGGCCGTGATGGATTCCAACCCAAGGGAAAGCGACTTTCCATGATAGGACGCCTGCGAGGCACCCTGCTCGAGAAACAGCCCCCCTGGATGGTAGTGGAGGTGGCCGGTGTCGGTTACGAGCTGGAAGCTTCCATGACCACCCTGGTGGCCATGCCGGGCACCGGGGAGCCGGTATCGCTCTATACCCACCTCACCATCCGCGATGATGCCCACCTGCTCTATGGTTTCGCCCGGGAGCAGGAGCGGGCGCTCTTCCGCGCCCTGATCAAGGTCAATGGTATCGGCCCCAGGCTGGCCCTTGGCATCCTCTCCGGCATGGACGAGGAGGCCTTCGTGTGCTGTGTGATGGACAACGACGTCAAGGCGCTGACCCGGCTACCTGGGGTAGGCAAGAAGACCGCCGAGCGGCTGATCATCGAGATGCGTGACCGCTTCCCCCACTGGGAGCAACCGAATAACGTATCCTTCGACCCCCATGATGCCACAGGCAGCGTCGCATCCGGCGCCGCGGACCCCGTCGCCGATGCCGAGTCGGCCCTGGTCAGCTTGGGGTACAAGCCCGCCGAGGCGGCCCGCATGCTGGTCGGCCTCGAAGAGGCCGGTTCCACCGAAGCCATGATCAAGGCGGCGTTGACCCGCCGCCTCACGGGGTGACCTATGCCGCGTCCACGCTGCGACCTGACGCCGGAGGGCCGTCATGCTCGAGACTGATCGCTTGATCGCCGGTGACCCCCGTGACGGGGAGGGCGGCGTCGACCATGCCATCCGTCCCAAGCGACTGGTGGACTACATCGGCCAGCCGCGGGTGCGTGAGCAGCTCGACATCTTCATCAGCGCCGCCCGCGGTCGCGAGGAGAGCCTCGACCACACCCTGGTGTTCGGCCCGCCCGGGCTCGGCAAGACGACGCTGGCCAACATCGTGGCCGCCGAGATGGGGGTAGGGCTCAAGTCCACCTCGGGGCCGGTGCTCGAGCGGGCCGGTGACCTCGCCGCCATGCTCACCAACCTCCAGCCCGGCGACGTGCTCTTCATCGACGAGATCCACCGTCTGTCGTCGGTGGTGGAGGAGATTCTCTATCCCGCCATGGAGGACTTCCAGCTCGACATCGTCATCGGCGAAGGGCCGGCGGCGCGCTCGATCAAGCTCGACCTGCCCCCCTTCACCCTGGTGGGCGCCACCACCCGCGCGGGCCTCTTGACTTCGCCACTGCGCGACCGCTTCGGCATCGTCCAGCGCCTGGAGTTCTACAGCATCGACGAGCTCACCGAGATCGTCGTGCGCTCTGCTCGGCTGTTGGGGGTCGAGAGCGACCTGGAAGGCGCCCGGGAGGTTGCACGCCGCTCTCGGGGCACCCCGCGCATTGCCAATCGACTGCTGCGCCGGGTGCGCGACTTCGCGCAAGTGCGTGCCCAGGGCCACGTGGATGCAGAAATCGCCGACCTGGCCTTGAACATGCTCCATGTCGACCACCACGGTCTCGATCACATGGACCGGCGCCTGCTGCTGGCGATGATCGAGAAGTTCGACGGCGGCCCGGTGGGGATCGACTCCCTGGCCGCGGCGATCGGCGAGGAGCGCGATACCATCGAGGACGTTATCGAACCCTACCTGATCCAGCAGGGTCTGATGATGCGCACCGCCCGTGGCCGGATGGTGACCCGTCAGGCCTGGGAACACTTCGACATGGCGCCCCACGAGCGGGCGCCCCGCTAGCGGACTCCCTACTCCCGTGATGACTGACCAAGACCGACGAGGATGCCTGTGAACGACTCCCTGTCCATACCCCACCTGATCATGAACGCCAGCGGCGTGGTGCAGGTGGTGATGTTGATCCTGATGATCGCCTCCATCCTCTCCTGGGTGGTGATCTTCCAGCGCACCTTCATGATGCGCCGGGCGCGCAAGGCACACCGGGCCTTCGAGGACCGCTTCTGGTCCGGCGTCGACCTCAACGAGCTCTATCGCAATACGCCCGCCGAGCAGGAGACTCAGGGGGCCGAGCACGTCTTCCGTGCCGGCTTCCGCGAGTTCAACCGCCTGTTGGCCAAGACCCGCAGCCCCCAGGCGATCCTCGAGGGCGTACAGCGCAGCATGCGCGTGGCCTGGTCACGCGAGGAGGACCGCCTCACCCTGCACCTGGTGTTCCTGGCCACGGTCGCCTCTGCCAGCCCCTACATCGGGCTGTTCGGGACTGTCTGGGGCATCATGGGCTCCTTCCAGTCCCTCTCCATGGCCCAGCAGGCAACCCTGGCTACCGTGGCTCCCTGGATCGCGGAGGCCCTGATCGCCACCGCCATGGGACTGTTCGCGGCGATTCCCGCGGTGATCTTCTACAACCGGCTTTCTGCCGAGTCCGGGCGCCTGCTGGGCAAGTACGAGGACTTCGCCGAGGAGTTCCATTCCATCCTGCATCGCAACCTGCAGGGCCGGACCGACCCCGGCGCCGACTGAAGGAGAGGCCGTCATGTTAGGACCCTTCAATCGTGGCGGGCGCCGCAAGCCCATGGGCGAGATCAACGTCGTGCCCTTCATCGACGTCATGCTGGTGCTGCTGGTGATCTTCATGATCACCGCGCCCATGCTCACCCAGGGCGTGCAGGTCGACCTGCCCCAGGTCAGTTCCGAACCCATCGAGGATACCGAGGATCGCGAGCCGGTCATCGTCTCGGTGGACCGTGACGGCCAGTACTACATCGCTCTGGGTGAGGACGAGACGCCGGTCAGCCTGGACGAGGTGAGCGAGCGGGTGATCATTCTGCTGGAACGTCAGCCGGGCACTCCGGTAATGGTGCGTGGGGACCGTAATGTCCCCTACGGCCAGGTGGTGACGTTGATGAGCACCTTGCAGACCGCAGGGGTGACCAATGTCGGGCTGATCTCGGAACCGCCCCCGGTGGACCGTTGAGGAGCCCACATGGCCAGACATGACCGACGCGTGGGCTATGGTCTGCCACTGGTACTCGCCATCGCCCTGCACCTGGCGATCCTGGTAGCCACCGTGATTCGCTTTCCCGAGCGGGAGACCGAGCCGCCGAGCACCACTATCGTCCAGGCGACCCTCGTCAGTACCGAGACCACCACGGATCAGGCCCAGCGAGCCGAGGAGACGCGTTCCCGGAGGACGGCTCGTCAAGCCGAAGAGGAAGACGCGTTACGTGCCGAGGAAGAGGCCACTCGCGAGGCAGAAGTTGAGGCTGCCAAGGAAGCCGAACGCCAGCGCCTGGCGGAAGCCGAGGCCCGCGAGGAGGCCCGCCGGGCGGCCGAAGAGGAGGCCGCACGCCGCGCCGAGCAAGCCGAACAGCAGGCTCGTGAACGCGAGGAAGCGGCCAAGCGTCGCCGTCAGGCCGAAGCTGAACGTCAGCGTCAGGCCGAAGCGGAAGCCGAGCGCCAGCGCCAGGCCGAAGCGGAAGCCGAGCGTCAGCGTCAGGCCGAAGCGGAAGCCGAGCGCCAGCGCCAGGCCGAAGCAGACGCCGAGCGTCAGCGTCAGGCCGAAGCAGAAGCCGAGCGCCAGCGTCAGGCCGAAGCAGAAGCCGAACGTCAGCGTCAGGCCGAGGCCCGGCGGGCCGCCGAGGCGGCCAACCAGAGCCTGGATCGTGCCATCGAGGGTGAAGCCGACAACGTGGCTAATGCCCGCCAAGCCACCGAAGCCGCCAACAGCTTCATCAACCTGGTGCGCCGGGCGGTGGAGCAGGCCTGGGTGATTCCGCCCAACGTGCCCGACGGGGCAAGCGCCGAGATATCGGTACAACTGGGCCCCTCGGGGGAGCTTTTCGAGGCTACCATTGGTCAGAGCAGTGGCAACAGTGCCTTCGACCGTTCCGCGATCCAGGCCGTGAAGGCCGCCGCACCCTTCGCCGAGTTGCGCGAGTTGCCGGCATCGGCCCAGCGCGACTACCGTCAATTCAACCTGCGATTCCGACCGGGGGATATTCGCTGATGAACGTTCTGAAGACCACCTGGCTGGGTACCATGCTGATGCTGTTCACCAGCCTGGCCCAGGCCGCCGACCTGACCATCGAGATCACCCGTGGCAGTGATCGTGCCACGCCCATCGCGATCGTGCCCTTTGCCGACGGCGACGTCATGCCCCAGGACATGGCCCAGATCGTTTCCGATGACCTGGAACGCAGCGGCTACTTCGAGCCGCTGGAACGTCGCGCCATGTTCGAGCGACCCGCCTCGAGCGACGAGGTTCGCTACGGCAACTGGCGTGCCCTGGACATTCGCTACCTGGTGGCGGGGAAGATCAGCCGCGAGGGAGATCAGTATCGCATCCTGTACGAGCTGATGGACGTCAGCGGCGAGAGCCGCATGCTCGCCGAGAGCGTGACGGCCGGCCGCGAGGGGCTGCGCGACGCCGCGCACTACATCAGCGACCAGATCTTCGAGGAGATCACCGATATCCGCGGGGCCTTCTCGACCCGCATTGCCTACGTGACCTCCAGCGGCATTGGCGACGACACCCAGTATGCCCTCCACGTGGCCGATGCCGATGGGCGCAACAGCCAGCAGATTCTCTCGTCCGACGAGCCGATCATGTCGCCGGCCTGGTCACCGGATGGCGACAAGCTGGCCTATGTCTCCTTCGAGACCGAACGCCCGGCCATCTACGTCCAGGAGATCGCGTCCGGCCGGCGGGTGCGGGCCACCGCCTTCGAGGGGCTGAACAGCGCCCCCACCTGGTCACCGGACGGCCGCCGCCTGGCGATGACGCTCTCCAAGGATGGCCAGCCGGAGATCTACGTGATGGACATCGATTCTCGGGATGTCCAGCGCGTCACCCACAGCTCCAGCATCGAGACTGAGCCCGCCTGGTCGCCAGATGGTCGCAGCCTGCTGTTTACCTCGGATCGCAGCGGGGGGCCGCAGATCTATCGCCTCGACCTGGGCAGCGGCGAGGAGGAGCGTCTCACCTTCACCGGCAACTACAATGCCCGGGCGCGCTTCGCGCCGGACGGCGAGGCGATCTTCCTGATCCATCGCGGCAGCAACGGCTACCAGGTCGCGCGCCAAGACCTGGAAAGCGGCCGTCTGGTGGCCCTGAGCGACACCGGTCAGGCGGAATCGCCCAGTGTCGCGCCCAATGGCACCATGGTAATCTTCGCCACCCAGCAGGGCGGCAACGGCGTGCTGGGCGGGGTCTCCGCCGATGGGCGCGCCTCTTTCCGGCTGCCGGCGGCGCAGGGTGATGTACGCGAACCCGCGTGGTCACCGTTTCTGAATTGATGTATCCAACAAGGAGTTTCATGATGCAGCTCAAGCCCTATGCCAGAACCCTGGCCATTGCCCTGTCCCTGGCCTTCGTGGCCGGCTGTTCCAGCACGGGAGGCGGCCAGGACGGCGACATGGACGGCGGCCTCGCCGGCAGCGACCGCGGCGGTGTGTCCACGGGCAGCGCTGATAGCCGTGGCGTTAGCGGCGATCGCGCCGGCCAGATGGTCGATGCCGACGGTCGCATTCCGAAGACCCGCACCATCTATTTCGAGTACGACAGCGATGCCATCCGCAGCGAGTTCGAGCCGGTGCTGACCGCCCATACCCGCTTCCTGCGTTCCAACCCCAACGCCAGCGTCGTCCTGCAGGGCCACACCGACGAGCGTGGCACCCGCGAGTACAACCTGGCACTGGGTGAGCGCCGCGCCGGGGCCGTCCAGCGCTACCTCAACGTGCAGGGCGTGTCGCCCTCTCAGGTCGAGGTGGTCAGCTACGGTGAGGAGCGGCCCGCGGCCCGTGGCCAGAACGAACAGGCCTACGCCCAGAACCGTCGAGTGGTCTTTGCCTACTGAAGCCGGGCGACACCACGGGGGAGATAACGATGAGACTCGGTCTGAAGAGACTGTGCGGTGCGGGAGCCCTGGTGCTTCCGCTGACTCTAGCGGCACCGCTCCTGGCGCAGCAGCCGGTGGTCGAGGACCTTACCGGGCAATCCGGAGCCGGTAGTTTCTACGACCAGGCGGCCACCCGCGAGGAGGCCGGCGGCAGCCTGGTGATCTTCAATCAGGTCCAGCAGCACCAGGAAGAGATCCGCCAACTGCGCGGGCAGGTAGAGGAACTGCGCCACCAGTTGGAACGGCTGCGCCGCCAGACCCGCCAGCAATACCTGGACATCGAGGACCGCCTGATGGCGGCAGGCAGTGGTGTTGACCAAGCCGCCTCGGCCGTGGACGAGGAGAGTGCCCGCCAGGTCGCCGAGACCTCCTCGCCGAGCAATGTCGACCCCGGCGTTCAGTCGGTCTACCAATCGGCCTTCTCGCATGTTCAGGCCCGCGAGTTCGGCCAGGCCATCTCTGCCTTCGAGTCCTTCGTGACCCAGCACCCGGACAGCCGTCTGACCGCCAACGCTCACTACTGGCTCGGCGAGCTCTACTCGGCCGAGGGGGAGCTGGATGCCGCCGATGCGGCCTTCCGGCGGGTCCTCCAGGACTTCCCCGAGAGCAGCAAGGTGCCCGATGCCCTCTATAAACTGGGGTTGCTCGAGGCACGCCGTGGGCGTCCGGAAGAGAGCCGGGCACTGCTCGATCGCGTCCGCGAGGAGCATCCCGACAGCAGCGCCGCCGGGCTGGCCGACGACTTCCTGCGCCAGGCAGGCAACTGAGGGACAGAGGAACCGTAATGACCTGCAAGATCGACTACCCGTCACCTGCCGACCTGCTCGACGGCCGCATCATTCTGGTGACCGGTGCCGGCGACGGTATCGGTCGGGCCGCGGCCCTGGCCTTCGCCGGCCACGGGGCCACGGTGATACTTCTGGGGCGGACCATTGCCAAGCTGGAGAAGGTCTACGACGAGATCGAGGCCGCCGGGGGCCCCCAGCCGGCCATCTTCCCGCTGAACTTCGAGGGGGCCACGCTCAAGGACTACCACGACATGGCGGAGACCCTCGACAAGGAGTTCGGTCGCCTCGACGGTATCCTGCACAACGCCGGCATTCTGGGCCGCATCACCCCCTTCGAGCAGTACAATCCCGAGCTCTGGGAGAAGGTGATGCAGGTCAATATCAATGGGCCGATCTGGATGACCCAGGCCCTGCTGCCGCTGTTGAAGAGCTCGCCGGACGCCTCTTTGGTGTTCACCTCCTCGAGCGTGGGACGCCGGGGTCGGGCCTACTGGGGGGCCTACGCGGTATCCAAGTCCGCCACCGAGGGCTTCGTCGAGGTGCTGGCCGACGAGGTCGAGCATCTGGGCACCCTGCGGGTCAACAGCCTCAACCCCGGGGCGACGCGCACCGCCATGCGCAAGAGCGCCTATCCCGGGGAAAACGAGATGACGCTGCGCACCCCAGAGGAAATCATGCCCACCTACCTGTGGCTGATGGGGGCGGACAGTCGCGGCCACAACGGCGAGAAATTCGACGCCCAGCCGCCGAAACAGGGGTGAGGGCGGGTTCTTCGCGCATAGGCGAGATGCTGTCTAGTGGGAGCGATCTTCAGATCGCGAAAGAAGGCCGGAGGCCTTCACGGGCAATGGGCTCTCAGCTTAGGGCGCCTGTCGGCGCCATTCGCGCAATGAATTGCGCTCCCACAAAGTACTTCTTCACCCGTCCCGCCTGGCGGCGTGCAGTGCCGCTACCAGGGCCTCGGCGGTATCGAACCAGAGGTCGGCCGGCCACGTCCTGTAGTCGTCCCCCTCCTCGACATAGCCATACCCCACCGCTATCGCGGCCATGCCGGCGGCGCGTGCCGCCTGCATGTCACGCCGGTGATCACCGATATACCAGCACTCTGCCGCCGTCGCCCGAAGACGACGCGCGGCCTCCCGCAGGGGCTCGGGGTCGGGCTTCTTGACCGGCAGGTCGTCGGCGCAGAGCAGGGCGCCGGGCGCAAGCCCCAGGGCCGCGACCAGCGGCGCGGCATAGGCCCGAGGCTTGTTGGTGACGATTCCCCAGGGGCGGGCGCTTGCCTCCCATTCTGCCAGCAGTTGCTCCAGCGGGAAGAAGACCCGGCTCTCCTCGGCCACCGCCCGTCCATAGGCCTCGAGCAGGAAGGCGCGCGCCTCGCCATGGCCCTCGGCCTCCTTGACAAGGCCCAGTGCCAGCGTCACCAGGGCACTGCCGCCGTTGGAGACCTGGGCGCGGATTACCGGATAGGGCAGGGCGGGCAGCCCATGGTGGCGGCGCAGGGCATTGGTGGCCCGTGCCAGGTCCGGCGCGGTGTCCACCAGGGTGCCGTCCAGGTCGAAAAGCAGGGCCCGGGGCGGTTGCCCGGCCATCACGTCGTCTCCCGGCGACAGTGCATCAGATAGTTGACCGAGACATCGTGCGACGACAGGGCATAGCGCCGGGTCAACGGATGAAAGACCAGGCCATTCTGCTCGCGCACCTCAAGGCCGGCTTCACGGCACCAGCCGGCCAGCTCCGACGGACGGATGAAGCGGCGGTAGTCGTGAGTGCCGGGCGGCAACATGCGTAACACATACTCGGCGCCGAGCACCGCCAGCGCATAGGCCTTGGGATTGCGGTTCAGGGTCGAGAAGAATACCTGGCCACCGGGTTTGACCACGGTGGCACAGGCGCGGACCACCGAGCCGGGATCCGGCACATGCTCGAGCATCTCCAGGCAGGTCACCACGTCGAACTCGCCGGGGTGGGCCCTGGCCATCTCCTCGACGCTGATGCAACGGTAGGCGATGGCCACACCGCTCTCCTTGGCATGCCGTCGGGCCACGGCCAGCGGTGCTTCTCCCAGGTCGATACCGGTGACCTCGGCACCGCGATGAGCCATGGCCTCGGCAAGGATGCCCCCGCCACAGCCCACGTCAAGCACCCGTCGCCCGGCCAGTCCCGTCCGGGCATCGATGAAGTCCAGGCGCAGCGGATTGATGTCGTGGAGTGGCTTGAACTCGCCCTGCGGATCCCACCAGCGCTCGGCCAGGCCCTCGAACTTGGCGATCTCGGCCTGGTCGACGTTCTCCGCTTCCGGGTGGCTTGCACTCATCTGCTCTCTCCTTGCTGTCGCCGACCTGACACTCTGGCAGGCCAGGCTCGGTCCGGTATCATGAGGTATTGTACCCGCTCCCGGAAGAGCATTCCCACGCTTTCCCGGGGCGCTATATCACTCAATAGTGACAGGGACCGCACCATGATCAACAAGGCTGTTCTTCCCGTTGCCGGATTCGGCACGCGCTGTCTTCCGGCCTCCAAGGCCATTCCCAAGGAGATGATCACCATCGTCGACCGGCCAGTGATCCAGTACGTGGTCCAGGAGGCCGTTGCCGCCGGCATTCGCGATATCGTGCTGGTGACCCATGGCACCAAGAGCGCCATCGAGAACCACTTCGACAAGCACTTCGAGCTCGAGGCGAGCCTCGAGGCCAAGGGCAAGACGGAGCTGCTGGAGGAGCTGCGCTCCATCGTGCCTGCCGAGGTCAATATCATCAGCGTACGCCAACCCGAGCCGCTGGGCCTGGGCCACGCCGTGCTCTGCGCGCGCCCGGTGGTGGGTGACGACGAGCCCTTCGCGGTGCTGCTGCCCGACGTGCTGGTCGACGACGAGGGCATCGAGCCCAACGACCTCGCCGGCATGATCGCTTCCTTCGAGGCCAGCCATCACAGCCAGCTGATGGTCGAGGAGGTGCCCCACGACATGGTTCACAAGTACGGCATCGTCGATACTGGCGGTGAGCTCCCGGGCCCCGGCGAGTCGCGGCCGATCTCAGGCGTGGTGGAGAAGCCCCCTGTCGATGAAGCGCCCTCCAACCTGGCGGTGATCGGCCGCTATGTGCTGCCGGGTCGCATCTTCTCGCTGCTCGCCGATACCCCGCCGGGGGCCGGTAACGAGATCCAGCTCACCGATGCCATCGAGACCCTGCGTCGCGAGGAGGGCGTGGATGCCTGGCGGATGCGTGGCAAGACCTACGACTGTGGCCATCAGCTGGGCTACCTGGAAGCGATCCTCGCCTATGGTCGCCGCCATGCGCGCTACGGCCAGGGGTTTCGTGAGCTGCTGACGCGCTACGCCAGAGAGGAGTGAGGCCCATGCGGGTACTGATTCATGGCAGCGAGTTGGCCGCCGCCACTGCCGCAGCGGCGCTCTCCTGGGTCGGCCACCGGGTGACCTGGCTACCCCACGCCTCGGCAGACTGGCCGGCACTCTCCACCAGCGGCTGGTTGACCAGCGAACCGGAACTGATGCGCCGTCTCGAGGAAGGCTTGGACCAAGGCAGCCTGCGCCTGGTCGCCGACGAGCAGGACGCCGCCGGTGGCGAGCCCTTCGACGTGCTCTGGCTCGCCGTCTCGCCGGACCAGCGCCAGGACGCCGCCGACAGCGTCGCGCGACTGATGACCGGTCTCTGCCCCGGGGCGGCGCTGGTCAACAACTCCACCTTCCCGGTGGGGGAGACCGAGCAACTGGAGTCACGACTGGACGGCTGTCGGGCAGTCGCCCTGGCCGACCTGCTCGAGGAGGGGCGCGCCTGGGAGACCTTCACCCGGCCCTCCCGCTGGCTGCTGGGCTGTGACGACGACGGGGCGGAGCGACAGGTGCGCGAGCTGCTGCGCGCCTTCAACCGCCGTCGTGAGGTGTTCCAGCGCATGCCCCGGCGTGCTGCGGAGCTCACCAAGCTGGCCATCAACGGCATGCTTGCCACGCGCATCAGCTACATGAACGATATCGCCGGACTGGCCGACAGCCTGGGGGTCGACGTGGAACATGTGCGGCAAGGCATGGGCGCCGACTCGCGCATCGGCTACGAGTACCTCTATCCCGGCTGCGGCTTTGGTGGCCCCAACTTCTCCCGTGACCTGATGCGCCTGGCCGACGTCCAGTCGGCGAGCGGGCGCCATTCGGCGTTGCTCGACCAGGTGCTCGATATCAACGAGCACAAGAAGGAGACGCTGTTCCGCAAGCTCTGGGCACACTTCCACGGTCGCCTGGAGGGCCGCTGCATCGCCATCTGGGGGGCGGCCTTCAAGCCCGGTACCGCCCGCATCGACCAGGCGCCGGTGCTCACGCTGCTGCGCGCACTCTGGGCACAAGGTGTGCGGGTTCGCCTGCACGATCCGGCGGCGATCCCGGCCGTGCTGGCCGAGGTCGGCGAGCACCCGCTGCTCGAGGTGTTCCGGGGGGATCCCCTGGAGGCCTGCGAGGGGGCCGATGCGCTGATGCTGGTCACCGAGTGGAAGGCCTACTGGAACCCCGACTGGCCCCGGCTGGCCGAGCGACTCGGCGAGAAGCTGCTGCTCGACGGTCGCAACATCTACGACCCTGCCCATGTCGCCGCCTGCGGCATGCACTACCGGGGGATTGGACGACGCGCCGATCCCTAGCAGGCGCTCGCGATCCTGGTCGCCCCGCATCGGGGCTGACCAACGCAAGCGGCCCCGCCAGTTGGCGGGGCCGCTTGCGTTCAGCCGGTTGGCGCCACAGCGCCGGGCGATCAGCTGAAATTCTGGGCGACAAAGTCCCAGTTGAGAACATTCCAGACGTTCTCGAGGTACTTCGGTCGCGCATTGCGGTAATCGATGTAGTAGGCATGTTCCCACACATCGATGGTCAGCAGTGGGGTCTGGCCATGGGCAATGGGGGTATCGGCGTTGCTGGTGTTGACGATGTCGACGCCGCCGTCATCGGTCTTGATCAGCCAGGTCCAGCCGGAGCCGAAGTTGCCCGCGGCCTGGGCGTTGAAGGTTTCCTTGAACTTGTCGAAGGATCCGAACTTGGCATTGATGGCCTCGGCCAGCGCGCCGCTCGGCTCACCGCCACCGTTGGGCGACAGGCAGTGCCAGTAGAAGGTGTGGTTCCAGACCTGGGCCGCCTGGTTGAACAGGCCACCGGATGAAGACTTGATGATCTCCTCCAGGGACTTGTTGGCATCGTCGGTGCCGTCGGTCAGCTCGTTGAGCTTGTTCACGTAGGTCTGGTGGTGTTTGCCGTAGTGATACTCGAGGGTCTCGGCGGAGATGTGCGGTTCCAGCGCGTTCTTCTCGTAAGGCAGTGCGGGCAGTTCGAATGCCATCGAATCTCTCTCCTTGTCGTCATCGGTCTCGGTACAGCACACCATGGTGCGGCATCGGAACGTCGGGGTTCAAGGCCCGTCAGCTGGCGTTGACGTGCCCCGTGCGTTTCGATGACAAAAAACCTTACACTATCAGGACGATGTGTCGGTGCTGTCGCGGCATCATAGCACCCGGCCCCGGGGGCGCCAATCCAACCGGCCCCGGCCGGCGCCACCGGCCACCCAGTTCACCAGAGAAGGAGTTCGTCATGGCAGAGCGCCCGGAGACCTCCCGGTCCCCCCGGCCGATCGTACCGGACCCGGATGCCAGCCTGTCGGCGCAACGCTGGCGTCAGCCTCCCCCCCCGCGGGTATGGCCCCTGTGGCTGCTGGTGCTGTTGCTCATTGCCGCCTGTGCCGCCCTGGCCTGGGCCGGCTGGCAGGAGCGGGCGCGCCTGCAGGCCGAACTCGCCCGGGTCAGCGGTGAACTCTCCAACGTGCATGCCCGCTTCGACGCGGAAGAGGGCCGGGGGGATGCCCTCACCACGCTGCAGGATCGCCTGGACGAGCTGGCCAACCTGGAAGTCGAGCTCGATGCGGTGATCGACGGGCGCCTGGCCACGCTCGAGACGCAGCGGGCAGAGCGTCTGGCGCCACTCGAGCAGGCGATCGATGCCCTCGAGACTCGGCTAGCGTCGCTCAGCGAGGAAGCCGAGACGCGGGATGCCACCCTGGCCGCGACCCGGACCTCCCTGGATGCCTTGGAGCGGGTGGGCGAAGAGGGGCGAGCCGCGCTACGCGAGCGCCTGGTCGCCCTCGATGAGGCCCGCGAGGCGGGGAGTGACCGCCGCGAGACCTTGGCTGCAGCACTGGAGGCCCTGGAAGGACGCGTTGCCGACCAAGGTGATGCCCATCAATCGCGCCTGGCATTTCTGGAAGAAGCGCTGTCGGAACTCGAGGCCGGCGTTGAAGCTCTGACGGGATCACGCGATGATGCGAAGGAACGGATAGCGTCGCTGGGCAACCGGCTTCGGGACGTCGAGTCCGGGCTTCGCGAGCTGCGCCAGTCGCAACTCGCGTTGAGTGCCCAGCTCGAGGTCCTGCGCCAGTGACATGTCGCCAGTCAGGAAGCGTTACCAATGGATGATCGCGTGTTCACACGCCTGGGAATGGCGGCAGTCTGCCTGGGCCTCGCGCCCGGCGCCCTGGCCCTCGAGGCAAGTATCGAGGGCGTCGAGGATCCGCTGGCGGAGAACATTCGCCTTTACCTCGATGGGCTCGAGGCCGAGCAGTACAGTCCCGCTCGTCTGGAGAGCGAGGTACTGCGGCGCAGCAGTGAGGCGCTGCGGGTCTTTGGCTACTACTCGCCCCGGATCGAACCGCGTTTCGACGATCCCGAGGCACCGACTCGGGTGACCCTGGCCATCAGTCCCGGAGAGCCGGTGCGGATCGAGGTCCTCTCGCTCTCAGTGACCGGCGACGCCGCGGAGGATGCCCTCTTCACCGAGGCGATCGAGGCCTTCCCCCTGTCGGAGGGAGACCGCTTGCGCCATGCCCCCTTCGACAGTTTGCGCAGCCGGCTCGCGAACCTGGCCCTCGAGCGCGGCTATTTCGATTGGCGCTTTGCCAATCGCCGGATGGAGGTCAGGCCCTATGCCAATAGCGCCCGGCTCTACCTGGCACTGGATAGCGGAAAGCGTTACCGCTTCGGTGACGTGACCTTCCAGGGGCATCATATCGAGCCCTCGCGGCTGAAAACCCTGGCTCCCTTCACCAGCGGGCAAGCCTACCTGGCGAGCGAGGTGGCCAGGTTCAATCAGCGCCTGGGCCAGACAGAGTGGTTCGCCTCGGTGAACGTGCGCCCGCGCCTCGACCGGGAACTGGCCCGACTGGCACTGCCGGATGCCGAGCGGGGCTGGTGGCAGTTCCTCGATATCGAGGGCATGGGGTCCGTCGACCCTGGGCCGCGTATCGCTTCCGAGGCGCTGGTGGCGTCCGCCGGCCTGCAGCGCCCCGCCGCCCCCGAGGTGCCGATCGACGTGGTGGTGACCCCCGCCGACCGCCACCAGTTCGAGGTGGGGGTGGGCTATGCCACCGACGTGGGCCCCCGGCTGCATTTCGCCTGGAACCAGCCCTGGATCAACCACTACGGCCATGGTCTGGATCACGACCTCTACCTCTCGGGGCCGGAGCAGCAGTTCACCGGGGTCTATACCCTGCCGCTGGCCGACCCGCTGCGTGACAGCTACCGCTTCCAGTACGGCCTGCGCAACAAGGATAACGAGGACACCCGAACCCTGGAGAGCACGGTGGAGGCGGCCCGTCGCTGGACGTTCGACAACGGCTGGGAGCAGACCCTCTACCTGCGCGGCACCTACGAGGACTTCACCCAGGCCGGCGTCTCCAACCAGGTGCTGCTGCTCTATCCCGGCATCAGCTGGTCACGTACCCGCACCCGCCATCCCACCTTTCCCACCTGGGGTGATCGACAGCGTCTTTCCGTGGAGTATTCCAGCGACTGGTGGGGCTCGGCTGCCGAGTTCCTGCGCCTCACCGGCGACAGCGAATGGATCCGCATGCTTGGCGACGATAACCGCTTCGTCGGCCGGGTCGGTGTCGGCAGCATCACCACCGACGACTTCGCGGATGTGCCGCCCTCGCTGCGCTTCTTCACCGGCGGCGATCGCAGCGTGCGCGGCTACGCCTTCGAGAGCCTCGCCGCCGAGAACGACAATGGCCGGCTGGTGGGCGGCGAGCAACTGTTCACCGCGAGTCTGGAGGCCCAGCGCCGCATCACCGGCAAGTGGTGGGCGGCAAGCTTCGTCGACACCGGCGATGCCTTCAGCGACTGGAGCCCGGGCGACCTCAATACCGGCGCCGGCCTCGGCGTACGCTGGATCTCTCCCGTCGGCCCGATTCGCCTCGATATTGCCCACCCCTTTGACGTGGAGGATGCCTTCCGCATCCACTTCGCCATCGGCCCGGAATTCTGAGGGTCCCCATTGAGAACCCGTGCATTGTCCTGGGCCCTGGCCCGACTGCTGATCGTCCTGCCAATATGGCTACTGGGCCTGGCACTGTTTCTGCTGGGCCTGGCGCTCTCGCCCTGGGGCACCGGCGTGCTGCTCGAGCAGGGCGCCAAGCGCGGATTATACGAACTGGGGGCCGTGGAGGGCGCCCCGCTTGATCGCCTGGTATTGCATGACCTTCGCCTGGAGGCCGGAGCGGCCCGCATCGCCCTGAGCCGCCTCGAACTGGCCTGGTCCGAGGAGTGCGTCCTGCAGGGTCAGCTCTGCATCGACCGACTGGCCATGGAAGGCGCCGATATCCGCCTGGCAGAAGCCGACGTCGAGCCTGGGGCGGCGTCGGAGGAGGGGGGCGGCGCGCCCCTCGCGGAGATCCGCCTGCCGTTCCCGGTGGCACTGCGCGAGCTGTCGCTGAGCGATGTGACCCTGCAGCTCGCCGACGGGACGCAGCTGACCTGGGCCTCCTTCACCAGCGGCCTCCGGGCCGAGGAGAACACCCTGACCCTTCTGCCGACCCGACTGGCCGAGACGCGCCTGACTCTCCCGCTCTCGGCGGGTATCCGCCTGGCCCTGAGCGAGGCAGAACAGGAAGGGCCCCGGCTCTCGGCGACGGCCATCGATGCGGCCATCGCCGTGCGCTCGCCCTTGACGGCCCGGGCTGCCGCCGAACTGGAGGGGCTTGCCGACCTACCCCTCGACGAGCAGCCGCGGCGTGTGCTCCCCGAGGTGTCCCTGCCGATTGCCGTGGAGGTGCCGGAACTGGCCATCGAGGACTTCGCCATGGCCGGGTCGGTCGAGTATGGCGTGGAGCAGCTGCTGGTGCGCCTCAGCGCCCGCGGCCAGGAGGTCGAGATCGACACCCTGGCGGTCGCCACCGCCGATGCGGATGCCGAGCTGAAGGCCCGCGTGACGCTTCGCGACGACTATCCCCTGGAGGCCCGACTGGCCGCGGACCTCTACCTCCCGGAGCGGATGCCGGCGCTGGCGGGGGAGCGCATCGAACTCGCGCTCGCCGGTAGCCTGGCTGATCTCGAGGTCGACCTGGTCACTCAGGGCCCGGTGGAGGCCCAGCTGGTGGCGCGACTCGACGCCCTGGACCCGGCTCTGCCATTCTCGGCCTCACTGCAGAGCGATGCCCTCCAGTGGCCGCTGCCCGAGGCCGAGGAGGTGCCGACAAGCGGGGCGCAGGAGGAGCCGGTCCAGGGGGACGACGCGCCGGATGAAGCGACCGTCGAGCCCTGGCACGTCGAGGACCTCGCGGTGCATCTGGAGGGCAGCCTGGTCGACTATCGCAGTCGGGTGTCGCTCAATGTCCGGGGCCCGGCGCTGCCGCCCACCGACCTGCTGGTCAGTGGCAGCGGTGACCTCGACCACTTCCGCTGGTCACCGTTGACGGTCAATCAGCTGGGCGCCGTGCTGGTCAGTCGCGGCCAGGCCGCCTGGCACGAGGGTCTCGTCGTCGAGGCCACGCTGTCGCTGGACAACGTGGACCCCGGCCGCTTCGTCGAGGGGCTCGATGGGCGCCTGGGCGGCGGCGGCGAGCTGGCCTTCGTCCAGGATGACGCGGGCTGGCGACTCGAGGTGCCGGGGCTGGATATCCAGGGCGTACTGGACGATCGGCCACTGAGTCTCGAGGCCGTCCTCGCCGGGGACAGCGAGATGCGCTGGGATATCGAGACCCTCGACTTCCGCCAGGGCGCCAACCGGGTCAGCATGGCCGGGCGGGTGACCCGCAAGGCCCTGGACCTGGCCGGCGACCTGGACATGCCTGCGCTGGAGAGCCTCTACCCTGACCTCGGCGGCACCCTGGCCGGGCGCTTCACCACGGCCGGCACCCTGGAGGCGCCAGAGCTCGACCTCGCGCTGACCGGTCGCTCGCTGGCCTTCGCCGGCAATGGGGTGCAGTCGCTCGACCTCACGGCACGTGTCGCCGGCCTGGAGGACCCCGACCTGGCGCTGGCCCTGGAGCTCAGCCGCCTCGAGGCCGGTGGGCAGCGTCTCGACGTGCTCACCCTGAACGTCGAGGGTCGTCTCTCCGAACACGTCCTGCGCCTGGCCGCCGAGGGCGGCGACGAGATGCCGCTGTCGCGGTTGGCTCTGGTCCTGGAGGGCGGGCTCGGCGGCACCCGGGAGCGCTATCACGGGGTCCTGTCACCGCTGGAGGTCGACAGCGACTTCGGCGATATCCGCCTTGCCGAGGCGCTGACCTTCGACGCCGACCTGCTCGCGGGCTCGGCGCGGGTGGCCCCCTTCTGCCTGATTCGTCGCCAGGGGGGCGAGCTGTGCCTGACCGAGCCGCTGGAGGCCGCTGCAGAGGCCGGCCGGGCGGCGCTCGTCATCCGTGACCTGCCCATGGACCTGGCCGACGCCACCATGCCGCCAGGGTGGCGCATCAGCGGCGAGAGCGCCGGCACGCTGGCGGCCGGCTGGTCCGCCGGCGGAGCGCGCTGGGAGCTGGCCGCCGATCTCGACAGCCGCGCCGAGGTCACCGGCGAGGACGCCTATGGTCGACCCTGGTCGGTCCCCGGCACCTCGCTGGGAGTGTCGCTGGAAGCCAGCGAGTCGCAAGCGGAGCTTGACCTGGTGTTGGGGCTGGCCGACAGCGGCGAGCTGCGCCTGGCCCTCGGCATCGACGAGCCGCTGGGGGAGGGCGCTCTCGACGGCCGGCTGCGAATCGATGACCTGCGCCTGGCGCCTTATCGTCCTCTGGCGGCCGGCCTGGAGACTCTGCAAGGGGGACTCGACGGCGATATCCGCATCGGTGGCACCCGCGAGATGCCCCGGCTCGATGGCCGGCTCGCCCTGGCGGGGCTGAGGGCCGGCGGCCTGGAGCTGCCGCTGGAGGTTCGCGACGGGGAGCTGGTCGTGGAGCTGGCCGGCGACCGGGCCGACATCAACGGCTTCCTGATGGCCGACGAGGGGCGCCTGGAGATCGGCGGCAATGCGCGTTGGCCGGCGTCGGGCAGCTGGCAGGCCGCCGTCGACTTGCAGGCCGTTGATGATCCCCTACTGGCAGTGCTGCCGAGCTTCGGCCGCATGCGCCTGGCCCCGGACCTGAGAATCCGCGCCACCTCGGAGCGGCTGCAGGTCCGTGGGGCGGTCGATATCCCCTGGGCGCGGCTCGAGGTGGGGGAGGTGCCCGACGCGGCCATGGCCCCGAGCCCGGACGAAGTGATCATCACCGAGGAGCAGGACCGTCTGTCCGTTGAAGCCGAGGCCGTGGCAGGTGAACCGCCGGGCGAATCCACCGCCGAGGCCATGGCCCGGTCCGGCATGGCCATCGACATTCTGATCACCCTCTCCCTGGGGCCGGACATGCAACTGGAAGCCTATGGCCTGGAAGCGGGTCTGTCGGGTAACCTTGAGGTCCGCCAGCAGAGCGGGCCGATCCAGCTGTTCGGCGATGTCAGTCTGGTCGATGGCCGCTTCCGGGCCTTTGGCCAGGACCTGCTGATCCGTGAGGGAATCATCTTCTTCAGCGGTCCCCCGGGACAGCCGCTGCTCGACTTCGAAGCGATCCGCAATCCCGCGGCCACCCTGGATGAAGTGATCGCCGGCCTGCGCGTCACCGGCTCGGCGGACGCCCCCACCCTGGAGATCTTCTCCGAGCCGGCCATGGACGAGGCCAGTGCACTTTCCTACCTGCTGCGCGGCCGCGCTCCCGACAGCAGCAGCGGTGCCGATGGGGCCCTGACCTCGGCGCTGATCGGCCTCACTCTGGGGCAGACAGGCGGCGCCGTGGGCGCCATCGGCGAGGCCTTCGGCATCGACGACTTGAGCCTCGACACCGCCGGGGCCGGGGAGGAGAGCCAGGTAGTGGTCACCGGCAATCTGACCGATCGGTTGAGTATCGGCTACGGGGTGGGCGTCTTCTCGCCTATCGCCGAGCTCACCCTGCGCTACCAGCTGTGGCGCAGCCTTTATCTCGAGGCAGTCTCGGGGGCGGCCCAGGCGGTCGACCTGGTCTACCGTTTCAGCTTGCCGGGCAACCCCCCGAGCCCATGAGACAACCCGCCATACCAGGCGGATATTCCAACGGATAATGGAGCCCCACCCATGCCACTGCATCCCGACCATGCGCCCGAGGGGCGCGACACGCCGCTGCCGATCAGCGGAACCCACCTGGTCAACGGTCACGCCATGCAGCCCCCATGGCCCGAGGGCATGGAAGAGATCGTGCTCGGTCTGGGCTGCTTCTGGGGGGCCGAGCGACTCTTCTGGCCGTTGCCGGGCGTGCACGTCACCGCGGTGGGCTATGCCGGCGGCGTGACCCCGAACCCCACCTACGAGCAGACCTGCAGCGGCCGGACCGGCCATGCCGAGGTAGTGCGGGTGGTCTTCGACCCCGGCCAGATCGACCTGGAGACCCTGCTGCGGGTGTTCTGGGAGGCCCATGACCCGACCCAGGGCTACCGCCAGGGAAATGACATCGGCAGCCAGTACCGCTCGATCATCCTCACCACCACGCCTGGCCAGCGCGAGGTAGCCGAACGCAGTCGCGAGACCTATGCCGAGGCGCTCTCGTGCAGCGGCAGGGGGCCCGTGACCACCGAGATCGAGCCCCTCGAGGCCTTCTACTACGCCGAGGAGTACCACCAGCAGTACCTGGCGAAGAACCCGGGGGGCTACTGCGGCCTGAAGGGGACCGGCGTCAGCTGCCCGATCGGCTGAACCTCCACCCGGCGGACCAGCCCACCCGCTCCACGGGACGCTCCCAGGCTTCGAGCTGGTGAGTGACCCGGTGAGCCAGCCATGATTTCATCCTTCTCTCTCGCCACTCCACGAACCCGACGTGCCCTCCGTGTCGGGCGAGCTCCACCCGCACCGAGTCGGAAGGTGTGGGTAGACGCCTGAACAATGCCGGCGGCATGAAGGGATCATCGTCGGCATGCAGGATGAGCATCGGCAGCTCGACCTGGTCCAGCAGGGGACCGGCTGAGGCACGCCGGTAGTAATCCTCGGCGCCGTCGAAGCCATGCAGAGGCGCCGTCACGGCCTCGTCGTAGTCACGCAGGCTCGACAGGGCCTCGAGCCCCTGCGGGGTGATCGAAAGCGGCAGTTCGCCACTGGCCAGGCGAGGGGCCATCTTGCGCTTCAGCGAGCCGAGCAGGTGGCGTTCGTAGACCCTGGAGAAGCCCTGGTGGAGGGTGTCGGCACAGGCCGATAGATCCAGCGGGGCGCTGATGACGATGGCCCCGGCCAAGTCCAGG
>NZ_JAVLBC010000005.1:34504-35996 GCF_031581305.1 Halomonas sp.
TGGAAGAGCAGCAGGATGGGCGCATCGGCCCGTTCGGGAAGGGGGTGCGCCCAGGCCAGTTCCACAAAATCCCCGTCCGGCAGCTCGAGGATCTCGGTCTCGGTGGTGATGCTCGGTGTCGGCAAGAAGCGAGGCAGCAGGGTCTGGACATGCCGATTGCCTAGCCCGGGCGGCGAGCGGAAGTCGGCAGCGTGCCAGGTGGAGGTCATCGCAGCGTCACGCCGGTGGGGTGAGGTTGTCGTGACCGGTGGAGGTGATCACCACGTTGTCCTCGATGCGGATGCCGCCATGGTCGGCCAGGCGCTCGACCAGCGACCAGTCGATGTCATGGCTCACCGCGCGCTCCTTCAACGGTGCCAGCAGCATGGGGATCACGTAGAGTCCGGGTTCCATGGTGACCACCATGCCGGCCTCCAGTTCCCGGGTGAGGCGCAGGGCGGGGTCCCGCTCGGGCGGTGGCAGTGGCCGACCCGCGCCGTCCACCCGGCCGGCCACGTCATGGACCTGCAGGCCCAGCGAATGGCCCAGGCCATGGGGGCAGACGGCCCGGGTGATGCCCTGGTTGACCGCGGCCTCTGGCGTGCAGTGGACCAGCCCCTGGTCGGCCAGCAGCTCTCCCAGGCCCCGGTGCATGCGCTGGTGCAGGTCCACATAGTGTACCCCTGGCGTCAGTGCGTCGATCAGTTGGCGTTGCAGCGCCGTGACCCCCTCGATCAGCGGCGCGAAGGCGGGTTCGGCGTGGGGACCGGCCCAGGTGCGGGTGATATCGGCGCAGTAGCCCCGGTGGCGATGGCCGGCGTCGAGCAGCAGGCTACGCCGTCCCGTGGGGGCGACGCTGTCGTAGTGCTGGTAGTGCAGTACGCCACCATGGGCGTTGAGCCCGACGATGTTGCCGTAGGGCAGGGCGGACTCCCGCTGGCGGGAGGCGCTCAGGTAGGCGAGTTGGATATCGAGCTCGGCTCCACCCTCCAGAAAGGCGTATCGTGCCGCGCGATGGCCGGCCATGGCTTGTTTGTTGGCGCTGCGCAAGCAGGCGATCTCGTAGTCGCTCTTGCGGATTCGGCCCTCGTCCAGGGCGCTCACCAGGGCTGCCGGGTTGCAGGCGGCGCCGAGCGTCTCGGCGCGCGCTGAGGACACGTCGCCGAGCACGGCGAAGCGACCGGCTGGCAGGGTGGGCGGGTTATCGTCGCGGCCCATCTCGATCTCGAAGGTTTCCACCCAGGGCTCGTCGGGCAGGCGGGCCGGCAGGTGCCAGAAGTCGTCCGGGGCATGGACCTTGAGCCTGGGTCGCTGGCCCGGGCGGATCAGCAGCCAGCTGCGCGCTAGGTCGGCTTGGCCGGTCCAGTGCATGAAGTGGCCGTAGGCGGCGAAGCTCGCCTCCTGGTCGTCGGCGAAGTGACAGCGGGGGTGGCCGCTGTAGAGCAGTACCCCATCGAGGCCCAGGCGTGTCAGCACCTCGCCATAGGCCTGTTGCAGGGCTGCGAGGTGGTCT
>NZ_JAVLBC010000163.1:0-7278 GCF_031581305.1 Halomonas sp.
GGTTGCCCGCGGCCTGGTTGACGGCGCGCCTGGCACCCGGGGAGCCGACCCAGGTGGAAGCCTTGGCCCTGATCCTGCTGCTGGCCGGCATCTCGTCCTGGCTCGGGGTCTCGTCCCTGCTGGCCGCGATGATCACCGGGGCCCTGGTGGCCAATCTCTCGCGCCACCACACGCGTTCGTTCAATGAGATCGAGCTGATCGAGTGGCCTTTCCTGGTATTCTTCTTCGTGTTGTCGGGGGCAAGCATTGATCTGTATCGCTTCGGTGATGCTCTCGGCCTGACGCTGGCCTATATTCTGCTGCGTCTGTTCGGTCGCTACCTGGGCGGCATGCTCGGGGTCTGCCTGGCTCGGCAGCGCCAGGCCGATCTGCCGGGGAACCTTGGCCTGGCCCTGACCCCCCAGGCCGGGGTCGCGATGGGCATGGCGCTGCTCGCCGCCGAACGCTTTCCCGAGCATGGCCCGGCACTGCTCGCGGCGGTGGTGGCCTCGACCGTGCTCTTCGAAATCCTCGGGCCGCTGCTGGTCAAGCGGGTGCTGAGATAACGGATACGAAAACGGCCGTGACCGTCGCCCGTCTCGATGCTCGACCGGCCAGGTCCTCTGCGGATCAAGCCCCGGCCGAGCGCATCAGCCCATCAGCAGGCGGCTGGCCAGGAAGCCGCCGGTGAGCAGCATCACGAACAGCGTCAGGGCCAGGATGAAGGGGCGCAGGCCGAGGCTGCGCAGCTTCTCCAGGCGAGTCTCGTAGCCCAGCGCCGCCATGGCCATGGTCAGCGCCAGCTGGCCGGCCAGCACCAGGCCGTCGTGCAGGGGGGCGGGCAGGCGAACCAGGCTGTTGAAGACCACCATGGCCATGAAGCCGAAGGCGAACCAGGGGATCACCAGGCCGCCGCCGGCTGCCTGCGTCTCGCCCCCCTCGCGACGGCGCATCCACCACTGGCCGACGATCAGCAGGAAGGGCAACAGCAGCATCACCCGCACCAGCTTGACGATCACCGCGTTGGCCAGGGCCTCGGGGCCCACCGCCTCGCCGGCGGCCACCACTTGGGCGACCTCGTGGACGGTAGCACCGATATAGATGCCGTAGAGGCCCTCGTCCATGGCCAGCAGTGGATAGAGCAGCGGGTAGAGCAGCATCGCCAGCGAGCCGAACAGCACCACCGTGGCCACCGCCATGGAGGTGGCTGCCGGGCGCGAGCGGATGGTCGACTCGGTGGCCAGCACCGCGGCGGCGCCACAGATGGCGCTGCCGGCGCTGGTCAGCAGGGTGGTCTCGCGGTCCATGCCCAGCACTCGGGTGCCGAGGAAATAGCCGACGATCAGCACGCTCGAGATGACCAATACGTCGAGCAGCAGCACCCGGGGGCCCAGCGCGGCGACCTGCTGCAGGGTCAGCGAGAGGCCGAACAGCACGATGCCGCTGCGCAGCAGCCAGGGGGTGGCGAACTTGAGCCCCGACGCGGTATGGCGCAAGCGGCCGGCCAGCGGGGTGTTGCCGACCACGATGCCCAGCAGCAGCGCCACCACCAGGGGGCTGATGCCGGCACTGGCCAGCGGGGGAAGTTGCGCCAGCCCAAAGCCGGCGGCGGTCAGGGCGATGCAGACCACCAGGCCTTGCCACATGATGATGTCCTCTCGGGGGATGTTCGGGACTATCCTAGGCGCGGCTCAGCTCGTATGGTTATCGGTTAATCACGAACTGGCTATTCGGAAAAACCGATATGACACCCACGGTGAGTTTTCGACAGCTGCAGGTCTTCGCCACGGTGGCACGCCTCGGCACGGTCAGCGCGGCCGCCGCCGAGCTCAGCCTCTCCCAGTCGGCGACCAGCCAGGCGCTCTCGGACCTCGAGCGGCACCTGGGTATCGCGCTCTTCGAGCGGCTGGGGCGCCGCCTGCACCTCAACGACCTGGGCCGCCGGCTGCTGCCCCGGGCCGAGGAGCTGCTGGACGGCGTCGCCGGCTTCGTGGCCGAGGCCACCGAGCCCGAGGGGCGTCTGCAGGGGATGCTCAGCGTCTCCGCCAGCGCCACCGTGGGCACCTACCTGCTGCCGGCCCTGGCCGGCCGCTTCAGCGAGGCACACCCGGCGGCGGACCTGCGGCTCAAGCTGCGCAACACCTTCGAGGTGATCACCGATGTGCTGCGCCTGGAGGCGGACCTGGGGCTGATCGAGGGGGAGTGTCGCGAGCCGGCACTGGCCAGTGAGCCCTGGTGCGAGGATCACCTGGTGGTGGTGGCCGCGCCGGGCCATGGGCTGGCCCGGCGCGGGCGGCTCGACGAGGCGACGCTGGCCGAGGCCGACTGGATCCTGCGCGAGACTGGCTCGGGCACCCGCAGCGTCTTCGAGCAGGTCATGCGCGCCCGCGGCGCGCCGCCCAGGGTGCGCATGGAGCTTGGCCAGCACGAGGCGATCAAGCAGGCGGTGCGGGCCGGCCTGGGGCTCGGCTGCCTGTCGCGGCTGAGCGTGGCCGGCGAGCTCGAGCGCGGCGAGCTGATCGCCCTGGACACGCCGCTCCGGCTGCGCCGCACCTTCTCCCTGGTCTGGCACCCCCAGCGCTATCGCAGCCCGCTATGGCAGGCGTTCAAGGTATTTCTGGTCGAGGCGCGCTATCCAGCCCAGCACGCCGGCGAGCCATAACCACAGGGCGATGGCCGCGAAGTGCGCGGGGTACCAACCGAGTCACAGACGTTGCGGCACGCTCGGCATCAGGCGATGGGGGCCGCCGGTCAAGCCGAGCGATAGGGTAAAGATGGTGCACTGGATTCTGGCCTTCGTGCGCCGAGCGATCGCGATGCGCCGGTGACGCCTGCCCGAAGAGCGGCTCCAGCGTACCCGACCCAATGTACTTTCCAAACACACGACCGGGGCCCCTGAGGGCCCCGGTCGTTTGCTGACGGTCGATTGTGGCGTGTGTAACTGGAGCGCTTTATGACGCCCCAAGCGACTCGCCCGGCGCCGGTCGGCTCACTCTCACTCCGCGCCGAAATAGGTCGCGTGGATCTCGTCGTAGGTGCCGTTGGACTCGAGCGTGGCCAGCGCCTCGTTGAAGGCGGCGGCCAGCTCCTGGTCGCGCTGACGGAAGGCAATGCCGAAGCCTTCGCCGAAGTACTCCTTGGGTTCGGTGATCTTCTCGCCGACCAGCTTGTAGTCACCGGCCTCGCTGTCGAGCAGGGTGGACTTGCCGATCGGGAAGTCGAGGAAGACCGCGTCCAGGCGGCCGGAGTCCATGTCCAGCACCATGTCGTCGGCGGTGGCGTAACGGTTGACGTCGGCCACGTCGCCGTACAAGTCGGTCACGTAGTTGTCCTGCAGGGTACCGCGCTGCACGCCGAGGGTCAGGCCGTCGAGGGTCTCGTCGGACGGGGTGCCGATCTCGACGTCGCTGGGCGCGAACCAGGCCGACGGCGGCGTGATGTAGGGATCGGAGAACAGTACCTGCTCACGACGCTGCTCGTTGATGGTCATCGAGGACATGATGGCGTCGTACTTGCGTGCCTGGAGGCCGGGAATGATGCCATCCCAGCCCTGCACGACCCACTCGCACTGGATGCCGATCTCGGCACACAGGGCATTGCCCAGCTCGATGTCGAAGCCGGTCAGCTCGCCCTCGGGAGTGCGGAACTCCATGGGCTCGTAGGGCACGTCGACGCCGATGCGGATGTCGCGGACCTCGGCGCTGGCAGTGCCGGCGACCAGGGTGGCGCCGATGACGCCGAGACTCAGGATCTTGTGTAGCTTCATGGGTGTCTTCCCGTGTTGTTGGTGCGTTCACCTTGTGGGTGCTGACTCGATCACGATATTCCATGATCGGGCCCATCGGAAGGGGCGAACGCTGGATTCGAGCGCTCGCTTCCAACGCTTGTTTGACGCTCCTTGTCGTCAATGGTCAGCCGCTGGCCGGCTTGAGGTGCGCCAGCAGCCGCCTTTCCAGATAGCGGAACAGGTAGAGGATCGCGAAAGTGAGGCAGAGATAGATCGCCGCCACGAACAGGAAGGCATCGAAGGGCGCGTAGTAGCGCGCGTAGACGAAGCGTGCCGCGCCGGTGAGGTCCATGATGGTGACCACGCTGGCGATGGCGCTGGCGTGGAGCATGAAGATCACTTCGTTGCCGTAGGCCGGCAGGGCCCGGCGGAAGGCGCTGGGCAACACGATGCGCCGCAGCATCAGCCCCCGGGACATGCCGTAGGCTCGCGCCGCCTCGATCTCGCCCCGGGCTGTGGACTTGATGGCACCGCGGAAGATCTCGGTGGTGTAGGCTGCAGTGTTGAGGGTGAAGGCAATCAGCGCCGGCACGAAGGGCTTCTCGAGGATCACCCACAGCCAGGTCTCCTGGATCCCCTCGACGAACACCACGCCGTAGTAGATCAGGTAGAGCTGTACCAGCAGCGGCGTGCCGCGGAACACATAGCAGTAGAGAAAGATCGGCAGGCTGATCCAGCGGTGCTTCGAACCGCGGCCGATGGCCAGCGGTACCGCCAGCACCAGGCCGATCACCAGCGACAGGAACACCAACTGCACGGTGGTGACCAGGCCCTCGCCGTAGTAGCCGAGGGTCTGCAGGGTGAAGATGCTGTTGTCGGCGAGCTGGGCCTCCAGCCAGGTCATCAAGGCTTCCATCAGTCCGCCTCCCGGTAGCCGACGTTATAGCGTTTCTGCAGCCGCGCGAAGCCCCACTCCGAGACCGTGGCGATCAACAGGTAGACGGCGGCGACGATGATCATGAAGGTAAAGGGTTCGCGGGTGGCCTTGGAGGCCTCGGCAGCCACGCGCACCATGTCGGTGAGGCCGATCACCGAGACCAGGGCGGTGGTCTTGAGCAGCACCATCCAGTTGTTGGAGAGCCCCGGAATGGCGTGACGCATCATCTGCGGGAAGCGGATACGCCGGAACACCAGCCAGTGGTTCATGCCGTAGGCACGCCCGGCCTCGATCTGGCCGCTGTCCACCGCCAGGAAGGCGCCGCGGAAGGTCTCGCCCATGTAGGCGCCGAAGATCAGCCCGATAGTGACCACGCCGGCGACGAACTCGTTGACGTTGATGAAGACGTCCCACCCGAAGCGCTCATAGAGTTGGTCGGTGACCATGTTGATACCGATCTGGCCGCCGAAGAACAGCAGCATCATCAGCACCAGATCGGGCACGCCGCGGATGACGGTGGTGTAGAGGGTGCCGATGCGGTGGGCCAGCCAGCTGCGCGACATCTTGGCGCTGGCGGTGAGCAGGCCCAGCACGATGGCCAGGATCAGCGATAGCACTGCCAGTTCGATGGTGATCAGCGCGCCTTCCGCGAGACGTGGGCCGTAGCCGTGCAGGTCGATCATGGGGATCTCCTCGTCCGGGTCGCCTCAGTGCTTGGGCGCCAGGAACTGCTTGAGTCGCTCGGAGCGCGGGTTGTCCAGCACCTCCTGCGGTGGTCCGGCTTCCTCGACCCGCCCCTGGTGGAGATAGATCACCTGGGTGGACACGTCGCGGGCGAAGGCCATCTCGTGGGTGACCACGATCATGGTGCGACCCTCCTGGGCAAGGTCGCGCATTACCTTCAGCACGTCGCCGACCAGCTCCGGGTCCAGCGCCGAGGTGGGCTCGTCGAAGAGCATGACCTCCGGGTCCATGGCCAGTGCTCGGGCGATGGCGCCGCGCTGCTGCTGGCCGCCGGACATCTGGGCCGGGTAGTAGTCGGCGTGCTTGTCCAGACCCACCCGTTCGAGCAGCTGCCGGGCATGGGCAATGGCCTCCTTTTTGGGCTTGCCGAGCACATGGACCGGGGCCTCGATGACGTTCTCGAGCAGCGTCATGTGAGCCCAGAGGTTGAAGCTCTGGAAGACCATGGAGAGCCTGGCGCGCATGCGCACGACCTGCTTCCAGTCGGCCGGTTCACGGCCGTGTTTTGTCATCCTGAAGCGGATCTCCTCGCCGTGGACGATCACCTCGCCCTCGTCGGGTTGCTCGAGCAGGTTCATGCAGCGCAGGAAGGTGCTCTTGCCGGAGCCGGAAGCGCCGATCAGCGTTATGACATCGCCCTTGTGGGCCTTCAGGGAGAGGCCCTTGAGGACCTCTGCGTCGCCGAAGCGCTTGGTGATGTTGCGCACTTCCAGCGGAATCGGGGTATCGGCCATGGAACAGGCTCCAGATCGTGGGCGGTCCGCCGCATCAAGGGTCGGCCGAGGATCAACGCCGAGCATAAAAAGAGGGCGATTCTAACAGGCCGGAGGATTTCCGGAAGGGGACCGCGACCAGCCGGATAGTCTACCTCGGTCCGGGACGGGGATGGCATGGGGCATGGGGATTCTCCTGGCGATTGTTGTTGTGGGTTGCCGGGGGTGTCGTCAGGCCGGTGGCGGGCTCGGCACCACCAGCAGCGCTGCCCGGGCGCCGATCTCGACATCGGCATTGGGAAAGACCACTGACAGGGGGGTCTCGCCGACGCGGGTCTCGCCGGCGACGGCGTCTTCCGCCAGTCGGGTGCCCGGCGGGAACTCGCTGAAGTTGGGCGTATCGTCGGGAAAGCAGAGCCGGAACGCTTCGCCGTGGCGCAACAGCTCGTGTTCGGCGCGGAAGAAGGCCATGGTGCCGGGGTCGTCGGCGGCCGGCTCCCGGCCCTCGACCAGCGCCTGGAGCAGCCGGCCCATGGGGGCCAGGGGCGCCAGGTCGTTATGGCCGAAGGGCAGGGCACGGCCCAGCTCCAGGGTGAAGGCCGCGGCGCCATGGTAGTGCTTCGCGTAGTGGGAGAAGGTCCAGCTGTGGCGATGCTGGTGCAGTACCGCCTGGATGCCGGCGGCGGCCAGCCAGCGCCACTGCTCGGGAGGCGTCGGCGTCTCGGCGAAGGGCTCGACCACGAAGCGCGGGAAGCGGCTGTCGCGGATCGCCGTGTGCAGGTCGTAGTGCAGGCGCTCACGGCCGGGATGGCGGGTGTAGAAGGCATCCACCTCGGCCATCAGCACCCGGGCCCGGTCGGGCTCGTCACCCGCCTCCGCGAGGTCGCGGCGGAACAGCCGGTTGAGGTTGGTGGCGACATAGCGCTCGCCGCGCCGGATCGCCTCGGGGTTGCCCAGGATCACCAGCAGCGGCGCCCCCAGGCGCACCAGACCGGCTTCCAGGCGAGCCAGGACCTCGCCGAGCAGCTCCATCGGGGCCGTCTCGTTGCCGTGGACGCCGACCGAGAGCACGCAGGCTTTCGCGCTTGCCGCGGCGGTGTCCGGCATGAGTTCGAGCACCCCCGGGGCAAGCAGTCGGAAATGCCCTCCGGCGATCCTGCCCCCGGTGGTGGAGGAGG
>NZ_JAVLBC010000006.1:0-1227 GCF_031581305.1 Halomonas sp.
TGGGTCGATATCTGACTTCACTCTACAATCTCCGTCGCCTTGTCGGCGTCAAACGCCAGCCGGCCGGCAATCGCCTGCATCTCCTCAGTCGGCTGTTCATAGCTCCAGGCCATATCGGAGATATCGGGTAGCGAGTAGTAGGTCGTGTCGCCCTTGAACGGACAATGGGTAACGTTCTCAGAGGGCGTCAGCAAGTCCATGCGCACATCATCGCGGGGTAGATACTGCCTCGGCGGATAGCCACGTTCGCGCAGTTCGATGGCATTGTGGGTATCGGCGATCAGGGTGTCGCCATCAAGAATGCGCACCCGTCGGGTATGCGGCTGCAAGGTGATGCGGGGTGCAGTGTGGTCGGCCATTGACAGTTCCCTTGCTGGTTGGCGTTTCAACCAGCTTAGGGAACATGGGGGAAACTGTCACTCGACTCGGGGCAAGTGCGTCTTCGTCATTGGTCATCCCCCCGCCGTGGTCGCTGGGTATCCTCGCCGAATCTCCGCTGACGCTGAACGTCGGCGTGGCCGGCGAGGTATGGCTGGTGCCCGACGATGGCGAGCCGCTGCGGAGCGGCGCGGGTACATGGCGATGAAGGGCATTGCAGCGCAGCGAGTCGCCTACACCACGGCTAACCAGAACAGGCCGCCGATGACGGCAAGGGCGACCGACACCACAACACCGGCGTGTCCGCCTCGCCTGCCAACCAGAATTCGGGCGGCGATAGCCAAGCCGCCCACACCGATCAAGACGGTATCCGTGCCGTGCACACGGTGGTCGCCTCCGAATTTCGCCGGTGTGGTGACCGAATCCGACAGAATGGCACCCACGCCACAAAACATCGCGCCGGCGGCCAGCAAGGCCAAAACGATCGAGCCAGCCACGCCAGGCGGCCCCTTGGGGTTCATACACCATCGCCCAGTTGGATACGCGGCCCCTCGTCGGAGAGCCCTGTGAAGAAAATCGCCGCCGAGGCCATCCGGCAGCGTTACTCGGTCCCGTATCTTGCCTGGCCGGCGGTCCAGCAAGCGATAGTCAGTAACCACTGGCCAGGCGCCAGCGCCTGGTGTCTTGAACGGGTCGCGACGGGAATACCCCAAATTCTCGGTGGCTCACGGCTGGTGTCGCTCCCTGGCGCACCGCTTCCACAACGTCAAGCAGCGCTTGGCTGACCTGTCAGCTGGTCTGCTGGATCGGCGCCACATCAGTGTCGGACTGCAGCGCCGATAACACGCT